>CAYOUY010000418.1:0-7272 GCA_964407245.1 uncultured Acidobacteriaceae bacterium
GCAGCAGGGCTTCCGCGTGACAGCCGAAATGGTGGCGCGGCTGATTACGCCGCGCACCAAGGCGATCATTCTGAATTCGCCGTCGAATCCGTCAGGCGCGGTGATGAGCGCCGACGATATGACCGAAGTGGTGCGTCTGGCGCACCAGCGCGGCATCTGGGTGCTCTCCGACGAGTGTTATGTGTACCTGAATTACACCGGAAAGAAATTTTCGGTGGGAGTGCTGCGTGAATATAAAGAGCGCATGGTGGTGCTCGGGTCGCTCTCGAAAACCTACGCCATGACAGGATGGCGCCTGGGATACGCTCTGGCCCCGGTGCCGGTCATCAGCGCCATGGCAAAGCTGCAGAGCCAGTCGACATCGAATCCAACTTCGATTGTGCAGAAGGCGGCGGTGGCGGCGCTGAAGGGACCGCAGGAATGCGTGGAAAACATGCGGCGCGAATACATCGAGCTGCGCGATCACGTGGTGAAGGGGCTGCGGTCGATTCCGGGCGTAACTTGCACGATGCCGGAAGGCGCGTTTTACGCTTATCCCAACATCGGATCATTCCTGGGCCGGAGCGGGCTGAAGTCGGCGTCGGATGTGGCCGGACGGCTGTTGCGGGAGGCGCACGTCGCGACTGTGCCGGGCGAAGGATTCGGCACGAACGATCACATCCGCGTTTCCTACGCGACTTCGAAAGCGGAACTCGATCGCGGCCTGGAACGCATGCGCAAATTTTTCGGCGCGCTCTAAATCGGTTTTGACGACCGAACCTCGGCAGATAATCGGGTTCGGCGAAGGCCGTTCCGTTTGCGAGCGGTCTTTTTTGTTGGCGCAAGTTGTCCTCCGAAGAGTCGCTTGACGCAAGTGTGGCATGGGAAATCTTTATCCATTGTTGATGACGCCCGCGTTTGATCCGCGTCCGTGGGGAACGCACGACCTGTCGCCGATCTATCCCAATCATAAATTCGCCGAGAAGATCGGTGAATCCTGGCTGACCGGCGACGATTGCAAGGTTGCCAACGGGCCGTTGATCGGGAAGACCTTGGCGCAGCTCAGTGCGGAATATCAGCGCGAGCTGGTGGGCGAGGCCGCGCCCGACGCGAAGCGATTTCCGTTATTGCTCAAGTTTCTTTTTCCGCACGAGAAGCTTTCGGTGCAGGTTCATCCTGATGATGAGCAGGCCGTGCGCGTCGGCGAGCCTTGGGGCAAGACGGAATGTTGGTACGTGGCCCAGGCCAAGCCCGGGGCGCAGATTGCTCTGGGGCTGAAGCCGGGCGTGACGGTGAAGCAACTGGAAGAGTCGATCCATCAGAAGACAGCCGAGGCCTTGCTGAACTGGATCAACGTGTATGCCGGCGACATGATTTATGTTGCGGGCGGAACCGTGCACACGCTGGGGCCGGGGTCGGTGATCGTGGAGACGCAACAGCAGTCCGACACCACCTATCGCCTGTATGATTACGGGCGTCCGCGGGAACTGCACCTGAAGCATGGGATGGCCGCGGTGAAAGAGAAAGTGAAGTCGGGGAGGGTTGTGAGGCCGGCACCGACCGAGATGCGCGGTAGCAAGAACCGGCATGCGCCGCTCATCGCGGCTCCTTATTTTGTAGTGGATATGTTCGAAGCCAAAAATCCGTTCGAGATTGCGACGCGCGACGATTCGGGAAAGAGTTCCGTGCAGATTCTCGTCGCCGTCGAGGGCTGCGCGGTGATTGAGGCGCGGGGCGCCGATGCTGTGACTCTGGCCAAAGGCGACGCGGTCGTGATTCCGGCATGCGTCGGCGAAGTCAGCGTGCGGCCGCAGTGGACGATCGAGTTTCTGAGAGCTTACGTGCCGGGAACGAAGATGCCCGAGCCGGAAACGAGAATGTAGGTCCCATCGCAGATTGCTGGTTTCAGATTTCTCGTGACTAAGAACTCCAATTTCTATCCCGTAATTCTCGCCGGCGGGCGCGGTACGCGCTTTTGGCCGCTCAGCCGCAGGAAACGTGCCAAGCAATTGCTGGCGCTTGACGGCAAGCAGACGATGATTCAGCAGACGGTGCGCCGCCTGCTGCCGCTGGCTGCCGCTAAGAGACTCTGGATCATCACCAACGAAGATTTGCGGCCAGCAATCCTGAAGCAGCTGCCCAGGCTCGCGAAGGCGCAAGTCCTGGCCGAACCGGTCGGGCGGAACACGGCGCCGGCCATTGGACTGGCAGCGTTCCTGCTGTTGCGCGACAATCCCGACGCGGTGATCGGAATGTTTCCCTCCGATCATGTCATCGGCGATGAGAACCGTTATCGCGAGACACTGCGGAGAGGTGTCGAGATCGCGGCGGCGGGGGCGAACACTGTCGTGCTGGGAATTCGTCCGAATCGCCCGGAAACGGGCTACGGATACATCGAGGCGGGCAACGCGTTGCCCGACGGCTCGCTGCGGGTGCGCCGGTTTACCGAGAAACCGGACGCAACCAAGGCGGCTGAATTTCTGGCCGCAGGAAACTATTTCTGGAATAGCGGAATGTTTTTGTGGCGTGCGCGCACGCTGGCCGACGCCCTGCGTGAACATTTGCCAAGAACTGCGCCGCTTCTGGAAGAGATCGCGGCGGCATTTGGAACGCGCAAATTTGCCCCTGTGTTTCGCAAGCTGTATCCCAGGTGCGAAAACATCAGCGTGGATTATGCGGTGCTCGAGCCACGTTCAGCGAAGGGGGAACAGGCGGGCAACATTTTTTGTCTACCCGCCGATTTTGGCTGGAACGATCTGGGCTCCTGGACGGCTCTGCACGAGCATCACATCGCCAAAAGCAATCCGCGGGACGGCAATCGGGTGGCCAGCTCCGGAACTTTTCTGTTGAATGCCCGCGGCAACTATGTGCATGCTCCGGGAAAATTTGTGGCCGCGGTCGGCGTGAGCGAGCTGGTGGTGGTGGAGACACCCGATGCGCTGCTGATCACGACCCGGCAGCATGCGCAGGATGTGGGCAAAGTCGTGAAGTATCTCGACGAGAAGAAGCTGCACAAGCTGACCTAACGATTCATGCCACAAGAAATAAAATTCGGAACCGACGGCTGGCGCGGAATCATCGCCGATGACTTTACCTTTGACAACGTGAGGCGCGTCGCCGGCGCGATCGCCGGTTACGTGCTGAAGTATGAAGAGCCGCGACGTGGCGTGGTCGTCGGATATGATGCGCGTTTTGCATCTCCGCGCGCGGCGCGGGTCGTGGCTGAAGTGATAGCCGCGGCCGGAATTCCGGTCAAGCTCGCCAATGACTACACTCCCACGCCGGCTGTGTCTTATGCGGTCAAGCAGCAAGCCGCCGCGGGCGGAGTGATGGTCACGTCAAGCCACAATCCGTGGAACTGGAATGGCGTGAAGTTCAAAGGCAAGTTCGGTGGGTCGGCTACTCCTGCGATCATGAAAAAGATTGAAGAAGAACTGGCAGCTGGCGCCATGCCGAAAGGCGAAAAGGCTGCCGTTGAAGAAGTGGATCTCAAGAAGCCGTACGTCGCCGCGGTCTGCGCCTTTGCCGACATGGATCTGATTGCGAGGACGAAATTCAAGTTCGCAGTGGATGCCATGTACGGCTCCGGGCGCGGAGTTTTGACCGGAATATTTGCCGATCGCGGAGTGCGGCATGTCGCCATCCGCCAAGAACTCAATCCGCTGTTTCCCGGGATTAATCCGGAGCCAATCGAACCGCACACTGCGATGCTGCAGGAGACAGTGGTGCAGGAAAAGTGTGATGCCGGGCTGGCGACCGACGGCGATGCCGATCGCATTGGAGCGGTCGCCGAAGACGGCAGTTTCATAGACTCGCACAAGATTTTCTGCGTCCTGCTGCGCTGGCTGCTGGAGCGCAAACAATGGACGGGCGAGGTTGCACGCGCGTTTAACACGACCCGCATGATCGACCGCATCGCGGCCAAGCACGGCCGCAAGCTGCACGAGACTTCCATTGGGTTCAAGTACATTGCCGACCTTATGATGGATCGGGAAATTCTGATCGGCGGGGAAGAATCCGGCGGAATCGGATATTCGCGGTTCCTGCCGGAGCGCGACGGCGTCCTGAATTGCCTTCTGCTCGCCAATGTGATGGCGGACGAAGGCAAGCCGCTCGGCCAGTTGGTGGCGGATTTGCAGCGGGAGTTTGGCCCGCACTATTACGGGCGGCGAGACCTGCGGATTCCGGAGGACGTGAAGCAGGATGCAATCCGTCGCGCCCGCGCCGAGAGTACACAGATCCTGGGCCGCTACCGCGTGCTGAAAAAAGAGCACATGGATGGAGTTAAATTCTTTGTCGATGCGCCAACCAACGGCAACGGAGCCGAGGCCTGGGTCTTGTTTCGCGCGTCGGGCACAGAGCCGTTGCTGCGACTCTACGTTGAAGCTTCGTCGCGAGAGCTGGTCAAGGAATTGCTGGAAGCGGGCGAGAAGTTTGTAAAGAACGGTGACTAACGAGTCCCACCCAAGAAAATCGCGGTGAAAATCATCTCCCGCGAATGCGATACTTCTAATACGCATCCAATTAGTAGAGAGAGATGGCGATACCTGATGGCAGGCGTTCCAACCTCGGTTCAGTCCGATTCGCCGGAAGCACGCCGCTATAACCGCGTGCGGCGCTGGCTGGGCATCGCCGACTTTGTAGTCGGCCTCGCCTTTCTTCTCGTGTTGCTGCTCACGGGGTGGTCTGGCTGGCTGCGCGATCTCGCTTACCGCATGGGCCGCGGGAATTATTCGTTGTCCGTTTTCACGTATTTGTTGCTCTTGCTCGTCATCAGCAAAATCCTGAGCGTGGGTTTGGATTTCTACGGATTCCGACTGGAACGCGCGTACAAGCTCTCCAATCAGAAGTTCCGCTCGTGGATGTGGGACGAGATCAAGGGCTTTCTGGTCGGACTCGTCATGGGAGCAGTGGTGGTGGAATTGTTGTACTTCACCATGCGACAGTGGCCGCAGAACTGGTGGCTGCTGGCGTGGGCGCTGTTCATGGTGTTGTTCGTAGTGCTGGCGCAATTGGCTCCGGTCGTGCTATTCCCCATCTTTTATAAGTTCGAGCCGCTTGATGACGAAGAATTACGGCGGCGGCTGGTGGTGCTGGGTGAGCGCGCGGGAACGCGCGTGCGCGGAGTTTACCGCTGGAGGCTTTCGGAGAAAAGCAAGAAAGCGAACGCGGCGCTCACCGGGCTGGGCGCGACGCGGCGCATTATTCTGGCCGACACGCTGCTCGACAACTACACGCCGGATGAGATCGAGGCCGTGCTCGCGCACGAACTCGGGCACCACGTGCATCGCCACATTCTGAAAAGCATTTTTGTGCACGCTGCGATCACGCTGCTCGGTTTCTGGGCGGCCAACTGGACGCTGCACTACGCGCTCGATCACCACCTGTTCGAGTTCGTACAGATTTCCGACTTCGCCAACTTGCCGCTGCTGGCGCTGGTTTCCGTCGTGCTCTCATTCCTGCTGATGCCAGCGCTCAATGCCTACTCGCGCTTCAATGAGCGGCAGGCGGATCGCTATGCGTTCGAGTCGATTGCCAGCATTGAGCCGTTTATTTCTTCGATGAATAAACTGGCGGAGCAGAACCTGGCGGAGCGCACGCCTTCGAAGTGGGTGGAGTGGTTCTTCCATTCGCACCCGTCCATCTCCCGGCGCCTGGCGGCGGCGGAGGAGTGGGGCCGCACGCAAAAGATGCATCCCCACATCTAACGCGGGGGCGTCGGCGTGATCAGCGGTGTTTCAGGATCTCCACGACGCACTGCAGGTCTTCTTCGGTATCCACGCCCACGCTGTCGTAGGGAGTTTCTCCCACGAAGATCGCGATTCCGTTTTCCAGGAACCGTAACTGCTCGAGGCGCTCGCTTTTTTCCAGAGCTGACTCGGGCAGAGTCACGAATTTGTCGAGCGCGGCCTTGCGATAAGCATACAGCCCCAGGTGTTTGAAGTAAGCGGGAAATGTGCCGTCGCGATCAAAAGGGATGGTGGCGCGCGAAAAATACAGGGCGCGCCCGTTCAGATCGGTCACAACCTTCACGGCATTGGGGTTGCGAATGTCTTCCTTGCCGGCGCGCGTCATCACTGTGCCCACTTGTGCTGCAGGATTTTCCATTACGCGCAGCAGAGTCGCGATGTGCTCTGGACGTGTCATGGGCTCGTCTCCCTGAACGTTGATGTAGACATCGGCCGCCTCGCGGCCCGAGATTTCGTGCAGGCGTTCGGTACCGCTGCGATGGGCGGACGAAGTCATAAGCGCCTTCCAGCCATGCTGGCGGCAGACTTGGAGAATTTCGTCGGAGTCGGTGGCGACGATCACATCGGCGAGCAACGGCGACGAGCGGACGGCCTCGTAAACCACGCCGATCAGCGGCTTACCCGCGATTTCACGCAGCATCTTGCGGGGCAGGCGGGTGGAAGCCAGGCGGGCCGGGATGACGGCTATGGCCTTCATCGTTTCGGTTTCTTCGACGATCGGTTTTTTTTCGCCGATGGTTTTGATTTCAGCGGTTTTGGTTTGAGACTGAAAGCAGTCGGATGCTTGGGCTGATACAGGCCGATTTTGCCGCCGCTGGGCAGCGGAATCGTGGTCTTCATGCCCCAGTCAGCCTCCACCACCTCACCGCACTCGACGTTCTTTTTTCTGAGCGAGGCGATCTGCAATTTGAGGTCGTTGCACATCAGGTACAGCTCCGCACCGAGCAGGCGATGACCGCTGTGGTCCAGCGAGAACTCACCCTCCAACGGGTGAATTCCGGCTTCCGCGGGAGGCATTTGGAAAATCAGCCAGCCTCCGCCCACGTCGATATGACGGAGACCGAGGACATTGCGAAAAAAAGCGCGGTCGGCCTTGGCGTCTTTGCTGTAGAGCAAGAAGTGTGCGCCAATGATCATGCCGCAGAGTATAACGGGATTGTTGCAGTCAGCGTTGACCTATTTGGCGGCCACCTTTTAGTATTAAGAATTGGGCGGAGGCTCCGACGGGTTTGTCGCCTGCCTGCAGCAAGAAGTCCTTTCGTGCATTCTCCCCGATTTGCACCGTGGCGGTGTAGCTCAGGTGGTTAGAGCGACGGTCTCATAATCCGTAGGTCGTTGGTTCGAGTCCAACCGCCGCCACCAGATTTACGCAAGGTCCTTCGCTCCGCTCAGGATTTCGGCACGCGGCTCGGACGCCGCGTAAGCGCCTCAAGTTCGAGTCCAACCGCCGCCACCAGATTTACGCAAGGTCCTTCGCTCCGCTCAGGATTTCGGCACGCGGCTCGGACGCCGCGTAAGCGCCTCAAGTTCGAGTCCAACCGCC
>CAYOUY010000419.1:0-8946 GCA_964407245.1 uncultured Acidobacteriaceae bacterium
TTTGAAGGCGGCGAGTACACGAAGTATCTCTACCTGCATGGGCTGAGTGTAGAAACTGCCGAAGCGCTGGCCGAATTGCATCACCGGAACATGCGGCAGGAATTGGGAATCGCTGGCAACGACGCGCGGGAGATTCGTGACTTGTTTCACCAGAAATATCGCGGCTCGCGCTACTCGTTTGGCTACCCTGCGTGTCCGAACCTGGAAGATCAGGCGAAGCTCTTCGCGCTGCTCAAGCCGGAAGAGAACGTCGGCGTTCGGCTTACTTCGGGCTTCCTGCTCGAACCCGAGCAAAGCACATCGGCGCTCGTGGTGCATCATCCCGGAGCGAAGTATTTTGTGGTGTAGAAGGACTAACCACAGAGGTTCACAGGCGGTTGCACGGAGGAAATTCTCCGTCAGAACGTAGTTAGCATGCGTAGCCCGTAGCTTCTGGGCGGGGCGATGGCGTTGCCCGAGAATAATCCCCCGAAATCGATCACGTTCAATCGATTGTTCAAGTTCTGGGCGTCCGCCTGCAGGCGCATCGCGACACGATCATTCTTGTACAGGTCGACGCCGATCGAGCTGTCGACCGCCAGCGACGGTCTGACGCGGCTGCGGGCAAAGTTGATGCGATCGACCATCGCCTGTCCGTATTCGGCGAGCGCCCCCTGGTAGGTTCCGGCGAAATCAAACGGCAGGCCGCTGCCGTACTCGGCTCCGCCGGCAATCCACAACCGCGAAGCGGGCTGATAGCGCAGACGCATGCGCACAGTATTGCGCTGGTCCTGCGAATCTGGAAAGTGGCCGGTAAGCTGGGTTGTGGCGCTGACCGCGTCGTCGCCGAGAAACAAACCGCCGGTCACAGGAAACCAGGCGTTGCCGACGATATAGGAATAGCTGGCGAAGCCGGAAAGCCGCTTCCAGTGCGGCAATTCGAGCTTGCCCTCAGCGCCATAAATGACTGACTTGCGAAATGTAATAGGAAAGCTTACCGCCGTGTTCAGAATCTGATCGTCGTCGGCGTAATTGTTGACGTAGCGGCGAAAGTAATTCACGTCGAGGCGAAGCTGGTCGAGCACGCTGCTGGTTGCGCCCAATTCGACATAGTTGCCGTGAGAAGGCTGCACCGGCAAACGCAGAACGGTGGGCTCGAACGATTGCACCTGGGTCGAGCTCGAAAGCAGGATGTTTTCAAATGACGGCGTTTGAAAAATTCGGTCGTAGGAGGCGTGGACGATCACCTTGGCGGCGGGAAAATAATGCGAGATCGCAGCCCGCGGGCTGGCAGCGTTCTGATTCACCAGCAACTCGTAATGATCCCAGCGCACGCCGATGTTGAGCGTCCAATTGCCGAAGTGAATCAGGTCCTGGACGAAGGCGGCTTGCTCGAGATCCGGCCGGCTGCCCGAAAAGGAGAACGGAGTTTCCGTGTTTGGGTCGAACGGATAGCCGGGAAAGTTTGGATTGGCGGTGATGATATCGCTGTAGTTCTCGCGCAGGAAAAGATTGTCGGACTCGGTGCCGGCCTTCCATTCCTGGCGTCCGCGATGAATCGAGACCGAGGCATTGAAATATCCCTCGCGGAATGAATTGTGTTGCGTGACGATCACCGGCCAGGAATAGGGGTTCGAATAAAAGTCGTTGGAATTGTCGCGCACCATGCCACGAAGGCTGCTCAGAACATTCGCAGAAAAAATGTGCTGATACGAGGCGATACCCATTGTCTCGAAGTTGTCGGCGGTCTGAAGTTGGGCCGGGGTCCCGGGTGGAGGTGCGGGCTGGCCCAGCTCCGGCAGCAGTTGCGGATTTTCCTGGACCTGCTCATTGGGAATCTCGAAGCGTGAGAGTGCGTGGCGCACGCTCAGCATCAGGCGATCTTTCGTCGTGAAGTCGCGTGCGAAGCTCAAAGAGAAATCGCCCGTCGTGCCCCGGTTCCTATAGTTTTCCGGGACGACCGGATTCAGATAGCGGGCGGTCATGTTGCCGCTGGCGCTGGCGCCGACTGTGTTGTGGCCCCACGTGTACTGGCTGCGAGCGAATGCGCCCGCAGTAGCGAAGCTGCCTCCGGAGAGCACCGCTTCTCCGTGCAGGCCGGTCTGATCATCGCGCAGAGTGTTGACTTCGACCACGCCTCCCATCTTCCGCCCATATTCCGCCGGAATTCCCGCGGTGTAGATGGTGAGCGAGTCGACGTCATCGGCTTCGATCTCCGGTCCGAAGCTGGGCGAGCGATTGTCGGTGAGCGGAATGCCATCGACCACGAACTGCGTCTGATATTCAGAGCCGCGCGGATGCAGCACAGCGTTGCCCTCGTACAGCCAACCCGGCTGCGAGTTGACCAGATCCTGCAGCGACCGGCCGGGCAGTGAGGTCGGCCGCGTCTGAATGGTCTCTGGACCAATTTCGTTGACCGAGCCGGAGCGGTAAGGATCCACCAGCGTGCCGGATTCCTGTACGGTGATGGATTCCGTCACTGGCGCCACGGAGAGCTTCACGAAATATTCGACCGGAATCACCGAGCGGATCTCTACGGATTGCGCAACCGGAGCAAAGCCCGGCTGCTGAATGCGCAACTGATAAATCCCGAACGGCAGACGCTTGGCAATGAGCACGCCGGCTTCGTCAGTGATGAAAGTGCTGTGATATTGGTTCGCATCGCTCACCAGATCAACCGTGCTGCGGACTCCAAAGCCATCGGGGTCCAGCACTTTAAGGCGCAGTTCTCCGCGATTTCCTTGCGCCCAAAGCGAGAGCGAAAGGAACAACATTGCAAGGCCAAGAAGAAGCCGCAACCGCGCCATGCCAGTATGCTAGCAGCTAAAGAGTCGGTGGCCGGGTTACCAATGGCATGCTTCGCGGCGCGGCTACAGAGATTCGCACCCACTTTTTACAAAATTCAGACATCGTTGTGACAACCGGACACGCGAGATCGGGCAACTTCTATTCAGATCATTCCCGAACGCTGGCTTCCCTTAACCGCTTCGGGATTTGAATCGACGACTTCGCGCTCTCCGTCACCGGGAGGGCATGGAGAAAAACGGGCACTTGCACCGCAGGGGGTGCAGGTGCCGTTTTGTTTTGCCTGGCGGGCCTCTTCTGGCGCCGGTATTCCGCCGTCGTTCAACTGTTACAATCTCCGTACGTCGCTCACGAAAGCAGGCTCAGGAAAGCAGGTTCCTCCTGTGCTCCGCTTCGCGTCGCGCGTCGGAATGACAGTGCGAAGTGGGGTGAGCGGTCAATCGCCATGAAATGTCCTTTTTGCGGATTTGGTAATGACAAGGTAGTCGACTCGCGCGAAAGCAAGGAAGCGGAATCGATCCGGCGGCGGCGCGAGTGTCTGAAATGCGGCAAGCGTTTCACCACATACGAGCGGATCGACGAAATTCCTTACATGGTGGTCAAGAAAGACGGCCGCCGCGAAAAGTTCGACCGCCAGAAGGTGCTCAACGGACTCCTGCGCGCGTGCGAGAAGCGGCCCGTGCCGATCAGCAAACTGGAGCAGATCGTTAATGAGGCCGAGTCCTTCGTCATCGAGTCGCCCGAGCGCGAGCGCAAGACGAGCGAACTGGGCGAGCTGATCATGAACCGCTTGCGCCGCCATGACAAAGTCGCGTACGTGCGCTTCGCCTCGGTGTACCTTGATTTCAAAGACGTCAAAGAGTTCATGAATGAATTGAAGGATCTCGTGAAGGCGAAGGCATAACAAGAGCTATGGCTCACAGAATCACTCTCATTCCCGGCGACGGCATCGGACCCGAGGTCACCAATGCCGTCGTGCGCATTCTGGAGGCAACTGGAGTGAAGTTCGAATGGGAGACTTTCGCGGTCGGCGCCGACGCCTACGAGAAAAGCGGCGAATACATTCCCAAGGAAGTGATCGAATCCATTGAGCGCACCCGCGTGGTGTTGAAGGGCCCTGTGACCACGCCCGTAGGCGGCGGTTTCGCCAGCATCAACGTCGCCCTGCGCCGCAAGTTCGATCTCTATGCCAACTTCCGGCCGATCCGCAACCTGCCCCATATTCCCACGCGTTATCCCGACGTCGACCTGATCATCGTGCGCGAAAATACCGAAGGGCTTTACTCCGGCCTGGAGCACGAAGTTGTTCCCGGCGTGGTGGAGAGCTTGAAAGTCATTACCGAGAAAGCGTCGACCCGCATCGCCCGCTTTACTTTTGAGTATGCTCGCAAATATCAGCGCAAGAAGATTCACGCCATCCACAAAGCCAACATCATGAAGATGTCGGACGGACTGTTCTTGCGCTGCTGCCGTGCCGTGGCGAAGGACTACCCCGAAATCACCTACGCCGAGCACATCGTCGACAACACCTGCATGCAGTTGGTGATGAACCCCTACCAGTACGACATGCTGGTGATGGAAAACCTGTACGGCGACATTCTGTCTGACCTTTGCGCTGCCTTCGTGGGCGGCCTGGGATTCGTGCCCAGCGCGAATATCGGCGACGACTGCGCCATGTTTGAAGCCGTGCACGGGTCGGCCCCCGACATCGCGGGAAAAAACCTGGCGAATCCCACGGCCCTGCTCCGTTCGGCCCTGCTGATGGTTCGACATCTGAACGAACACGGGGCGTCAACGCAGATTCGTAATGCGCTCGAGCGAGTCTATCGCCATCGCGAAAAACTCACGCGCGACATCGGCGGGCAGGCGGGAACGTCCCAGTTCGCCGATGCGGTGATCGAAGAAATGCAGAAAACGGCGGTCGAGCCGACCCGCGCTTAAATCCGGCGCTTCAGCGCTTCCAGTTCCTCGAGTGTCCGCGGCCAGTCCGATCCCAACAGGCGCGACAAACTTCGATCAGCCAGCACCTTGCCACCAGTCTGGCAGCGGGCACAGTAGTTCGTCTCTTTATCGGCATAGCGAATTCGCAGAATCTTGTCGCCACACCGCGGGCAGGCCTTGCCATAGCGGCCATGCACAGCCATGTCCGGGCGAAACGCGGTCACTTTCTCCGGAAAGCCGGTCTGCGCCTCGGCGCGCAGCCGGTCGATCCAGAGTTTCAGCGTTTTCTGCGTTGCCACGAACAGCCGATCCCACTCTTCCGGTTTTAGCTTTTGCGTCAGCGTGACCGGAGACAACCGGGCCGCGTGCAGAATCTCATCGGAATACGCATTGCCGATGCCGCTCAGCAGCCGGGGATCGGTCAGGGCTCGTTTCAGCGTATGATTCTCCGCGGTCAGCGCCGCACGGAACGCATCCAGATCGGCGGCCAAAACGTCGATTCCGCCCCCATCGTAGGCAATCAGATTTTCCTCTCCACTTACTACATGCAACGACGCCCGGTGCTTTGAGCCAGCTTCGGTCATCACCAAAGAGCCGTCAGGAAAATCAAAAGCTGCCAGACTCTGGCGTCCGGCCAGCTTCGCGTTCGGAGGCCGCCAGTGCAGTCGGCCCGCAATCATCAGATGCAGCACGAGCCACAGATCGTCTTCCAGGCCGATGGCAATGCGCTTTCCGATCCGCCGCAGTCTGCGCACGTTGCGTCCTTCTGCGCTCGACAGCGGAGGCTGCGCCGTTCGCAGCAAGAATGGGCTGGCCAGACGTATCCTCCCGAGCTTTTGCTGAAGGATGCGCGGCTCGAGCGCGGTGAGGTAGGCCGAGATGTCGGGCAGCTCAGGCATTGCATATCAGCTTGCATGCAGCATAAGCATTTGGCAATGCTGTGCAGAATCTTCGCTGGCTTTACATTTCCACCATTGACTCTCACAGCGCATTGGGAGTAAATTTCCTTCGGTTCTGGGGTGCAGTGAAAGTGGTTCTGGGGGAAGATGACGCGCAAAGCTCGGCGTGTGGGGATAGTTCTCTTTCAGCTCGGTGGACCCGACACGCTGGAAGCGATCGAACCATTTCTTTATAACCTCTTCTGCGATCCCGACATCATCGACTTCCCTTTTGCCCGCATCGGGCGCAAGGCTCTGGCCAAACTCATTTCGACGACGCGCGCGCGCAGGGTGCAGCACCATTACGCGACAATCGGTGGAGGTTCGCCCATTCGCCGTCACACCGAAAGTCAGGCACGCGCACTGGAAAACAGCCTGCGCAGCCGGGGCGTGGATGCGCGCTGTTTCGTGGCGATGCGCTATTGGCATCCCTTTACCGGGGAAGCCATCCAGCAACTGCGCGCCGCGGACTGCGGCGAAGTCGTGCTTCTACCCATGTATCCGCAGTATTCGTCCACCACAACGGGGTCCGGTTTGAACGAATGGCAGCGGCGCTTCACCGACGATCTGCCGGTGCATTGCGTGCGGGAGTTCTATCGTAATACGATATATCTGGATGCCATGATTGAAAGGGTGAATGAAGCGCTGGGCCGCTTCCCCCAGCCGCATCGACCGGAAATTCTCTTCAGCGCCCATAGTGTGCCCATGGCCGTGATCGAAAAGGGCGACCCCTACCAACAGCAGATCGAAGAGACGGTTCGACTTCTGATGGAACGCGGAGGATGGAGCAACCCGCACCGACTCTGCTACCAGAGCAAGGTGGGCGCCAGCCGCTGGTTGCAACCGTCGCTGCGGGACGCCCTCGACAAACTTGCTGCCGAAAAAATGCGAGAAGTGTGCGTGGTCCCGGTGGCCTTCGTCTCCGATCATGTGGAGACCCTCGGCGAAATCGACCACGAGGCGCGCGAGCGGGCGGGGCGCCTCGGCGTCACGCAGTTTGAAATGAGCGCTGGGCTGAATGACTCGCCTCGGTTCATCCAGGCCCTGGGCCAGATTGTGCAGCAGGCTTTGAGCGAACCGGTGCGTGAGGCGATTCCGATTCGCATCACAGGGGAGCAGTTGGCCGCGCCGCAGTACGCCGCGGCCGCAGGCTTGGATTAGGGACACGACTCGCGGTCTTTAATAGTTCGGCGAAATTATTAGTTCGAACAGGAGCAAGCTCATGGCCGACCCGGAAGTCGGCAAGCCAAATCCGAATTTAGAGGCGGCGAAACTGGCCGCCCCACCCGCGGCAAAGCCTGCCGCCGCGGATGCCACCAAGTATGTCGGTACGCCGGCGGTGGGAACATCGAAAGCCGCGGGCGCGGCAGGCGTTGCCGGAACCACACCATCGACGGAAGTCGATCGCCGGCGCCGCCGCTTCGTCTGGGTCATGGTGACCGGCTTTCTGACAGCGTGGTTCCTCGCGTTTTTCCGTTTCTTCCTTCCCCGCACTCTGTTCGAACCGAATACCGTTTTCAAAATCGGATACCCCTCCGAATTCGCGCTCGGAGTCGACACCAAGTTCCAGCAGAAATATCGCATCTGGGTCGACCGCACGCCCGACCGCCTCTTTGTGATTTACGCGCGCTGCACGCATCTGGGCTGCACCCCGGACTGGAAGCCGAGCGAAAACAAGTTCAAGTGTCCCTGTCATGGCAGCGGGTACGACAGCGAGGGCATCAACTTCGAAGGTCCGGCGCCGCGGCCGATGGATCGCGCGCACATCGAGCTCGCGCCCGATGGACAGATTCTGGTGAACACGGCCAAGCTGTATTCCTGGCCCAAGGGACAACCGACTCACTTCAACGATCAAGGAGCGTTTCTGACGGGAGTGTAGCGACGGGAAAAAAGCAGGTTCCGCACCGGTCTTCGATCCTCCAGACCGGTTCGGAATGACAAGAGTTGAGATTGGGAAACATCCATGGCTGACGAAAACAATTCGAACGGAAAAAACGGCAGCAAAACGGGCTTGCTGGACAAAGTAACGACCGGGGTCAAGGACGACATTCAGGCCCTCAAGACGCATATCCCGGCGAAAGCGAAAGAGCAGATCGAGGGGCTGAAGGACCCGACCAAGACGCAGGTCTACACCTCGATCTTCCGCCACAAGCACGACGACACGCCGCGCAATCGCGCGCTGGGCGTGCTTTCCAACGTGTTCCTGCACCTGCACCCGGCCAAGATCAATCGCGATGCGGTCCGTTATAGCTACACCTGGGGTATGGGAGGCATCACGTTTTATCTGTTCATCATCCTGACCTACACCGGCGTGCTGCTCATGTTCTATTACCACCCGAGCAAGGTGCAGGCGTTTCGCGACGTGCTTTATCTCGAGCATGACGTTCCGTTCGGCAAGATTCTGCGCAACATGCACCGCTGGGCGGCTCACTTGATGGTGATCGCGGTGTGGCTGCACATGTTCCGCGTGTTTCTGACGGGTTCTTACAAGAAACCGCGCGAGTTCAACTGGAACATCGGCGTGCTGCTGCTCGTGTTCACACTGCTGCTTTCGTTCACTGGGTATTTGCTGCCCGACGATCAGCTTGGGTTTTGGGCGGTCACAGTAGGCACGAACATGGCGCGCGCGACTCCGCTGCTGGGGCATGAAGGGCCGTTCGGAGCGCAGCTGGGCATGACTCCGTATAACGACGTGCGTTTCGGCCTGCTGGGCGGCTCCATTGTCGACGCCAATGCGTTGCTGCGGTCTTACATCTGGCATTGCATTGGAATTCCGATTGTGGCCTCAGTGCTGATGATCGTGCACTTCTGGCGGGTGCGGAAAGACGGCGGGATTTCAGGACCGGCGCAGGTAATACTGCCGTCCGAAGCCGACAAGCCGCGGCGCGGGCCGAAGGCGGCGGGAGAGTAGCAACAAAGTCAGAAGGTAGAAGGTAGAAGGAAGAAGTCAGAAGTAAAAAGCGAAGCGGTCAAAACTTCTGCATTCTGACTTCTTACTTCTGCATTGGGTGAAGACCTTATGGATTGGCGACAACTTTGGGAGATTTGCTCAGCGCCGGATAATGTTCCGATCGTGGCTCTGATCCCTCTGCTCATCTTCTACATCTACCTCGCGTGGAAGCAGGCGCATGCCAACGATCAACTGATCGCGCAGCTGGAGACCGATCCGGAGATGGCCAAAACGCACCATCGCAAGACCTGGCCGTTCAAGCCCGGATGGCAGAAGGAAGTGCATGTCTGGCCCTTCTTGCTGCGCATTGAATTTCTCGCCGCGATCATCGTG
>CAYOUY010000420.1:0-2633 GCA_964407245.1 uncultured Acidobacteriaceae bacterium
TCGCTACGCCGACGCCCACAACGACCAGGCCCCATTCGACTCCGACACCATCGCCTACTGGTTCGGCAAAGATGGCATTGACCAATACATCGGCGGAGTCGAGCATGCCATTCTTCATCTGATTTATTCGCGCTTCTGGACCAAGTTCATGCGCGACCTGGGCATGGTCGCCAACGACGAGCCGGTGGAGCGCCTGTTCACGCAGGGCATGGTGATCAAAGACGGCGCGAAGATGTCGAAGAGCCTGGGCAACGTCGTCTCGCCCGACGAAATGGTCGCGCGTTACGGCGCTGATGCCGCGCGGCTCTATAGTCTGTTCGCCGCACCGCCCGACCGCGATCTCGACTGGCAGGACTCGGGCATTGAAGGCATTCAGAGATTTCTGGGGCGCGTGTACAGGTTCGTGGTGCGCAACGCGCGCCCGGATCGGCCGGATTGGCGGAAGCCGGTGCCGCAGGGATTGGCGCCCGAAGCGCGCGCCATCCAGCGTAAGTTGCACCAGACAATCAAGCGGGTCACCGACGACTTCCAAGGGCGCTGGCACTTCAACACCTGCATTTCGGCGATCATGGAATTGGTGAACGTTCTTTACGGAACGGAGGACGCGATCGCGCGGAACGCCGTCCCCGTAGCGCTCATGGCGGAAGTCCAGCGCAGCATGGTTTTGCTCCTCGCGCCGTTCGCGCCTTATCTCGCGCATGAGTTGTGGGAGATGCTGGGAGAAAAGGAGAGCCTGCTCCGCGCGCCGTGGCCGAAATACGATGCGGCTTTGGCGAAAGAAGAAGAAATCGAAATTCCAGTGCAGATCAACGGCAAGCTGCGCAGCCGGGTAGTCGTTCCGGCGGATTCGACGGAAGAGTTTGTGATCGAGCGCGCGCTCGCCGATGAGAAGGTGCGCGCCGCAATCGCCGGCAAGCAGGTAGTCAAGAAGATCTACGTGCCGGGCAAGATGGTGAATCTGGTGGTGAAGTAATTCGCCTGTGCCGTGGCGATCCTCACTACGGTGTCATCCTGAGCGGAGTGTCGGCTTCGCGAATGCGAAGCGGACAGGTAGTCGAAGGATTTCTACCCAGCCTCTGCGCCTGCCCGTGTCAAGTCTCGTTCTTGCCCACCAAACAGGGTAGGGATTCTTCGACTCCGCATCCCTTCACTTCGTGAATGGATGCTCCGCTCAGAACGGCTTCCCGCTGCGGTATATGATGTTGCATAGAGTGGCGAGTCAGCGCTACCACTTTTTGTGCCTATCTCTCCCACCGCCGAAGGCTTTCGTGCCGCGTTTCGCCGACCATCACTGACGCTGGGAGAAATCGCGTGGCGCTGGGTCACTGGGGCGACGGCGACGGCAGTGCTTTTCTTCGGCATCGTCGAGTTCCTCAACATGCTGCCCGTCACCAACGGTGAGTTGCTGTTTCTGCGGACGCGCCAACCTTATTTCGTCGCGCAAGCGATCGCACACATCTTCCGTGGCAGTCTGGGCCGGGCGGTGATGGCCTTTCTTGTGGCGGCTCTCATGCTCGGCCTGCTGTGGATTGTTGCCGCTTCGCTGGGACGCATCGCTACAGTTCGTTTTCTATTGGATTATTTTCGCCGCGAGAACGCGGCGGAAGGCGCAGCCGCGGGGCAGACTCAATCGCATTCCTTCCCGGCTCTGGTCCGGCTGAACTTCCTGCGGGCGGGCGTGGCGCTGGCTGCTCTGTTCGGATTCGTCGGTGCGGCCATCCTTGCCGGTTTCGCTTCCCCTGATTCCGATCCCCGGCCGGGACTGGCATTCCTGCTGTTTCTGCCGCTCGCGGTACTCGTCTGCCTGGCGGCGTCTGCGTTGAACTGGCTGTTGTCGCTGGCGGGGATGTTTGCGGTGCGTGACGGAGCGGACACGATGACCGCGATCTCGCTGGCGGCAAACTTCTGCCGCGAGCGCGCGGGCCCGGTGTTTGCTGTCAGCACATGGACCGGTCTGGCGCACGTGGCTGCCTTCGTGGCCGCGACCACGGCGGTCTCTATGCCGCTGGGATTTTCCGGAGTGCTACCGTGGCGGCTGATCGTACTCGCCATGTTGGTCGCGACCGTCGCGTACTTCGCCGTCGCCGACTGG
Source organism: uncultured Acidobacteriaceae bacterium (assembly GCA_964407245.1). GTDB lineage: Bacteria > Acidobacteriota > Terriglobia > Terriglobales > Acidobacteriaceae > Sulfotelmatobacter. The sequence continues at coordinate 2,093 of CAYOUY010000420.1, forward strand.
CTCTATATGGCGCGACTTGCGGGATACGTCTGCATCGCAGAAACGCCGGAAGCGTTGCTCAAGCCGTTGCCGCCACCCATGCCCATGCCGTTTCCTGCGCCCGCGATCTTAGAGGCCGCGCCTGCGTCGCCGGTTGAGACAACCGCGCTGCAGACGACAATCGACCGCGACGAGTTGATCCTGAGCGATGGACCAAGCTCGTCTCCGGAGTCCTAGACCCCGACGTCTTCGTCCCACTACCGAATTCGGTAGTGTATCAGTGATACACTACCCCGAATTCCACTAGCTTTACACTCTTGGCCTGAATCTGAGAGACTCATCCGTGGCGACCCAAGCGCGCAGTAAAAAGCCTGCACCCGTCCAGACTTTCCACGACCAGAGCATCGTCATCCTCGACTTCGGCGCGCAATATACGCAACTGATTGCGCGCCGCGTGCGCGAGCAGAGCGTATTTTCCGCCGTTTTGCCGTGTACCGCTTCCTTGTCGGAAATTCAGAGCTACAACCCGGTCGGCATCATCCTCTCCGGCGGACCCTGCTCG
>CAYOUY010000421.1:0-1897 GCA_964407245.1 uncultured Acidobacteriaceae bacterium
ACCGGCTTCAACATTGAGCCGGTGGTGGCCTCAGAAAGCTCGATTGTGGCGGGCATTGACAAGGCCTACGGCGCAGGCAAGGAAGAGGATCTCGAATCCGTCATGCAGTCGATGACGGAACTGAACGAAGAAGACGTCGAACTGCAGGCCGAAGCCACAGAAATGGGCTTGTCGGAGCTGGAAAAGGCCGCCGACGAAGCCCCGGTCGTCAAGCTGGTGAACGTGATTCTGAGCGATGCGGTGAAGCGCGGCGCCAGCGACATCCACATCGAGCCCTACGAAAAGGAATTTCGCGTCCGCTTCCGTATTGACGGCGTGCTGCAGTCGATCATGTCGCCGCCGATGAAACTAAGAGACGCCATCACCTCGCGTCTGAAAATCATGTCGAAGCTGGACATCAGCGAAAAGCGCCTGCCGCAGGACGGCCGCATCATGCTGCAGATGAATATCGGCGGGCGCAAGAAGCAGCTGGACTTCCGCGTGAGCACATTGCCCGTATTGTGGGGCGAGAAGATCGTGCTCCGGTTGCTCGACAAGGAAAACCTGCGCCTCGACATGACCAAGCTCGGTTTCGAGCCCGAGTCGCTGGTGAAGTTTGAGAAAGCCATTCTGAAGCCCTACGGCATGGTACTGGTCACGGGGCCGACGGGATCTGGCAAGACGAACACACTGTATTCCTCGATTTCCCGCCTGAACCAGCCCGACACCAACATCATGACGGCCGAAGACCCGGTCGAGTTTCAGTTGGGGGGAGTAAACCAGGTCCAGATGAAAGAGCAGATCGGCTTGAACTTTGCCGCTGCCCTGCGATCGTTCCTGCGCCAGGACCCCAACATCATTCTGGTCGGCGAGATTCGAGACTTTGAAACCGCCGAAATCGCGATCAAGGCCGCGCTCACCGGCCACCTGGTGCTTTCCACGCTGCACACCAACGGCGCGCCCGAGACAATTACCCGCCTGATGAATATGGGCATTGAGCCGTTCCTGGTGGCGACCTCGGTTCACCTGATCTGCGCGCAGCGCCTGGTGCGGCGCATCTGCAAAGACTGCGCCGAAGTGCAGGATGTTCCGCCGCAGACGCTGATCGACGCCGGTTTTTCGCCGGAAGAAGCGAAGACGGTCAAGATTCAGAAAGGCAAAGGCTGTGGCACCTGCAACAACACGGGTTACAAGGGACGCTGCGGTCTGTACGAAGTGATGGAAGTGGACGATGAGATCAAGGAGCTTGTGCTGGTGGGCGCGTCGGCGGTCGAACTGAAGAAGAAGGCTATCGAGCGCGGCATGTTCACGCTGCGCCGCAGCGGCCTGATCAAGGTTGCAGCCGGCATGACCACGCTCGAGGAAGTAGCGCGCGAGACGATTCACTAGAACCGTCGTTAGTCGTGGGTCGTTCGTCCTTGGCCGATGACTGATGACGGAGGAAACAAAGATTTCGCCCGGTAGTTGTTTGGGGTTGGCCAAGGACCAGCGACAAACGACTAACGACCGAAAAAAGAACTAGAAACCGAACGGAAGGATTCATGCCATGGGTCTGTCGTTAAGCGATTTGCTCAAAAGAATGCTGGAGATGAACGGCAGCGATCTGCACATTACGACCAATTCGCCGCCGCAGATTCGCGTGCACGGCCACCTGGTGCCGCTCGACCTGCCGCAGATGACTCCGGCCGAGACCAAGCAACTGGCCTACAGCGTCATGACCGATTCGCAGAAGCACCGCTTCGAGGAAAGCCTCGAACTCGACTTCTCTTTCGGCTTGAAAGGCTTGGCCCGCTTCCGCGCCAACGTGTTCAACCAGCGCGGCGCCACGGCCGCCGTTTTTCGTCTCATTCCTTTCGAGATCAAGTCCTTCAACCAACTGGGCCTGCCCGCGGTGGTCAGCAAACTCTGTGACAAACCG
>CAYOUY010000422.1:0-11797 GCA_964407245.1 uncultured Acidobacteriaceae bacterium
AAACTTGTCCCGTCGGCACTGAGGGATGATGGCACCGCCTCATTTGCGCCGGTCGAGCCGTTTACCATGATCGATTCGTAGATGTTGCTGCCGAAAGCACCGATGGCTCCCGAGACGGAAGAGTCGGTGGCATCGTTGGTGCTAGCCACGCCGGTGTAGTCATCGCCGAAATAGACTGTGCCAAAGTCAGAGAGCGGCAGAATGCCGCCGGCATTCGTGCAGCACGGAGCCTCGGCGATCCACTCGGCCGAAGAGCGCTTCGCGCTGCGGACTCTCGCGCTCTTGCTGAAGGACTTGCCGGTGGTCTCGTTCGTGATCGTAATCGTGAACTCTGAACCGCTATACGTCACCGTGGCCGACATGTGATTGCCGGGCGATACCGGAACGCTGGAGATCAAGTACGAGGGATTCGGATAAAACTCATACCACGCGTAGTAGGAGGGAGTTGTACCGTCGCAATCCGAATCGGTTCCAGTCTGCTCGACCGTGCTGGAGGTCCAGCCGTCGATCCCGACCCAGAATGAGGAATAAGTGTTTGGAGTGGTTGAGCAGTTAACGGAAGGGATGGTCCAGGAACCGAGAGCCTTGGTGAACGAAGAGCCGGTTACGGCATATCCGCTCCAGTTGGTGCTGTCTTCCACTGTTACGTCGTCGATCTTGCGGGGAGTCGTTTTGTCGTAGGGTTTTCTGGGAGCGTGCTGACGCGGGGCGAGTACATCGCCGGTCGGAGATGAAACTTGGCTTGGTATCTCTTTTGGAATCTGGGCAAGCGCCGGCATGATTGCGAGCGCCAAAAGACTTCCGAGTCGTTTCGATAGCATCGTTTCTTTTGTCCTTTCGCTCCGAAATTTGGGCCGAACTGTTCCGGAGTCGCGCCATTTTATCCGCAGACGTGACATGGTCAAGCTGTTTTGTGGGTTTTGTTCGGAAGGCGTAAACCTGCCCTTCCGAGTATGGGAAATCCATCTCTTGGCAGGAGATTTGCCGCTAGTCGAACTTCCAGCGAGTCGAGCGGCTCTGGAAAAACTTCTCCCACAGACCAAACACCACGCGCGGCCGCACCGCGAAGACTGGTTCTTTCATGGAGAGAATGCCGTCTTTCATGGTCGACATGTCGAATTTGTATTTGCGTTCGTAAACAGGGAGAAACTTGCGCCGCGCGGCGACGTCAGCGATCTCGGCGACTCCTTCAACGATGACGGCTTCATCTGCGCGTTCGGTGCAGACGATGCAGCTCGGATTCTCGGCGAGATTGCGCGCCTTCCGCGACTGGCCGCCGGTCGAAAACAGAAAGCTGCCGTCCTGCCAGAGTCCCCAGACGACCATAGTGTGAGGTCTGTGTTGCAGCGAAACAGGTGTGGGCGTTATTGTGGTCGGCGTAATTGTCGTCACCCAGTAATTGTGCGATTTCTTCAGCCGCTGCTCTGCCCACGACCAGGGCAGCAGACCTTTGGTGCCCTTGGGGAAGCCGTAGCCGGGCGTGGCGATGCGGGAGGGTTTGGGCTTGGCGGCGCGGCGCGTTTTATTTGTGGATGGCATGGAAGCAAAGTCATTCCTTCGAGCCGGGCAATTCAGCCGAGTTATTGTAGCGAATCTGCACCCTCTGACGTCTCAGTGACTTTGGGGACCGCGGAGTCGTGAGATTGCTTGTGTCCAGCGGACTACACACGTAACTTTGAATAGAAGTTGCGGGGCTTGGAAATGACGACAGAGGGTGTGCCACAGAATCTGCCCAAGTGGCGCGGATTCGTCGTGCTAGTGGCGGGATTCCTGGGGCTCGGGACTGGACTGTGCGCGGTTCTCGCGCTGGTAGCGACCGCGGTGCAGGGCTGGCAGGAGCACGCTCAGGCGCAATGGCCAAAGGCGACGGCGCAGGTCAAGCGATGCGGCGTGGATATCTACACCCACAAGCCGAAGAGGTACTGGATCGATTGCAGCATCACTTACCAGGTGCACGGCAAGGACATTATGGCCCACACGTTCATTCCGGCAGCACGCGCGATCCGCAACGGGTGATCGAACAATATCCAGCGCTGCAAGTCGAGATGATGCAAGATTGGGTGGGTCAGCATCCTGAGGGAACGCCGATCACCGTGCACTACGATCCCGCGAATCCCAAGAAGGCTGCTCTGGTAATGACGGATATGCCGTTCAGCGGGCCGCGCACGCCGGATAACTTAAAGCTGCTGGGATTCTTCGCGGTGAGTAGTCTGGTGATGCTCGGAATCGGACGGGTCGCATGGCTCCGATCCGCAACGGCCAACGGACGCGGCTAAGGGCGCGCCTTCTCAAGAATAGGGCTGCATCAAGCTTTTCATCAATGGAGCTCGATTTGAGTCTCATTCCCCTCTGGTGTCATCCCGAAGCCTCGCGTTTTCACGAGCGAGGCGAGGGGTCTTGCGCGGATCCGTTTCCGCTGCTCGCGAGATCCTTCGCTCCGCCTGAAGAACGGCTTCGCTCAGGATGATGCTTTCGACACTCCCGCAAGATTCAGACTGAACCACCAGCAGCTAGAGATTCTTTCTCGTCCACTGATCGAGGCGGTTGAGAGCCTCCTTGAGATTCTCCAGCGAATTGGCCACGCTGAAGCGCAGGTAGCCTTCCCCGAATGCCCCGAACGCGGTGCCGGAAAGGGCGGCGACCCCAGCCTGCTCCAGCAGCGCTTCTTCCAGCGCCTTCGACTTCCATCCCGTTCGCTTGACGTTGGGAAAAACGTAGAACGCGCCTTTGGGCATGCGGCAGGAGAATCCTTTGATCTTGTTCAACCCGGCGACAAAGACGTCGCGGCGGCGCTGGAACTCGTCGCGCATGTGGTCGACCGAACTCTGGTCGCCGCGGATGGCCTCGACCCCCGCCACCTGCGTAAAGCTCGCCGTGCAGGAACTGGAGTTGGTCATCAGGCGGGTCATCTGTGCGGCCAGGTCGGGGCGCATCACGCCATAGCCCATGCGCCATCCGGTCATGGCGTAGGTCTTTGAGAATCCGTCGAGCAGGATGGTGCGCTCCTGCATCCCCGGCACCGTCATGATGGAGAAATGCTGCGCGCCATCGAAGAGCAGGCGGCTGTAGATTTCATCGGACAGGATCATCACATTGCGGTCGCCGATGACCTTCGCAATCTGCTCAATGTCGCGGCGCTCGAGAATTCCGCCCGTGGGATTTTGCGGCGAATTGATGATGACGAGCTTGGTGTGGTCGTTGATGAGCGAGGCCAGTTCATCGACGTCGAGGGCGAAATCGCGTTCCTCGCGCAGCTTGATGGGGACGGCGCGGCCGCCAAGGTAGTTGATCATTGACTCGTAGATGGGGAAGCCCGGATTGGGATAGATGACTTCATCACCTTCATCAATTAACGCAAGCATCGTGAAGAAAATAATCGGCTTACCGCCTGGCACAACAACCACTTCATCGCTCGTGACTTTCACGCTGCGCGTGCGGCTGACGTATTCGGCGAGCGTTTGGCGCAACTCGGGCAGGCCAGCCGAGGGGCCGTAGTGCGTCCAGCCTTTGTGCAGGGCGTCCACCGCCGCTTCGATAACGTTGGCGGGCGTGTCAAAATCCGGCTCGCCGATCTCGAGGTGAATGATGCTCTTTCCCTGCCGCTCCAGCGCGCGAGCTTTGTTCAGAACTTCGAAAGCGGTTTCAGTACCCAGGCGCGCCATGCGGCGGGCGAGTTGCAATTGGTATTGGGTGGTGGGTGCCATGATGGTAGGCTCCTGTGCGGCCAAACGGCACATTATACGCCTCAAGAATCACGGCCGTTGCCCGCGAATCGCCCAGGCGCGGGCCGGAAGCTCGATCGCTCCGGTGCTGTCCGAGGGGAGTGTGGACTTTAAGCGATCGCGGATTCTGGCCTGCGTCTCGGGTCCGAGAGTCGCTAGATAGGCCGGCGCAGAACCCTGGCCGCCGAGGATCGGCTCCCAGTAGTCGTCGAAGCTGATGAAGCACGTGACGATGTTGAGGGCATGCGTAGTTGGTTCTTTCAGTCCGGCTCGCTCAAGCAGCGCACTCAATTCCGGTTTCGTGCAGATTGGAAAACGGCGGGCCTGGTCGAACTCCGCCGCATGTGAATCAATCGCGATCGCCGCATCCCAGAACTCGCGCACGAACCTTGCCCCTCGCTCGTAATCCCAGACATAAACTGCGACGGTGCCACCGGGCCTGACTAGACGTTGAAATTTCTGCAATGCTCGCGACGGATCAGGAAGATAGTTGAGGCCGAGGCCGCAAACGGCGATATCGAACGTTGCATCGGCGAACGGGAGCGACATCGCATCGGCAATTTCGAAGGTGACATTCTCGGAGGCGCGCTGGCGGCGGGCAAATTCAATTTGTTGCGGAGATGCGTCGGTTCCAACAACGATGGCGGGCGCGCAGCCCTCGACAATCGCTTCGCTGAGGACTCCGCTGCCGCAGCACAGGTCAATCCAGCGCAGACCGGGAGAAACGTTCAGCCACTTCAGGAACTCATGTGCAAGAAGGCGGCTCCAGCGGCCCATCCAGCGGTCGTAGTCAGCCCCCGAGGTCCAGCGATCCAGAGTCATCGAGTATGAAAATGCGACGGCTTGCCGAGATCACTCGGAAACGCTGTGCTCTTCGTTCTGCGAGCGCAGGACGCGATCGACAGAATATGGCGCGCGGCGGCTGGGTTCGTGATAATGGCGGACCTGCATTTCACCGAGCAAACCGATGGCGAGCAAGTTCAGGCCGCCGAGCAGCAGGCCTAACGAGGCCATCATGAGCGGGCCGTGCGTCGCCATGATGGGAACGTGGCGCAGGAATTTCTCGATGCCCAGCCACAACACAACGCCGCTGCCAGCGAAGATGCTCATCATGCCGAAGCCGCCAAAAAAGTGCAGCGGGCGAGAGAGATAGCGCAGCAGGAAGCGGATTGTGAGCAGATCGAAAAACACGCGGAACGTGCGGCCGATGCCGTAGTGCGACGCGCCGCGCTCGCGGTTCACGTTGCGGATGGGCACTTCGCAGATGGTCGCTCCGTGCCAGGAAGCGAGCGCCGGAATGAAGCGATGCAGTTCGCCGTAGAGCGGAACCTGCTCCAGAATGTCGCGGCGGTAGGCCTTGAAAGTCGTGCCGAAGTCGTGAATGTCGACGCCCGAGATCTTGGCCATCATCCAATTGGCGATGCGCGACGGCAGGCGGCGCATCCAGAAATTGTCGACGCGAATTTTGCGCCATCCGCTGACGATGTCGTAGCCGGCGGCGATCTTCTCGAGGAACAGCGGGATGTCGTTGGGATCGTGCTGCAGGTCGCCATCCATCGCGATGATGTATTCGCCGCGGGCGTGGTCGAAACCGGCCGCCAGGCCAGCCGTCTGGCCAAAGTTGCGGCGCAGTTTGACGACCGTCACACGGCTGTCGACGGCGGCAATTTCGCGCAGCATCGGGAAGGTGTGGTCGTTCGAGCCATCGTCCACGAGAACAATTTCGAAGCTCTCACCGTGGGCTTCCATGACCGCCTTCAGCCGGTCATAGAGATCGGTGACGTTCTCCTGCTCGTTGTGCAGAGGGACGACGATGGAGTATTTGGGCACAGTTTGTTGATTATAAACCGAAAATCGAGTTTCCAGACCCTCGTTCTTGCGCCTCAGCCAGTTACCCCGGCGGTGCCGACAAGCAGGGTCGGGAACCGACTGGTCAGCCCTGCTCCTTCAGCTTTAGCTTCGACTTGTTCTCTTCCATGAAAGCTTTGATCTGCTCGGCAGCGCCGAGCAGGCGGTTCCACTGCTCGTAGTAGAGCGTTACCGGGAAACGGCCCAGCCCGTACACGCTCACGCCGCCTTTCTCGCCGACCTTAAAGATCAGGTCGCCGCTGCGCTTCTTGGTTTCAACTTCCTTTTCAAGTTGAGCCAGTCTGGCTTTGAGTTCTTCGTAGGTTGGTTCTGCCATTGCTTGCCTCGCGTTCAGAAATGTCAACGGCCCGCGAAGAATCCGGGGCCCCGTAAGCCGTCGTGTCCATAGTAACTTGCCCGGTCTTGCCTAACGCTGGATAACCGTTATAAGCTTCAAAGAGTCTAATCGCAAACTGGGGAAAGTGATGCTTTGGTGGGTGCGATGGTCGGCGTGGCTTGCGCTGTCCCTTCTGTTGTGGACAGCCGCGGCCGAGTCCACCCACAACCACCCCAGCCAGGCTGAGTCGGCGGCGTGCTCGATTTGCGCGGTCGCGCATACTGCGCGTCCGGCGGTCAGTCCCGGCCACGGCGCCCCGGTGTTCATTGCGGTTGGCGTATTCCACGAAGAAGACCTGGTCCTCAAGGCGCGAATCGAGTCGTCCGATCTCGGCATTCGCGGTCCTCCTATTGCCCTCTAGGGATTCCCGCAGTTGAATGTACCGGCCCGTAGTCGTTTTCTGTCTTGGCCGGCGGATTTCCCACTTATCTGGAGGATTCATGCTTACTCTTAAGCCGTTGCGCCTCGCCGCCTTGGCGGCAACGGTGTTGTCGATCAGTCTTGGCAGCTTGAACGGCCAGTCCGTAGGCAATTCCACATCGCTGTTCGGAACCGTGCTCGATGCGACCGGCGCCGTCGTTTTTGGCGCGACGGTAAAGATCCATAATCCGGTGAGCGGGCTCGACCGCACCGCGCAAACCGACACGCGTGGTCAATTCAATTTTCTGAACATCCCTTTCAATAACTATCACCTTACGATCGCGGCGAAGGGATTCGCCGCCCATGCGCAAGACGTGGAACTGCGTTCGATCGTACCGGTCACAATCAGCATCACCCTGCAAGCCGTGGTCGAATCGACGACGGTCACCGTTCACGAAGAAGCCGGGGACCTGGTGGAAACGGGCTCGACCTTCCACACCGATGTCGATAAGAGTTTTCTCGACCGCCTTCCGATGCCGACCGAGTCGGGCGTGGCCGGCGCCGTGACGGAAGGCACACCCGGCGTTTCGGCTGATTCCAACCGCCAGATGCACGGCCTGGGAGATCACGCAGAGAACACGATTGCGGTGGACGACCAGGTTAATTCCAACCAGTCGAGCAAGACATTTTCCAACCAGATTCCCTCCAACTCGATTCAATCCATGGAAGTCATCGCCGGTGCACCACCCGCCGAGTTTGGCGGCAAGACCAGCCTGGTGGTGAAAGTGAGCACGCGCTCGGGCCAGGCGGTCACAACGCCGACCGGGTCACTGACCGCTTCCTACGGCTCGTTCGGCACGACGGACACCTCCTTCGATCTGGCCTATGGCGGGCAAAATTGGGGAAACTTTCTTGCCATCAGCGGCAACGACAGCGGCCACGCCCTCGATGCGCCGGAATTTGTGGTCATGCACGACAAGGGAAACGAGGAGAACTTTTTTGACCGCGTGGATTACCAGATTGCTGCCGGCAACTCGATTCAGTTGAATCTGGCGTGGACGCGCTCCTGGTTCCAGACGCCTCAATCCTTCGATAACCTGAACATTGGCGTGCTGGATCCGTTTGGCAATCCCGTCCCGGCCATGGATCAGCGGACGCAGATCAAGACATTCAATGTCGCGCCCTCATGGACTCGTCTGCTCAGCAACACCGAGGTCTTCACCCTGGGCGCGTTCGTGCGGCGGGACGACTATCACTACTATCCCAGCGGCGATCCGTTCGCCGACCTTGGGCCGCTGAATCTGCAGCGGGAAACGATTGGCCAGGCGCGCACGCTGACCAACGCCGGCATTCGCTCCGATTTTGCCTATGCTCACGGGGTCAACAACATAAAAATGGGTGTCACTTATCAGCACACGTTTCTCGATGAGAACGATTCTCTGGGCATCGTGGATCCCCTGCTGAATGCGCCCTGCGTGAACGCCAGCGGAATGCCGGTGCCGGCTCCCGGAATCACGAGCCCGACTGCATGCACCGCAGCCGGATTCTTCGCGAATACAGGAGCACCGGCGAGCGGCGCGCCTCCATATCCGTTTTTCAACCCCATCCTGCTGCCCTACGACCTGACGCGGGGCGGTGGCTTGTACGATTTCGCGGGCAGCACTGATGTCAAAGAGTTTGCCGCTTACGTACAGGACACCATTACAAAAGGCAGCTGGAACTTCAGCCTGGGCCTGCGTGGCGACTTGTACAACGGCCTGAGCGTGGCCCGACAGCTGGAACCGCGCCTGGGGATCGCCTACAACATCAAACCGAGCAGCACGGTGTTGCGCATTTCGTACGCCCGTACGCTGGAAACTCCGTTCAATGAGAATCTCGTGCTCTCCAACAACGGTTGCCGGTTTGCGGTGATTGCGGCGCTGGTGCCCTGTGTTCCATCTGCGCTAAACCCAGGATTCCGCAACGAATTCCATGCCGGCCTGGAGCAGGCGTTTGGGCGCTATTTGGTGTTCGACGGTGAATATATCTGGAAATACACACACAACGGATACGACTTCAGTGTGCTGGGCAACACGCCGATCACGTTCCCGATCGAGTGGCACAATTCGAAGATTCCGGGATACGCCGGCAGTCTGCGCGTCCCCGAGATCCACGGCTTCAACGCAGCGGTTGTCTTTTCCAGTGTCGCCGCTCGCTTCTTTCCGCCGCAAGTCGGGGGGTTAGGCGTCACCGTCGGCCAGAACGGACTTCCCTTTCGTATTGATCACGACGAGAAGTTCAATCAGTCCACGCATCTTCAGTATCAGCCTTTGAAGCGCGGTCCGTGGTTTGGCTGGAGCTGGCGGTACGACAGCGGACAAGTGGCAGGAGCGACGCCGTGCTACGGGACAACTCCAGGAAATGACTGTCCGGCTTCCGCTCTGCTCGGCGGCCAGCCCGCGGTCAAAATGTTCGGCAACGGCGCTCCTCTTACGGCCGACCAGGAATTCGAAGCCGGGTTCTACTGCGGCACCATTCGCGCCACGCCGACGGCGGCTCTGCCCCCAGTCTGTCTGGCTTCGCAGTTCGGTTCCACACTGATCACAGTACCGGCTCCGGGAACGGAAAATGACGATCACAACCCGCCGCGAATCGCCCCGCGCAACCTGTTCGACGCTGCGGTCGGCTTGGATGACATTCTTCACGGCGACAAACGCAAGTGGGACTTGCGCGTAACCGTGGTCAACCTGACGAATAAAGTTGCGCTGTACAACTTTCTCTCCACGTTCAGCGGCACGCACTACGTCGAACCGCGAACCATCACCGCAATGCTCGCGCTTCATTTCTGAGCGCGGATTTTGATCTCTGGCTCCGTTCCACGCGAGTTGCCCGTCTTTATTCGCCGGCGCCTGTGTAAACGAATGTAAAGGAACCCTCACATGCAGGCGTGCATCCAACCGGACTGATAGAATCAATGGAACTCCTTTTCAACTCCAGTTGTGGAGAAATGCTTGTTTATCAAGTTCCTGTTAAAGGTTGCGGCTTGCCTTGCGGTCGCGTGCACGCTTTCGTCTCTCTCTGCCGCACAGCAGACGCCACCGGCAAGCTCGGATTCCTCAGCGCAGACTCAGCCTCAGGATGCTGCCAAACCCGCCTCGGCGCAGTCAGATCCACCTCAGCCCGCGGATCCTGTGAAGGACACCCAACAGGCGGGTCAGGGCAAAGTCGCCGGGACCTCCAACGATCGCCTGTTCTACACGCTGCCGAACTTCCTCAGCGTACAGAGCCAGCAGCTACCGCCCCTTTCCGCTAAAGACAAGTTCAAAGTTGTAGCGCTGGGGAACTTCGACTATATCCAGTACCCGTGGTGGGGTCTGATCGCGGCCATCAGCCAGGCGGACAACGGCGAGCCGCAGTTTCGCCAGGGATGGGGCGCATACGCCAAGCGCTACGGGACCACGGCCGGTGACAGCAGCGTGGAAAACTTCATGGTGGGCGCGGTCTTCCCTTCCATTCTCCATCAGGACCCGCGATTCTACTATTCGGGAAAGGGCGGGATTCCCCGCAGAATCGGGTACGCAGTCGGCCACGTCTTCGTTACGCGCAGCGATTCAGGACACCAGCAATTCAACTATTCGGAAATCTTTGGCGCCGCTACCGCAGCGGTAATTTCAGACTACACTTACCACCCCAAGAGCACGTTCGTGAACGGCAAGTTCATCGCCTCGGATCGCACGGTCAGCAACACCGCAATCGTGTTCGGAACTCAGGTGGGGCTCGACACCATCACATACGTGGTCAAAGAATTCTGGCCCGACATCCACCGCAAGCTGTCGCACAAGCACAACCCGGAGACACGCAGCCCGCGTTAATTGCGCGCAGGCGCGCCGAGCCCGGGGCTCCGGCTCAAATTAGCGGTTCCTACCGGATTCTCTTCGGTTCTACCGCATTCGCTTCGGTTCGAATTCTCGGGCCGTCACCAGTTCCGGATGCAAACGCCGGAAGGTCTCAGTCACGTGGCAGTTCCAGCAGACCGGGCGATGCGTCGCAAAGAGCTCTGGAAGCTGCTCGGGCCGGAACTCCTTCCATTCGACCGTCTTTTGGTCCGGCGACAGCAGGGCTGGGGCGTGATCGAGGTGATGGAGCGGCCCGATCTGTTTGTGGCAAAACACGCAGCTCTTCCCTTCATACCACTTCGAGACAATATTCCACACCAGGCAGTTCTCGGGATCAACTTCAATTTGCTGCAGGCACTCCTGGCCGCAATCCTGGCGCTCCGGCCAGCGGGAGCATTCCTTCAGACGAAGTGTAGGCTCGGTGAGAAAGGCGCCGACGGCGGCCTCTCCGGCGGCAACCTCGACGGCCTCGGTCTTATGCGTCTCCGGGCAGGTGATCAGGCGTTTTCCGCGATAGCCAAAGTACGCGCGCACGCCGGGAATTGCCCGAAAAACAAAGAGCCCGACCGCCAGCAGCACGACCGCAAGGACAACAAGCACGGTGACCGACATAAGGCACCTCCGGCAAGACCAGCGTGCAAGGTCAGTGTGCTTGAAATCACGGAAAGAGGCGGTGCCGGGCGTCACCCGCGGGCGTGATTGGGGTCACGAAATGCCGACGACTGCCGAACGATGAGCGCTAACGGCCTGATTTCGCCATTTGACTTCTCGCCTTTCCGATTTCGCACAAAATCGACTCTGGTAGGCTACCGCCACTAATAGCATCTGTTGCAGCAAGGCCCCTGTCCCAGTAATTCAGGCCTCCGGGACGAGCACTGCTACGTTCTTACCGCCGAGTGATCCCGAAATCTTGAAATTGCCCACCGGTCCGGGAGCTTCCCAAGTCCCTTCAACGTGCAGAGTTCCTCCAGCCGTTCCGGTGCCGCTTACACTCAAGTCGGCGACGAATGACAAGTCTGCCCCCCAAACCACTGTTCCGCTGACCGTCAAGTCGGTGGCAAAGGCGCAATCGGTGAGCGTCGTAGTTTGATTTCCATTTTGGTCAACGCTGCTCTGAAATGTGCCAGCTCTCAAGCCGACTCCGCTGCCGCTTCCGATGGTGCTGCGCTTCAGGGCATCGATGGCCGTAGCGACGGCAACGGTCACAACTTTGCGCTCCTCCTCACTGATCTGGTTGCCTCCGGCGGGGTCAATTTCCCCAGGACGAGCATTTGCCGCGACAAGCGGAAAACGCCCCAGCGCGGGCCAGACCGTTTCAGGAGTCTTTGCACAGCTGGTATCTCCCGCTTGCAGATTCTCTAAGAACTGAGACTCAATGGCGGCCGCGCACAGCGACCACAAAACAGTGATGTGCCCGGCTTCGGCGACCTCAACGACAGTGCTGTCCGGGAACAACGCCGCTGCCTTTCGCACTTCCTCGGTGGGTACCAGCGTGTCCAGGTCCCCAGTCATGGCGAGTGTGGGCACATTCGGATACGTGGCGCCGGGTGGAACAACTGGTGAGGACGGAGTGGGCTTCTGCCACCACAGGCACT
>CAYOUY010000423.1:0-6439 GCA_964407245.1 uncultured Acidobacteriaceae bacterium
TCCCTCGTTATTTAAGATCCTGAAAGTCCCATTCTGCCGTTCGGCCGCCCAGAGCCGTACTTCCGCCGGGTGAGTGTATTTCTTCCAGCTCTGGGGACCGACCACATATCCGAATAGAGCTCCATCGTCACGACGATGCAGGCGATAATGGCCCGGCTTCTGTTCGTCGGTCCATCCCTTGGGCAAATCGTCGGGTGACTCGATGTGGTCGTAGACGATCGCCCCGTCGCGCAGTGTCGGTCCTATGACCTCATAGCCCTTGCGTACAAGCACCTCGATTAGCTTTCCCAGCTGGTCTGCTGCGAGAATGTGCTGCCATCGCTGAGCAGCGCGGTCCTCTGCTCTTGCAAGGCGATTCAAGATTGCCATTGACTATCAGCCTACTCCTTTTCTCGTCAGGTCGACGTGTGACGCAAAACACACTTGGCGGAAGGTTGGTCGAGTCATGTCTTTCAACATGGAATACACTTGTGCGCGACTATGAAACCCTACTTCCGCGCATTCACATTGCTCTTCGCCGCTTTTTTCGCCGGTGCTCTCCATGCCCAGCAGGGTGAATCTCCACTGCCGGCGCTGCCGGCAGACATTCCCAAAGACGCAACGCTGATGATGCTGCTCATTGACAAAACTCCGTCGGGGCAAGACGCGGTTTGGACCACGCCTGACGGCACAATGCACGAATTTTTTCAGTTCAACGATCGAGGGCGCGGACCCAAGACGTATTCGACGTACCGGCTCGACAGCGGTGGCATCGTTACGGCGGAGGAAACCAGCGGCGTCGATTACATGAAGAACCCGGTGAAAGAGACGTTTACCGCGGCCGGTGGCGAGGCGTCGTGGAAGAACTCGTCGGAAGACGGCCATCAGGCCAATGCTTCCGGGCGATTCTTCGTGGGCTTGAGTGGCGGGCCAGCGGGATCGTACCTGCTGGCGCAGGCGCTGCTGAAGAACGGCGGCAACCTGCCGTTGCTTCCCGGCGGCGAGGCGACGCTGCGCGAACTCAAGACGGTGCCGGTGGAAGCGAATGGGAAAAAATTGAGCGCCACGCTGTACCAGATCGACGGCCTCGACTTCACCCCCAGCTACCTTTGGCTCGACGAGCAGCACAACGGCTTCGCTGTCGTAGACGGCTCGTCCGGGCTGATCCGGTCGGGTTACGACCCGTCGTTCGGCAGTTTGCAGAAAGCGCAGGAAGAAATTGAATCGGCGCGCGCGGCCACTCTCGCCAAACAATTCATCCACCATCCCCGCGGCGATCTCGTCATCAAGAACGTCACGCTATTCGATTCCACCACGGCGAAAACCATTCCCGGGCAGCGGATCGTGGTGCGCGGCGAGCGCATCGCCAGCGTGGAGGCCGAGAAGGGCCAGACGACCGCATCCGGAGCGCAGGTCATCGACGGCTCGGGCAAAATGCTTCTCCCTGGGTTATGGGATATGCACCAGCACCTGTTTCCGAGCAACGCTTACCTCGATGTCGCTGCCGGCATTACCACCATCCGCGACCTCGGTAACTCGATCGACGAATTGGGCAAGCTGAGGAAGCACATCGAGGCGGGCGAGCAGATCGGCCCGCGCATTGTGCTCGCCGGGTTCATCGACGGACCTGGACCATATGAAGGTCCGGTGAAGGTTCTGGCCGCCACGCCGGAAGAAGCACGCGAGCGCGTTGATCACTATGCCGATCTCGGCTACGTGCAGATCAAGATCTATAGCTCGGTGAAGCCGGAGCTGGTGCCCGTCATTATTGATGAGGCGCACAGGCACGGAATGCGGGTCAGCGGACACGTGCCCGCCGGGATGACTGCCGAGCAGTTCGTGCGCGACGGCGCCGACGAAATCCAGCACATGAACTTCGTCTTTCTCAACTTCTGGCCCGAAGTAAAGGAGACTCGCACCCCGGCGCGTTTCATCGAACCGGGTAAGCGCGCAGCGTCGCTGGACCTCGACTCGCCCCAAGTCAACGACTTCATCTCCTTGCTCAAGCAGCACTACACGGTGATCGATCCCACTATGACGATCTGGGAGGCGACCTACGTCGACCGGCCGGGCAACATTTCTGAAGAAGATGCTTACATGTTCGACCGCCTGCCGCTGCAAGTGCAGCGCGGGGCGAAGATGGCTGCCGAGGCCTTGCCTGTCCCCGATGCCGCCACCGACCAGCTCTATCGCGCCTCATACGCGAACTTTGTTCGCATGGTAAAGAAGCTCTATGACAACGGGATCACCGAAGTAGCCGGCACCGATCTTACCAAGGGGTACTCGCTGCACCGGGAGCTGGAGATTTACAACGCAGCCGGGATTCCCGCACCTGAGTTGCTGCGCATGGCTACGCAGACTGCGGCCAAGGTCATGAAGCGCGACGGCGAACTCGGTTCGATCGCACCCGGCAAACTTGCAGACATGATTCTGGTCAAGGGCAACCCTATGGCGAACATCAGCGACATTCGCAAGATCGACGTGGTGGTGAAGGGCGGTGCGGTGATGTATCCGGACGAACTTTATCCGGCTATGGGGATACGACCGAGGTAGTAAAGGGCTCGATTCGCCCTTTTTCTCTGGTCGCGGACGATTGACAGCGGGGTATAATTCCGGCCTGCGTATGTCCCTCGCTCCGGGAACCCGGCTGGGACCGTATGAAGTGCAGTCGGCGGCCGGCGCCGGCGGTATGGGAGAAGTCTACCGTGCGCGCGACACGCGCCTGGATCGCACCGTCGCCATCAAAGTTCTTCCCACTCATTTGAGTTCGAATCCTGACCTTCGCGCGCGCTTCGAGCGCGAAGCTAAGGCGATCTCCGCCCTGCAGCATCCCAACATTTGCGTGCTCTACGACGTGGGCTCGCAAAATGGCACCGACTTCCTGGTCATGGAGTACCTGGAAGGCGAGACGCTCTACGCACGAATTGCACGAAAGGCACTGACGCAGGAGGAAGCGCTAAAGATCGCGATCGAAGTCGCGGACGCGCTCGACAAGGCACATCGCTCGGGCATAATCCACCGCGACCTGAAGCCGGGCAACGTCATGCTGACCAAAGGCGGAGCGAAGCTGATGGACTTTGGCCTGGCTAAACCTCAGGGGTTAGGCGGCGGTCCGGTCTCAGGGGCGGTGAGTATTTCGTCGATGGCGACCATGGCGGCCACTGTGCCGTCGCCGGCGGCAGCGTCTCCGGTCACGGTGGCGGGCACTCTGATCGGCACTGTGCAGTACATGAGTCCGGAGCAGATTCAAGGGAGGGAAGCCGACGCGCGGTCCGACATTTTTGCCTTCGGCTCCATGCTGTTCGAGATGCTGACGGGAAAGCGCGCGTTCGATGGCAAGAGCCAACTCTCGGTGGCCAGCGCAATTCTCGATCGGGAACCGGAACCCATCGCGACGCTGGTGCCGCTGACGCCCCCTGCGCTCGAACATGTTGTGCGCACCTGCCTGGCCAAGGAACCGGACGAGCGTTTTCAGAACGCGCACGATTTGAAACTGCAATTGCAGTGGATCGCCGCCGGCGACAGCCAGGTCGGCACGCCGGCGGTGGTGAGCGAAACGCGCAAGAAGAATCTGTCCCTGCTGGCGGTGGCGATGGCCGCCGGTTGGATTCTTGCCGCGGTCGCCGGCGTGCTGATTCTGCTCTACGCGAATCGTCTTACGTCGGCGCAGCAACTGGTGCATGCCAACCTGCAGCCGCCGGCCGGTTTCGATTTTGTTTATGTTGTGGACGGCGCCCCTGTGTTGTCGCCGGACGGGCAGCAATTGGCATTCGTCGGCAGCAAGAAGGGCACCCCCTTGGCGAGCAATGACCGCAGCATCTTCGTGCGCAGCACCAGCACGGGCGAGGCTGTGCCGTTGGCCGGAACGCAGAGCGCAATCTTTCCCTTCTGGTCTCCAGATGGCAAGTCTCTAGGGTTTTTTGCCGACGGCAAACTGAAAAGGATCCCCGCTGCCGGCGGACCGGTGCAATTGTTGTGCGACGCCCCGGACGGCCGCGGCGGAGCCTGGAGCGAGCGGGGCACGATCATCTTCACTCCGAGAATTGCTGGGCCGCTCCAATCTGTCTCCGACGGGGGTGGCACTCCCGTCCAGATCACTCCTGCAGACAAGAATGACGAACAGTTCACCAACCGCAATCCCATGTTTCTGCCCGATGGAAAGCATTTCCTGTTTGTGCAGCGCGGCGGCAAGGACGCGGTGGGATACGTATATGCGGGATCAGTCGACGGAGGCGCAACGAAACAGGTTTTGACGGCCGGCTCTAATGTGGCTTACAGCGATGGATATCTGTTCTTCGTAAGGGAAGGTACGCTGATGGCCCAGGAGTTCGATCCATCGGGGCTGAGCCTGAAGGGCAAGCCAATTCCTATCGCGGCAAATGTCGAATTCTATAACCCACGCAATGTCGGCTACTTTTCGGTGAGCCGCAACGTACTGGTGTATCGCACCACGGTTGTGCCAAATCGCGAACTGGTCTGGCTCGATCTCACCGGCAAGGAACTGGAACACTGGAGCGAACCTTCCCCGTATACGGGTGGCACGCCGTCGCCTGGCGGCAAGTTGGCGGTGCTCTACCGCGCTACCCCCGGAGGAAACGGGAATAGCTTGTGGGTCGAGGATGTCGAGCGAAAAACTGTAACTCGTTTGACCGACGATTCGGATTTGCAGACGACTGGGGTGGTGTCGCCCGATGGCAACATTGCCTACGTCGCTTCGACCAGCGGTTATGCGAGCACGCTGGTGCAGAAATTCCTGACGGCATCCGGAAAGGAAGAAAAACTGTGGGATGACACTGGCGGCAACCTGACCATCGACGGTATTTCGCAAGATGGGCGATACCTCTTTTTCGCGAGGCAAGATCCGAAAACGGCCTTCGACATTTTCTACATGGATGTGAAGGGAGATCGCAAGCCGCTGCCACTGATCAATGCCCCTTATTCGCAGCGAAACCCTTTACCCTCGCCCGATGGCAAATGGCTGGCGTATTCCTCAGATGAGACTGGGAACGTGGAGGCGTATGTAACGGCATTTCCGGAAACCGGATCGAAGTGGCAGGTTTCGACCAACGGCGGAATTCCGATGGCTTGGGGTGCGGACGGAAAAAGCCTGCGTTACACGCATGCCGGCAAAGTCTACGAAGTGGAAACCCACATCAACGGCGCGAAGCCGGAGTTCTCGGCTCCGAAGGAACTGCTGACGCTTCCTCCGAATGTGGCCCTGATCGGCGTTTCGCAGGATAACAAGCGCATTCTCGCTCTCCGTCCGGTCGGAGAAGACATCTCGGAGCCGCTCGATCTGGTCGTGAACTGGCAGCATTTGGTGCATTAGGCGCTGCCAATTGTTTTGTTATCTCCCTCTGCCGGCTCTTCTCCCGGTCTGATCAGATTTGCGTTGCCAAAGCGCAGCACGCATCACTAGAATCGGCTTTCTTTCCGGGATCCAAATCCTTTCCTTTTGTAACGAGGGGTCAACTATGCTTCTTCGTTTTCTTTTGTCTGCGAGACGGGCCATTGCAAAGCAAACGGCCCTAGCAGCATCGTTCTCTTTGGCCTTGATCGCAGTTGCAGCCGCAGGGCAGGACGCACCCGCTGCGCACAAGGAGGTTCTGATCAAAAACGCCGTGGTCATGACCGCCACGCACGGCAGCATTGACAAAGGCAGCGTTTACATCAAGGACGGAAAAATCGCTGCTGTCGGCAGGGATGTGAGCGCTCCCTCGAGCGCGACGGTAATCGACGCGGGTGGTAAATACCTCACTCCGGGCATCATCGATTCCCACTCGCACATCGCACTCGATAGCGACGTCAACGAGGCCACGAACCCGATCACCCCTCACATGATGATGATCGACGCCTTCGATTATCAGGATAAAGAGATTTACCACGGGCTCGCGGGCGGCGTGACGACTTCCCTGCTGCTGCACGGGTCGGCGAACATGATCGGCGGGCAGGCCATCGTGATCAAGCACAAATACGGGCTGGGCCGTGACGCCATGCTGTTTCCGGGCGCGCCGCGATCGATCAAGTTCGCGAGCGGTGAAAATCCAAAGCGCGTCTACGGCAGCAAGGATCAGCTGCCCTCGACACGCATGGGCAATTTTGAGGTGCAGCGCGAGGCGCTGGTGCAGGCGCAGGACTACATGCGCGAGTGGGACGCCTATGAGACCAAAGTAAAGAATGGAGACAAGGACGCCACGCCTCCCAAGCACGATTTGAAGTTGGACGCGCTGGCCGACGTGTTGCGAGGGAAACTGTTCGTGCAGATTCACTGCTACCGCGCCGACGAGATGCTGACCGAAATCGCCATGGCCAAGGAGTTCGGCTACAAGCTGCGGGCATTTCACCACGCGCTCGAAGCTTACAAAGTGGCCGACCAGCTTACAGCAGCGGGCGTAGGCATTGCTACGTTTTCCGACTGGTGGGGCTACAAAGAAGAAGCGTGGGACGCGATTCCGTGGAA
>CAYOUY010000424.1:0-4479 GCA_964407245.1 uncultured Acidobacteriaceae bacterium
TGCATGGCCTGCGACCGGAATTTGGCGATGTTCTCAAACGTGCCTTTCTCATGCGCCGCGTATCCCTTGACCGTCTCCACCAGGTTCGGGATCAAGTCGTGCCGCCGTTTCAGTTGCACATCAATGTCAGACCAGGCCGAGTCGCAGCGCACGCGCAGTTGAACCAGGCCGTTGTACATCCCGATGAGCAGCACGGCGATGACAACCAGAATTACCAGGAAGATGATGCCAGTCATGAGCGTCTCCTCAGTCGATCGGGAAGAGTTGTACTGGAAATCAATGGGACGTTAACACAGGGGAAGCTGTCTCGCAATGGAAAGCGGGAGCCGAAGTTACTGTCGTGGGGCGAAGTATCCTTTACGCGCCCGCACTTGCAGATCCTTCTTCAGCGAGGAAATCTCGATGGTGCGGTAGCGTCCATCGGCGTCGAAATCGGCGGGCTTGTAGGACACTACGTACTGGCTGCGCAGTTCGTCCTCAATGGCAGCGTAGGAGTGAGTGATGTCCTTCATCTTGAAGGGGAAGAAGGCGCGTCCGCCGGTGGCTTCGGCTAATTGCTCGAGAACTTTGTCCCCGCGCATCACCAGGCCGCTGTCGTCGGTGGAAATTGCATAAATGATGACTTCGGCGCGCTGCGCCATCTCGATGGCCTGCGCCCTCGAGACTTCGCTCTGATTATCTTCTCCGTCGCTGACTATAATGATGGCTTTCCGCACCGGGTGCTCAGGATGATCCTTCAGGAACTTGTCCTTGCAGGCGTGATAAATGGCGTCATAGAGAGCCGTGCCGCCGCCGTTGTGCAGGCGGTGCACTGCCCAGTACAGCCGGGAATAATCGTCGGTGTAGTCCTGTGAGAGCTGGCTGTGGGCGTTGAAGCCGACGACGAAGGCTTTGTCGAAACCTTTCCGCAGAGTGTGCTGCAGGAAACTGGTGGCCGCGTCCTGCTCGAAGTCGAAGCGGCTGTCAACCGATCCGCTGACGTCAATCAGCAGGCCGAGATGCAGCGGCAGATCGGTTTCGCGGCGAAAGTTCAGAATGGCCTGCGGAGGCTTGTGGTCGTCGAGAATCGAGAAATCCTTCTGCGTCAGGTCGCGAACGAATTTGCCGTGCTTGTCGGTGGCGATGAAGAGCACGTTCACTTCATTCACGCGCGTGCGGAACGTGATCAGCGAATTCTGCGGATCATCCACGGTCGAATCGGAGCTCGAGACTGCGGTGCTCGGGGTGTTGTAGGCGCTTAGGGTCGTGGCGTCAGAGTAGGCTGACTGCGCCCGCGAAACAGCAACCGCGGCAAAGGTTGCCAGCAACAGCCCAAGAATGCGAAATTTTGTGTTCGTGTACTTCATGCCCGGAGAATACAAATTTTTCATGCTAAACCACGTCCGCGGACACTCCCAAACAATATAGATGCACGCCAGATGCCGAACCCGGCTCCGGACGGCGTTCGCTATCTCATTGACTTTAGGGTTGCTCTGGCCGAGTGCCAAGTTACAAAAGGAGCACACGGAAGGTCATGGCAAAACACTTGCAGTTTCTAGGGCTTGCGCGGTAGTGAATGGCCAAGGGCGGTTGGTCAGTCCGATGCCGCCTCTCAACATTAGTCGCGCCGGCTACGCCGGCTTTGCTTAGAATCTCTACAGTGGAGGGAAATGCATGAAGAGAATCATCCTTTCTTTTATGGCTGTCTGCCTGTCGGCTAGTGTCACCTTCGCAGCGAGTGACGAGCGTGAAGAAGATCGCGTGAAAAATTCGGGTGAGGTGTTGAAGGAGATTTTGAATATTCCAGACGACATTCCCCAGGATTTGCTCGACAAGGCCGAGTGCCTGATCATTATGCCGTCGGTCATCAAGGCCGCGTTCGGTGTGGGCGCCAGTTTCGGCCGCGGAGTGATGATCTGCCGCAGCGGCGAGCACTACAGAGGCAAGTGGGGCGCTCCCGCGCTCTATGCTCTTGAAGGCGGCAGCATTGGATTTCAAATCGGTGGTCAGGCTACGGATTTCGTTCTGCTGGTGATGAATCCAAAAGGCGCGCGGTCGCTGCTGTCCAGCAAAGTGAAACTGGGAGCGGACGCTTCGGCTGCGGCCGGACCCAAGGGGCGCACCGCGGAAGGCGCGACCGACATCGTGATGAGCGCCGAGATTCTTTCCTACTCACGCAACAAGGGCCTGTTTGCCGGCATTTCTCTGGAGGGCTCGACGCTGCGTTCCGATGGGAGCGCGAACGAAAAACTCTACGGGAAGAAGCTGACGGCGAAGGAAATCATTCGTGAAGGCAAGGTCGCGATTCCGACATGCGCGCATGAGCTCGTCTCCCTGCTGGACACCAAGTCGCCGGTCAACAAGTCGGACCCGAAGTCGCTGGAGTAGGCGTAATCAAAGAACGACGAATGTCATCCTGAGCGGAGTGTAGGCTTGGCGCACAAGCGCGAAGCTCACTCGGAGTCGAAGGATCCCTACCGGCATCTATAGTTTGTGCCTTTCGGATCATGCACTGGAAGCATTCTAGCGAACTCCCTTCAGAACCGAGGCTGAGCCTATCGAGGAAGGGATTCTTCGACTGCACAATTGCTTTGGCTCCGCCAAAGCAATTATTTCGCTCAGAATGACAAATATGAATCTGGTCAGCCTCTATGCCCAAACATGCTAAACCACTCACTCGGTGTTCCTGGGCTACCGGCAACGAACTCGCGATCCGCTATCACGACGAGGAATGGGGCGTGCCGGTGCACGACGACCGCACGCTCTTTGAATTTCTCGTCCTCGAAAGCGCGCAGGCCGGGCTCAGCTGGAACACGATCCTCAACAAGCGTCAGAACTACCGCAAAGCGTTCGAGGGCTTTGATCCCAAGCGCGTGGCGCGCTACGACCGCCGCAAGATGCAGCAGTTGATCCGCGATCCCGGCATCGTGCGCAACCGGCTGAAGATCGCGTCTGCGGTTAGGAACGCGAAGGCGTTGCTTCGCGTGCACGAAGAATTCGGCAGCTTCGATTGTTACATCTGGCAATTCGTCGGGGGCAAGCCGAGGGTGAACGCGGTGAGATCACTCAAGGATGTTCCGGCGCGAACTGAGCAATCCGACGCCATGAGCAAAGACCTCAAACGCCGCGGTCTTAACTTCGTCGGGTCGACGATCTGTTATGCCTTCATGCAGGCGGTCGGTATGGTCAACGACCACGTTGTCGATTGCTTCCGCTACAAGCAAGTTGCGCGTCAGCGTTGATGGAACGCGCCGGCGGTCAGATAAACAACGAATAATCCCAGAACAAGGACCAATCCCTCGACTCGCGTTGACCACACGTGCAGCGCGTCGAACTGCACCCGCGCGGGACTGTTGAGCGTGCTGGCATCGAAGGTAGCAACCTGGGCGCGCAATGCGACCATGCGCGGAGTAATCCAAAATTGTGAAACGAGCGTGAGCGCAAGCATGACGCAGATCAGCAGGTGACGCGGGGCGAACGGGTGCCCCGATCCCTGGGTCAGTCGGTTGTAGCTGAGAGAGCTGATCAGAAACACGATGCCCGAGCAAATGGCCATCCAGTGCAGTTTGGTGAGCAGATTTCCGACAAGAGTGCCGGCGAGAAGACGAGTGGGCAGGAGTTGAAAGGCCACCGGAGCGACCACGATAAAGAAGATCAGCCCGCCGATCCAGACCACGAGTGAGAGCAGCATGAAAAACCGCAGGAATGACATGACGGAGGAATTATAGCCGCGCCGGGTCCGGCAACGCTCTGGGCTTTCGTTGCAACGACTACATCGGCACGGCTACGCTCTCCACGATTTCTTTCAGAACCTGGTCCGATTGCTCCGACTTTTTCAGCGTGGAGGCGTAGTGGCCGTTGACTACGACGCGGTGGGCGAAGACCGAGATCACGAGCGGTTTGAAATCCTCGGGAGTGCAGAAGGTACGGCCTTCGAGAAATGCCATGGCCTGTGCGGCGCGATAGAGCGCCTGCGAGCCGCGGGGCGAAACACCGAGCGATAGAAAGTCGGACATACGCGTGCGGCGGACGATTTCCAGCGCGTAGCTCACCAGCGATTCATCGACGCGAATCTGCTTCACCGCCTGCTGCATTTCAAGGACATCGGCTCCGGTGAGCACCGGGCGCATACCTTCGATCTGCGAGGCGCCCGCTTCGGAGCGCAGAATCTCGCGCTCGGCCTGCGGGTCGGGGTATCCCATGCGCACCCGAAGCAGAAATCGATCGAGCTGCGACTCGGGCAGAGGATACGTTCCGTGATGCTCCACCGGATTCTGCGTGGCTATGACCAGGAACGGCTGCGGCAGTTCGTAGGAATGCGCGTCGACCGTGACCTGGCTTTCGTTCATGGCCTCAAGCAGCGCGGACTGCGTTTTAGGCGTGGTGCGGTTGATTTCGTCGGCCAGCAGAACGTTGGTGAAAACTGGGCCGCGCTTGAATTCGAATTGCTGCTCCATCGCCGAAAAGATCGAGATGCCGAGCACGTCGGAAGGCAGCATG
>CAYOUY010000425.1:0-3108 GCA_964407245.1 uncultured Acidobacteriaceae bacterium
GATTTGCAGGACGTGCTCGCCGGAGTCGACTTCATCAAGCAGACCGGGCATCTCGACCCGAAAAAAATCGCCGTGATGGGTGCAAGCTACGGCGGCTATCTGAGCATGATGGCGGTGACCAAAGCCCCGGACGTATGGGCCGCGGGCGTTCCCATCGTTCCGTTTGTCAATTGGTTTACGGAAATTGAAAACGAGGATCCCGTGCTGCAACAATCCGACCTCGCCACCATGGGCGACCCGGTGAAAAACAAGGCGCTCTATGACGACCGCTCGCCGATCAACTTTATCGATCGGATCAAGGCACCGCTGATTCTCTTGGCCGGAGGACATGATCCGCGCTGCCCGAAGTCAGAAACGCAGCAGGTGGTCGATGCCATCAAGAAACGCGGGGGCACGGTCGACTACAAGATTTACGAGAATGAAGGCCACGGCTTCGCGCGCGTGGAAAATCAGATTGACGCTTACGAACGCGTGGCCGATTTTCTCCTCGCCCACGTTGTGCCGGCCGATTGCAGCTGCTCGGTGACGGAGTAGTCGATCATTCGGCTCGGCCTGCGAAGGATTTCGTAATCGCCGCAGCCAGCCCTGGAATAGTGAACTCCTTGGCCGCAATGTCGACCTTGAGGCCAAACTCGCGCAGCGTCGCCGAAGTGACCGGACCGATCGATGCCATGCGGATCCCGTTTAATTCTGTGTGGCGCGGACACTCCTGTCCGCGCGGGTTCGAACCCGTCCTGTAGCCAGCGCGCGAGCCGAGCAATTCCACAAAATTCTTCACGGTAGAAGAACTGGTAAACGTCACAACGTCCGGCCGTTTCCCGGCATTCTTCAACACTGCACGTAAACGCACCCGTGAACTTTGCGGAACAACTGTTTCGTAAGCCTCCACGACCTCGACGTCTGCTCCAGCCTTCCTCAGTTCGCGCGGGATCACGTCACGAGCGACCTTCGCCCGTACCAACAGCACGCGCTTTGCTTTCACCTTCTTCTTCAGACTGCGAACCACCGACTCGGCGACATATTCCTTCGGAACCACTTCCACTTTCGCTCCGCGCTGCTCGATCGCCTTTCTCGTGGCCGGGCCGATCGCCGCAATACGCAGGTGATCGAGCGATCTGCCGGTGATTCTCAGCTTCGACATCCTGTCCCACATAGCCTCGACGCCATTTACGCTGGTCAGAATCAGCCAGTCGTAGCTCCAGAGATTTCTCAAGGCCGAATCCAGCGCGCGAAACGACCGGGGCTTGCGAATTTCAATAAACGGAATTTCGATCACGCTCGCACCCAGCTTACGCAACTCCGCCGAGAGCGCTCCCGCCTGATGGCGCGGCCGGCCCACCAGCACTCGCACCCCGTGCAACGGCCTACGCGACGATCCCTTTCTGCTGCTCACATTCCTCCGTAGCGGCTCTGGTTCTTCACGCCCGTTCAAAGCGGTTGCCCCACTCTCGTTGCGTTCGTTGCGATCAGGGCGAAGTTCTGCACTTTCACTTCTTCGTGCCCAGCCCCTGCTCACGCATTAACTGGGCAACACCGGAGATTGCAGTGTCCAGGGAAGTTCCGAGCGATTCGATCACATTCTCCTGTTCCTGCTTCAGGCGATTTTGGCTGAGCTTGAACTTGCCCTCAATCTTCGTCACGGCAATTTCAAATCCCACAATGTGGCTCAGCATGCGCTCGCGGTAGGTTTGGCTCAAGCTGGCCCATTGCTCGGCATAAGCCGGCTCGAACAAGGGAATCAGTCCATTCAAGACATCCAGCAAATCGTCGGGGCCGGCAAACACCCGCGCCGTTCCATATACATGCACCGCGCCGTAATTCCAGGTGGGAACATTCTCGCGCGTCGCGTAATTTGTCGGAGAGATGTAAGCATGGGGCCCATGAAAAATCACAAGGCACTCCGGCTGCTGCTCCAAGTAGTGCCAATGCGGGTTGGCCTTGGCCACATGCCCGCGTAAGATCACTTTGTCCTCAATCTGGCGGACGATCAGCGGCACGTGTGTGGCAAAAGGCCCCTCGGCCCTCGATGACACAAGAATCGCAAACGGATTCGCCCGCATGAACGCAATCGCTGTAGCGTCGTGGCGAACGCGAAAATGTTCAGGGATAAACACAGGTCACTCCTTCGCCTCTCCGCGAGGCGTCGCGCCCTTCCGGCGAATGTGCAGCACTTTCTCCACTTCCGCAACCACCGTTCCCTGCTCGTCTATCACTTCGACTTTGAATACCGGCTCGTATTTCGCCAGTGTCTTCAGCTTCTCATGAATGTCCTCGATCTGCGCATCGTTCAGGCGAAACTCTGCCCGCACCATTCCGCGACCCGGCTTGCGGTAGCGGATCGTCGCCGCCTTGTCCCACACAATGTATTCGCGGCCCAGATTCGCCATCAGCATGAGCATATAGAAAGGGTCGGTCATGGCAAAGAGCGATCCGCCGAACTGCGTGCCTACATAGTTGGCGTTCCACCAGCGCAGCTTCATCTCCACATCCACCGATCTCATGTCGAAGGCGATGTGCGTCACCCGAATACCGGCGCCCAGAAACGGCGGCCACAGATTGACCCAGCGACGCAGGTGTGCCACGTCGGTCCCGCCAAGCAATTTAAGGAGAAATCTGCCGGAGCTCATACAAGGGTCGCCATGGGCAGTCGATATTCGGGAGGCATGTTCGAGACTAAGGTTGCGGCGGAACGGCCAGTCCGCGGCCGTAAACGGCTTCGAGAATGGCGTCGCCGCCGCGGCTGAGAAGGCTTGCGCCCGCATCGTTGCCCAGCTTCTCAGGATCAGTTCCATCACGCGAGTCGCGCAGAAGTTTGGATCCGTCGGGATCGGCGACGATGGAATCGAGATGCAGTTTGCCATTGCGCATTTCAGCAAACGCGCCGATCGGCACCTGGCAGCCGCCACCGAGTTCCAGAAGCATCGCGCGCTCGGCCGTGACAGGCAGGCGCGTCCATGGGTCGTCGAGCGGGGCGCATGCGTCATAGCCCTCGCCGTCCTCCAGGGTTTCGATGGCAAGCGCTCCCTGGCCGACCGCCGGCAACATTCGATCGGGGCGGAAAGTTTCGCTGATGATGTCGCCCCAGCCGAGACGGCGCAGACCGGCGGC
>CAYOUY010000426.1:0-15867 GCA_964407245.1 uncultured Acidobacteriaceae bacterium
TTTCGCGGCCCTAAAGGGCCGCTCTTCTACGGTATTCCACGAGTCCTTGCCCAGCGCCACGGGCCTTCCTCAGCCGCCTAAAGGCGCACGCGAATGGCAGACGCTCCCGGCACGCATAAATGCGTGCCCCGATGCCAATCGCCTCAGCGGCTAGAGTTCGGATTGCCTCGATGCGCGTTTAAGATCAGTCGGGATCAGGGCGGAGCTTCGCTCCGGAGGACAGCGGAGGGCAACTGTCCCTACATGAGCGTATAAACGCGTCGAGCCTTCGGCTCCTGCACCTACGGCTTTTGCGTGGGCCGAATCAAAATCTCACTCACAAACGATTCTGGCGTCTGGGTGACCAGCATGGCGACGGCGTGAGCAATGTCGTCGGGCTGGAGCATTTTGTTGGGGTCTTTGCCCGCATGCGGGCCCAATTCGGTCTCGGTTGAGCCGGGGCAGACGACGGAGACGCGAATGTTGTGGCCGCGCAGTTCCTCGGCGACGGAGTAGGTCAACCCGTTCAATCCCCATTTGGAGGCAGCATAGGCGGCGCCGTTGGGCAGGGCATTTTTGCCCGCCAGCGACGAGATGTTGATGATGTGGCCGGAGCCGGCGCGGATCATCAGGGGGGCCAAGGCGCGGATGGCGTAGAAGACGCCGCGCAGGTTGGTGTTGAGAACGCGGTCCCAGTCGTCGGGCAGAAGCTGGTGGAGCGGTTCGCTGAAGCGGCCGATGCCGGCGTTGTTGACAAGGATGTCGAGACGGCCAAAAGTGCTGTCGAGACGCGTAGCAACGTATTCGAGCTGATGCAAAACGGTGACATCGCAGGGAATGATTTCGACCTTGCCGCCGCCATCGAGGATGGCACGAGCGGTGGCCTCAAGCGTGGCCTGCGTGCGTCCGCAGAGCACTGTGGTGGCGCCAAGATGCGCGAGCTTGCGGGCAATGGCGGCGCCGATGCCGCGCCCGGCTCCGGTAACAACAGCTACCTGGCCAGTCAAGGGCTGTGTGGTGTCCATAAGTTGCGCAAGCTCCCTAAATGTCTTGGAGGGCGGACCGGCCTCCGGCAGGTCCGCAAGCGGCATCTTAACAATAAAGTGGGGGACGAATGGGAAGTAACTTGCCTTCGGCAGTAGAGGTACTTATAATCCCGCCAACCGGGAAAAAAGGCAAGGCAGCTTACGAATCAAGCAGTTGCCGTTTCCCGGGGCCCCTGCCCGGAAGCCGGCATTCCAAAGCAGGACTCAGCGGTCCAGTCAGAGGTGCGGGCGGAATGCAGTCGCTGCTCAGGTGTAGTGTACAAAGTTCCCAAAAAAGCTATTTCCCGACGGTCCAAGGAGCCATACTGATGAAAAAGATTCTGCTCGTGGTCGTGCTCGGCATTGCCACAGGAGCGATGGCGCAAAGTGCGGCACAGCCAGCACAGTCGCAACCCGCAGCGCCGCCAACCGGGAGCACGAACCCGCCAACAGGGAGCGTGAACCCGCCCACCGGGAGCGTCAACCCGCCAACGGGGAGTGTGAACCCGCCCACGGGTCAGACTCCGCAGAGCACGCAGTCGCAGGCGCCGGTCATTAAGGATCCGGCCGAGTACAACGCGTACGTGAGCGCTTACAGCCAGAAAGATCCGGCGGCGCAGATCAGCGGTCTGGAAGCATTCCTGGCGCAGTACCCCAACAGCATTATGAAGGGGCAGGCGCTCGAGATACTGATGGGCGCCTATCAGCAAACGGGCAACCCAAAAGTCGCCGATGCGGCGCAGCGGCTGCTCGCCGTGAATCCGGACAATCCCAAAGCGCTGGTCGTTTTGGCTTACAGCGAAAAGGCCGGGCAGAAGTGGGCGGACGCGAAGCAACATGCGGAACACGCTCTCGAAGTGCTGCCCAAGTGGACGAAGCCGGAAGGAGTTCCGCAGGCGGATTTTGACAAGCAGAAAAATTCGTTTATCACGATCATGAACAGCGTGGCCGGCTTCTCTGCCTTGCAGCTGAAGGATAATGCGGGGGCCCAAAAATATCTGCGGGCCGCAGTGAATGCCGATCCCAACAACGTGGAGAACGTTTACCCCCTGGCCATTGCGTCGCTGCCTCCGTCGACTCCCGAGGATATCGTCAATGGATTGTTCTTCATCGCGCGGGCGGCAAATTTGGTGGCGGATCCCACCGCCAAGGAGCAGGTGAAAAAGTTCGGGCGCAGCAAATACGTCCGCTACCATGGCGGCGATGACGGGTGGACCGACTTGCTTGCGCTGACTGCGACCACGCAACTGCCTCAGCCTGGCTGGACGATCAAGCCGGCGCCGACACCGGCGGAGCAGGTTCACAACATGGTCACCTCCAAGAAACCGGAGGAGATGAACTTCGCGGAGTGGCAGTTCGTGTTCATGAACGGTTCGCAGGAGGATCAGGACCTGGTGTGGAATGCGGTGAAAGGCAAAGCTGTGCAGATGAACGGAACAGTCATCAGTACAACGCCGACCGAGTTCATGATCGCCGGCAGCTCCGACGACATTGATGCCAAGAAAGCGGACATTACGCTGAAATTCGAAGAGAAAGTTCCGCTCAAAATGATCCCGAAAGAAGGCGCCAGTTTTGACTTTCAGGGTGAGCCGGCATCGTACACGGCGAATCCTTTCATGATGGTGATGGAGAAAGGCAAGCTGCTGACTACGGCGGCACCGAAGAAACCCGCGGCAGGAACGCACAAGAAGCCCGCGGCGCAATAACAGATAGATTCAACGGAAGTGCAAAAGGCAGCCCGAAAGGGCTGCCTTAGGTTTTTGTAGTTAGCCCTAGCGGACGATCTTTTTCTCGAAGCTCATGGGGCGGGCGCTGCGCGGCGGGCGCTTGACGCCATCGCGAAGCTGGCGGACGTCGATCCTCAGTTCACTAATGGTGCGGCTGAGGGTGTTGCGGTGCATGCCCAGCTCGCGCGCGGCACGGCACTGGTTGCCTTTGTTCTCCTGCAGCACGGTCAGGATGAATCGCTTCTTGAACTCGCGCACTCCCTCGGAATACAGAATGTTGCTCTTGTACATTTGCAATACGAGTGCTTCCAGTTGATCTTTCACGATGCGTCTCTCTCTTCTTATGAATTTTCACTGCACCGCGTCTACTTCTGCGGGGCGGGAGCACCGGATAATTTCTGTGGAGCGCTGTGGAGCAGGTCCAAACCCTGATAGAACCGGCTACGCAATTCCGAGGGCGCCAGCCAGATAGCCGCCCGGCCGACTACCAGAAAATAAGGCGCCAGTTGAGAATTCGCGAGCAGCTTCGAGGTGGGCGTGAACGCTGTCATGCCCATCAGGATCACTGCTACCATCAATCCGCCCTTCAGCAGCCCCAAGACTGCTCCCAGGAAACGGTCGAAGCCGCTTAATCCTGCCTCTTTCATCAGCCAACGCGCGACCCTGGCGGCAAGGCCGAACAGGAACACGACGGCAAAAAATATCAAAAAGAAGGCAAGAATGTCAGCCAGCAATCCGTGCTTCAAAAACGATTCCAGCCACTGCGCAAGGCCACGATACTGCCACGCCGCCACCAGATAGCCGACAACCAGGCCGCCTAGGGTCAGGGCCTCGGCAAAAAAGCCCTGGATGGCGGCGGCAATCACGTTCAGGAGCACGACCGCACAAATCATCCAGTCCGCTGGAGTCACAACCTGCTCCTGCGGGTGGAGATACTACCAGACGCGCGCTCAAACATCCAGCCTGTGCCCCGTAAGCTGGAAGTAAGCCTCAAGGTACTTTTCGCTGGTGCGCCGCGCAACGTCAGCGGGGAGGGCTGGCGCGGGCGGTTGCTTATTCCAGTGAATTTGCTCGAGGTAGTCGCGAACATACTGCTTGTCGTACGAATCCTGCGGCCGGCCCGGAGCGTACTTGTCGGCGGGCCAGAAGCGGGAAGAATCAGGAGTCAGGACTTCGTCGGCGAGGGTGATGCCCTTGGCGGTGCGTCCAAACTCAAATTTGGTATCGGCGATTATGATGCCGCGGCGGCCAGCGTAGGCCGCAGCCTTCTGATAAATGCGCAGCGTGAGATCGCGCAGGTGGCTGGCGGTCTCGACGCCAACCATCTTGCACATCTGCTCGAACGAAATATTCTCATCGTGGCCGGAAGTGGCTTTGGTGGACGGCGTGAAAATCGGCTCGGGCAAGGCGTCAGACTCTTTTAGCCCTTTGGGCAGTTGAATGCCGCTGACCGTGCCCGTAGCTTTGTATTCCTTCCAGGCAGAGCCGGACACGTAGCCCCTCACCACGCACTCGACGGGAAACATCTCGGCGCGCTGGACCAGCATGGAACGCCCTCGTAACTGGCCCGCATATTGCCGAACTTTCTGTGGGTACTGGTTGACGTCGGCCGTGATGAGGTGATTCGGGACGATATCGGCCAGGAAATCAAACCAGAACAACGAGATCTGGTTCAGAACGTGTCCCTTGTGCGGGATGCCCGTCGCCAGGATGTAGTCGAACGCTGAAATGCGGTCGGTGGCCACGAAAAGGAGCTGCTGCTCACCTACGGAATAAACGTCGCGCACTTTGCCGCTGGCGTGGAGGTGAAGGCTAGGAAAATCAGTTTGCAAAAGGACGGAATCGAGAAGATCAGTGCTCATGATGGAATTTTACAGATAAGAGGCGAGGGGTATTCTAGCTGCTCAGGAATTTTTGTCAACGATTGTCGTCACACGAAACGGCAGAGCGGGAAGATGCGCCCGGCTGAAAAATGTTGACAGCACACACGTGGGCCAGAAGCCGCGATAAATAAGGGTTTTAGGCGATCGCGGGTGTGGAAAAGCTGAGGATGAGCGTGGATAACAGGAAAGTTTCCTCGCCCCACGCAATCTTACTGCGCTCCGAACCGCACCGACACCAGCTTCGATACGCCTGGCTCCTGCATGGTGACCCCGTAAAGCACCGGGGCGATGCCCATGGTTTTCTTGCTGTGGGTGATGAACACGAACTGTGTCTGCACGCTCATTTCTCTGACCAGCTCGGTGAAGCGGCCGATGTTGGCTTCATCGAGCGGAGCATCCACTTCGTCGAGGATGCAGAACGGGCTGGGCGCGTACTGGAAAATGCCGACCAGCAAGGCCAGTGCCGTGAGCGCCTTTTCACCGCCGGAGAGCAGCAGCACGTTTTGCAAGCGCTTGCCCGGAGGTGACGCAATGACGTCAATGCCGCTCTCGGCGCTGTTCTCCTCGTCGGTGAGTTTCATCAGTGCGTGGCCGCCGCCGAACAGTTTCTTGAACGTGGCCTGAAAATTCTCGTTGATCTTGGCGAAGGCTTCCCCGAATTTCTGCCGCGAAATCTGGTCGATCTCGCGGATCGTGGCCGTCGTGTTCTCGATGGAGGAGATCAGATCTTTGCGCTGCGTCTCCAGGAATTCGTGCCGCTCGGCCGTCTCTTTGTATTCTTCGAGGGCCATCATGTTCACGGGGCCCATGGCTTCGAGCTTTTGCCGCAGGTCGCGGTAGAGCTGATCTTCAGCTGCAAGTTGATCGCCGGTGACGATGGCGAGCATGGTGTCGGCCATTAGTGCGGAGTGTTCAATGCCAAGTTCGTTGAGGCAGGTTTCGGACATATATTGCGCGTCGGATTCCAGCTTGGCGGCAGCAGCGGACAATTCGCCGCGGCGGTCGCGTGCCTGATCAAGCAGCAGACGGCTGTTGCGCAAAAGTTCATCGATTTCGGCCAAACGGGCGCGGAGTTGCTCGGTTTCAAACTGCAGCAAGCCTTCGCGGGCTTGGGCGGCGTTGCGCTCAGCGTCGAGATCGGCGGCCTGCTCGGCGAGTTGCTGGTTTTCATTCTCGCGCTGCAGCTTCTCGGCGGCGCCAGCCTCGATTTGCGAGGTCAGCGTGTGAATGCGCTCGCCCATCTCGGTGATCAGCGAACCGATGCGATCAAGAACGGCGGCGGCGGAACGGTGGCGCTCTTCCAGCGTGGCCACGCGGGCGGCATGCTGGGACGTGGTTTGCGCCGACTCTTCGCGGCGCTGGCGCAACGTGGCCAGCGACTGCTGTGTCGCGGCAAGGTATTGTTCGAGCTGAACGCGCTGCTGCTCCAGAACGCCGATTTCCGCCTGGCGTGCGCGAACCACGGCTTCCTGTTCGGCGCGCTCGGCAGCCAGACGCTGAAGTTCGAGCTGGGAGACGTTAAGTCGTTCGCTGACGCGCGTCATTTCCGACTCGAGCTGCCGTAGCATGTGGCCCGAAGTCATGGCCTGATGTTCGGCTTCACGTTTTTCCGTCTCCAGGCGATCGAGCAGGGAAGTGAGGTTTTTGATTTCTCGACCCAGAGTGAGCACGCGCAGGTCTTCCTCGCGCAGGGCGCGCTCGAGATCCTCGACCTGGCGCGCGATTTCGCGCAGCTCGCGCTTCATGGAGAGCGGACCTTCAGCGCGCTGCTTGCCGCCGGTCACGGTGACGTTGTGGAAGCACTCACCGCCCTGCGACAGGAAAAATGCGTCGGGATTTTCGAGCGCGAGGTTTCGCGCAATCCCGGCCTCGGGCACGATGTAGCCGTCGCGCAGCTTGGGCAGGATCACCTCGAGCGACTTGCCGAAACCATTGAGCACGCGAATGGTGTGCTTGAGCGGCACGATTTGGGCCGCGGGCGGCGCGGAGTGTGCAGCCTCGTCGAGGATGAAAGAAAACTTCGCCTGCGCGTCTTCCGGATGGACGAGGAAAGTCGCGCGTCCGTCCACGTCGGTGCGCAACATGCGCAAGCCCTCGTCTGCGGCATCCCATGACTTGACGACGATGTAGTTCAGCTCGTCGCGCAGGAAGTCTTCTACAACGCGCTCGAACCGCGGCTCTACTTCTAGAAAATCGGCGAGCACACCTACCGGAGCGAAGCCGCCGTGCATGACGCCCGACTGAAAGAGGCGGCGAACGGACTCGGTCGAGTATCCGTGCTCGGCGATGACGGCTTCGAGCGAGCCTTTCTTGCCGAGCGCGGTCGCGTACTCGGCGCGCAGGACGTCGAGGTTCGTCTTGGCGCGTGTCTCATCTGATTTCTTCGATTCGATGAGCCGGCGAAGTTGCGCGAGCTCTTCGGTGATGCCGCTGACGCGCTGCGTGACGGTCTCGAATTCGAGGGCGAGCTGGCCGCGCTGACCACCGAAGGCGTCGATCTGGATGCTCGCGTTGTCGATTTCGGCCTGCAGGCGGCGTCCTTCGCGGTCGGCTCCCGCCAGGCGCTCTTCGGCCTGCGCGAGTTGATTGCGCAGACGCGAGGCGGACGAAACCGTGTCGAAGATGGCGACGCGCGACTCTTCCAGTTGCTGCTCCACTTCCGCGAGACGCGCGGCAGCCGAGGCGGCTTCCTGCTGGCGAAGAATCAGCTCGTTCTGAGCGGCGGCCAGGTCGGCCGCGGCGGCATCCAGAATCTGACGGTTCGATTCCTGCTCGAACTCAAGAGCGGTCAGCCGATGACGTGCCTGCGCCAGTTCCGCTTCAGCCGACGCAGACCGCACCAGCAACTCGGCGCAGCGTTCTTCGTTATGGCGGCGGCGGGCGTGGGCGCGATCAGTTTCCATCGCGATCTGACCGATGCGGTCGCGGTTTTCGCGCAGCTCGGTTTCGATGGCGTAGCCGCGCTGGGTGCGGTCGGCGTGCTCGGCTTCGAGTTGCCGCACGCCTTCGGTGCGGTGCTGCATTTCCTCGGTGAGGGCGTTGAGCTGCGCATCGATCTCTGCGCTCTCGCGCTCGATGACGGCGAACTTGCTCGCCAGCACCACGCGCAGCTTGGCGCGCATTTCATCGCGCAGGCGGGCATAGCGCTCGGCCTTGGAGGCCTGCCGCTTCAGCGAATTCATCTGCCGCGTGACTTCGTCGAAAATGTCGTTGATGCGGGCGAGGTTGAGCTTGGCGTCTTCCAGGCGCGCCTCGGCGAGCCGCTTCTTGGTTTTGAATTTCGTGATGCCGGCCGCCTCCTCCAAAATTGCCCGGCGGTCGGTGGGACGGCTCGAGAGAATCTGGCCGATGCGGCCCTGCTCGATCAGAGCGTAGGACTCGGGCCCAAGGCCCGTGCCCATGAACAGTTCCTGAATATCGCGCAGGCGGCAGAGTTTGCCGTTGAGCAGATATTCGCTGTCGCCGGAGCGAAACAGGCGGCGCGTGACCACGACTTCGCCATGATGAAATTGCTGCTGGTTGAATTTGCGGCGGCGAATCTTGAGCACCACGTGAGGTGCGGCGGTGCCGATGGGCGCTGTGGGCGCGGGTGCCGTTACGTTGTGCACGGGCAGGGCAAAAATTGGCTCGTCGTCGGGGAAGGCGATCGCGATCGTATTAATTTTCGAACGTTGAATTTCGACTTCTTCCATCTTTCCCGGCTGAGCGTCTTCCACGGCACGGGCAGTCTCTTCGGCGGCACGAGAGCGCAGGGCAGCTTCATCCCAGTCGTCGATGACATGAGACGTGGGGGACTCGGGCATGTCGTCCTGAATCTCAATTTCGGTGGCCGCGTTCGCGTCGGGGCCGGCGTAGACCTCAGGATCGATCAGCGTAAGCGACACTTCGGCCATACCCGTCGGCTTGCGGTCGCGCGTGCCGGCGAAAATGACGTCTTCCATGCGCGAGCCGCGCAGGGTCTTGGCCGACTGTTCGCCAAGCACCCAGGAAATGGAGTCGGCGATGTTCGACTTGCCGCAGCCGTTGGGGCCGATGATGGCCGCGATCCCGTCCCCGTGAAACTTAAGTTCGGTGCGATCGCAGAACGACTTGAATCCGAGAATCTGAAGCTTCTTCAGTTTGAGCAACGCGTTACTCCAGTGGCCAGAGGCCGGTGATCAGTGGCCGGTTTCCGGCAATCTACCGGTCGTGGGTGCCTCACTTCTCGCCGGTTTTGCGAGAAGTGGGATCCGCGATCCCGATCGAAGCGAGTGTTTACTAGGCGGATTCCCGCGCGCGCCATTACGATGCACACACCCTCATTCCGTCGTTTTTTCACCCCCCAGGCTGGACAGGGCGAGCACAGATTAAGGCTACTGTAACGGCGACAACGTGCCGGGGTCAAGCAATATAACCCTATATCTTGTGTGCCATTGCCGGACACCCCGCTGGGTTGCACACGCATTGCAGTAAGAGCCTGGTTTACGGGTGAGGGACCGACGAAGGTGGGAGAACCGCGAGAGCAGGATAAGGCTAGCGCAGTGGGGTCAATAAGTGCAATGGGGATGTTACGACAGGGTTCCGACTTCATCGCTGATCGGAGAAAAGCCGCAAGTCGCCGATTCATGCGCCTTGACAACGGCTCCTTTGGGGAGCACTGTTGCAGCCACGATTGTGGGGTTGCACAGCGAACGACGGCAGTGTCGAGCGGCGAAGAATCATTCTCGAAAAGCCTATCAGGTCGGGAGTGCGCTTATGCGAAAAGGTTTGTTTCTGATTTGCGTTCTTGGAGTACCTTGCGTTTCGTGGACCCAAACCAATCTGGCATCCTGGGCGAATTTAGGCGCCCTGCAGGTGGGGCACAAGATTCAAATCGTCGACATGAACTCGAAGAAACATTCCGGAACGTTCGTAAGTGTCTCCGACACGGCGATCTCGTACCAGGAGGCCGCAGGCGAACAGACCATTCAGAAGCAGGACGTTCGCAGCGTGAGACTAATGGAAAATAAACACCGTTTGCGCAACACCATCATTGCGGGTGCGGTGGGCGCTGGAGCGGGGGCCGGGATTGGCGCGGCGTCGTGGGAGAACCATGGATTTCTCGGTAGCAAGGGAGTCGGGGCCGAAGTCGGCGCAGCTATCGGTTTCGCGGGGGGCGCAGTCGTCGGAGTTCTGTTGCCCAGTCACAAAATGATTTACAGCGTGAATTTCCACTAGCCTGCTTCGGATCGCTAGGTCGTCACGAAGGCGATCACGGCTTCAATCATGGCGATGGCCCGAGTAGCGGGCTACTCTCCAGAAGTGCCTGAAGTGCCTGTTGAAAGAGGCGTTTGCACAAGCTTGAGCCGTTTGTTCGCCGGGGGATGGAGATTTTGAGCGCTGTAGCGATTTTTCACCAACCTGACTGAGGACGCCAGTTTGCCGCCCGAATGGATTCCATTCCACGCGAGGCGTAGGATAGTGCGGTCTTCGGGGTTCAAACGAGATTCCAGGGAGTCTGGGGTGAGCTATGGCTTATCAGCTTGAGGGCAAACTCCTCGAAGTTTGTGATTGCAACGTTCTTTGTCCCTGCTGGATCGGCGAAAACGCAGACAACGGCACCTGCGATGCCGTCGTTGCCTATCAGATCGACAAAGGAACCGTGGACGGAACCAATGTCTCTGGCCTGGCGCTTGCCCTACTGGTGTTTATTCCGGGCAACATTATGCAGGGCAACTGGCGCGTAGGCGTGGTTGTGGACGACAAGGCATCTCCGCAACAGCAGGAGGCGCTGCTCAACGTTTGGACGGGCAAACTCGGCGGGCCAGTCGCTGATCTAGCGAAACTCGTTGGAGAGGTGGTTACCGTACAGCGAGCGCCCATCACCTTTGCCGTGAACGAAGGGCAGGGGACGCTGCAGATCGGCGATCTTGTCGAGGCCAGTATGTCACCCTACCGTGGCCCTACCGGAAAAGTCACTACGCTGAATGAGAGCGTCTTTTCGACCATTCCGGGTTCGCCCGCGTATGTCAGCAAGGCCTCCCGTTATCGCAGGAACACGACTCGGTTCGGGCTCAGAAACGTAGACTTGCAGAACAACAATGCCATTCAAGGCACGTTCCGCTTCGCGTCCTGACGGCATTCTGGTTGGGCTGCTCGCTGCCATGGTGCTGGTGGCGTGGTGTGCGCTCTGGTTGGGCGGCAACTCTGCTTACAGCCATGTGCTGCTGCACGGGTCCCACATAGGCACTGCTTCCCAGAGCATTGCCCTGTTCGCGGTTATCTTCGTCGTTAGCTGGACGCTGATGACGATAGCCATGATGTTGCCCACGAGTGTTCCGCTCATCGTCTTGTTCCATCGGATGGTGCGCGAGCGCAAGTCCGCGGCTTGGCTGGTTACGGTTTTGCTATGTGGGTACGTGGCGACGTGGGCGGTTTGTGGCGTACTTCTGCAACTGGCGAACTGGGCGTTACGAGCCGGATTGGCCCACGTCTCGTGGCTCGCCGCTGCGCCTTGGGTCGGCGGCGCTGTCCTATTGACGGTTGCCGGCCTCTACCAATTCTCTTCGCTGAAATACGCCTGCCTCGACAAGTGTCGCTCACCGCTGTCCTTTATTACTTCACGCTGGCAGGGTGGGAACGAGTCTGCACAGGCACTTCGCATCGGACTTGAGCATGGCTTGTTCTGCGTCGGCTGCTGCTGGTCACTGATGGCGCTAATGTTTCTGGTGGGGACGGGCAATCTGATCTGGATGCTGCTACTGGGTGCAGTAATGGCGTTGGAAAAGAATCTTCCATGGGGACGCCGCCTCAGCGTTCCCGTGGGATGGCTTCTGCTCACGGCTGCGGTGGCGATGGCTCTAGGGACGACGCGGTAGCCCTCTTGCGCGCTCGCGCAATGGTGCAAGGACGTATTCCTGATTCCTCCCGGTCGGGGGTTGCGTTACCTAAATGCGCAACGGGTTGGCGCGCCACGACACTCCCCGAACGGCATGGGTTTTCCTGACTCTACTGCTCGTAAGCGCCGATGTTGATCTGTCCGCTGGAGTTGATGCGCGGATTGCCGGCGTAGTCCGTACTGCCGTAAATCGAGCTGCTGCTGCCGCAGTAGCCAACACTGCAGGTCAGATTCGTGCTGCCGGCGTTGATCGCCGGCGAGCCCGACTGCAGGTCGAAGTTTGATCCTACTGAGATAAAGTCCGGATTCGCGTTCGGAGAATTGGCGTCCTCACCCGAGCCGGACTGATAAGCCGCGTAAGTTTTGTAGTTGTATTTGCCCGCCCAATCGATCGATGTCCCGGAAACGTAGCCGGCCGTCGAGTAATACAGATTCCAGTTCAACGTCGCTGGCGGCGCAGGGTAGTTCGAGTTGCCTTTGACGAAACTGTAGATCCACACGTTCTGCGATCCCGCATAGACAATGTTGTTTTCGAAAATGTTTCCCGACTGCGAGCCGGAGTGGTACTGGATCTGGAACTCGGCGCCCTGGTTTTGTGTGTTGTCGTTGTAGAGCGTGTTGTTGACGATGACGACGTGGTCGCTGCCTCCCACGGTCGAGGAATAGCCGCCGATGGAGATGCCGACGGTGTTGGCGTCGTAGAAAAGGTTGTTGCGGATGGTGACGTAGCTCGAGTCGTGTCCCTTGTGTTCGCTGGCGGCCTCCATGTTCAGGTCGCAGTTGTGGACGA
This sequence comes from uncultured Acidobacteriaceae bacterium, assembly GCA_964407245.1. Lineage (GTDB taxonomy): Bacteria > Acidobacteriota > Terriglobia > Terriglobales > Acidobacteriaceae > Sulfotelmatobacter. Next base: position 12,261 of record CAYOUY010000426.1, read on the forward strand.
TGTTGCGTTCGAAGACGACGTAGGCGCAGCCGTCGCAGTAAAGGCCGTCGGCGTCGTAGGAATTGCCCTCGCCGGGATTGTTGATGCCGCTGATGTTGTAGACGGTGTTGCCGCTGATCTCGCCGTACTTCGCCTGGTCGTAGCCGCTGGGGCCGACGCCTTCGAATCCGATGGCGTCGATGCCGATGTTGTCGTTGTCGTGGACGATGTTGTTGCTGATGGTGAAGTAGGTGACATTGCCGTCGACGTTCACAGATTCGCTCTGGCCAGTCTTAAGGTTGTAGACCTGGTTGCCGCTGATGGTGAGCTGAGTGATGGGCGTGCTCGACGTGCCATAGACGGCAATGCCGAAGGCGTTCCCGTTTTTCTCGGACGTGGTGGTGATGTTGTGGACGAGGTTATTCAGAATCTGCACGCCGGTGCCGGAGCCGGTGATCCAGACGCCGGCGGGAGTGGGGCTGGCGCTGCTGGTGGTGTAGTTGCGGATTTCGAATCCGTTGATCGTGAGGTTGCTCTGATTGACGATGTTGATCAGGCCCTGTGTGCCGCTGACGCTGAGACCAGTGCCGTCGATGATGGCGGTCTGGCCGGGATAGCTGGCGAAGGTGATCGGATTCGATGATGTGCCGGAATTGGGGAAACTCACGGACTCGTTGTAGACGCCGGATTCGACGTAGACAGTTGCTCCCGCAGTGACGGTGTTGGCGGCATGCTGGATGGTGAGCCAGGGTGCGGTGTAGCTGCCGGAATTTGAATTGCTGCCGGACTTCGATACGTAGAAAGTCGATCCGGACTGGGCGAAGGAGGCCGCGGTAAATGTGAGGAGGATAAAGAAGAGGGTGCGCAGGGAAGTCATGGCCAATCTCCTTTTTCTGAGGACGCGCGTTCGAAAACAGAACGATGGTGGCGAAAAACGGGTCAGGCAAGGCCCCGAAAAACCGGATGCGGCAGGAGATTAGGCTATTTACGACTTGTTGTCAATAGTTATGTTTAATTTCGATTGGCAGTGAATGGGCTTTCGGATTATTTGCTATTGCACGGATCAAAACGCAGGGAGGGAAAACGGGATAGCTAGGCAGACTACCCGAGGCACAACTCGGCAACTTCTTGGACGCGCTTCATCAAGGTGTCCAGGTCTTTGGCTTGAGTGTGGCAGCCCTTTAGCGCTGGTACGGTAGCGACATAATAGCCGTCTTCGTCCCGCTCGATCAGGACCGTGAATTTGCGAGGGCGTTTCACAGGGGAATTCTACTGTGTTTCTCACGAACCACGAACAATGATACGCGAAGCTAGTTCCTCGTGGTCAGTGCCTTGATGATCTTGACCGACAATCCAGAGTTGGGGCCTTTGGGAACGCCAAGCGCTGGCTCCACTCCGATGTTCGTGCGAAGGTCGGACAGCAGTCGTTGTGCGTCTGGGTTCGTGCCAATCAGGGCTTCAGACTCGGGGCGCGGCTGAGCAACGGTTTTCGCACGGTGTACGACCAACTGGCCGTCTCTGTCCTGTAAGTTTCGGCGGCAGAGGCCGCGAACATAGAAGCGGTTGAATTCGCCCTCTGCGAGAGTATCCGCAGCCGTTACAGGGACGCTGACGGTCGAGTAGCCACCGCTCGGCTTCCGCCTTTGTTCCGTCGCATTCAAGCGCCCGTTCTGCCTCAGTGCCGCTGCGAGGGACTCGTCCGTTCCCGATTCGATGGCGGTCCTGAGAAGCTGTGGATACTCGGTGCGCCCCGTCGAGCTTAAGCGATCAGAAATATAGAGGCGACCCTCGTTGAGGTCTAAGTCAAGTTACTCAAGCATAAGTTGCCGAGTTACTTCGTCAAGTTGAGGATAACTTAGTCCCATGTGCCTCCTTCCACCGCCTCTTCCGTAGCAGGCCAGATACCAGAATTATACGTGCTCAGAATTGCACAGGCTGATGTCCACTCGTCACAGACTCCGGCTTACCAAAACTGTCACCTTGTTGTCATCCTGAGCGAAGCGAAGGACCTATGCAACCGCGCCGGGCGAAAATGTACTTTGTTTACATAATGACAAATCGGTCGAAGACGCTTTACACGGGCGTAACGAGCAACCTGGTGCGCCGAGTGCGCGATCACAAAACGAGGATCGGTTCCCAGTTTGCGGCGAAGTACAGGGTTGATCGACTCGTATATTTTGAGCGCTTTGAAGACATACGCAATGCCATTGAACGCGAGAAACAGATCAAGGGATTGCTACGAATTAAGAAGATCGCTCTCATTGTGTCCTTCAATCCGGCGTGGAGAGACTTAAGTGAAGAATGGTTTGCTCGCCATCAGTTCCAGCCGGCGAGTGCATAGGTCCTTCGCTTCGCTCAGGATGACAAACTGCGGAGTCCCGTAGTTAGAATGACAACCGGGGTTACGGTCGTGCTCGGCGGGGACAGCCGAGGGCGACTGTCCCCGCCTGACCGGGTCCGAGACCGGTCCCACACGTTTTTCGCGGGCACTAGTCTCCCAGCTTCTCAAAGAACCGGCAGATGGTTTCAATCCCGCGATAGAAGTTCGGGATGTGGAACTTCTCGTTGGGAGCGTGGAGATTGTCGTCGGGAAGGCCGAAGCCCATCATCACGCTGGGAATCTTCAGCACGTCCTGAAAATCGGTGACGATGGGAATCGAGCCACCGCTGCGGATGAAGACCGTGTCTTTCTTAAACGTGTCGTGCAACGCTTCTGTCGCGGCCTCGATGTATTTGTTGTCGGTTGAGACGACGCAGGCGGGGCCTTTGCTCCAGACTTTGACTTTCGTCTCGATGCCCTTCGGCGTGAGCCTCTTCACGAATGCCTGGTACTTTTTCAGAACGTCGTCGGGATCCTGGTTGGGGACGAGGCGCATGGAAACTTTGGCTTTCGCTTTCGCCGGGATCACCGTCTTGGCGCCATCGGCGGTGAAGCCTCCGGGCATGCCGTGCACTTCGAGCGTGGGCCGAGCCCAGGTGCGATAGAGAACGGAATAGCCGGGCTCGCCGGTCAGAACTTTCGATCCGACTTCGGTTTTGCGATAGTGCTCCTCGTTAAATGGCAAACGCTTCCAGGCTTTGAGTTCGGCGGCGGTTGGCGCTTTTACGCCCTTGTAGAAGCCGGGGATCAGAACCTTGCCTTTCGCGTCCTTCATCTTGCTGATCATTTCGATCAGGGCGAAGAACGGATTGGGTGCGGCGCCGCCGTACATGCCGGAGTGCAGGTCGGTCTTGGCGCCGTAAGCTTCGATTTCGGTATAGACCAGGCCGCGCAGGCCGACGCAGAGCGTGGGGAGATCGGGCGCGAAAAGTTCAGTGTCGCAGACCAGGGCGAAATCGGCTTTCAGCTTGGCTTTTTGCTTACGAATGTATTCGGCGATGGATTCGCCCCCGACTTCTTCTTCACCTTCAAAAATCACTTTCACATTAATCGGCAGCTTGCCGCCGCCCGTCTGCATGAGTGCTTCGAGAGCCTTGACTTCCATCCAGAGCTGACCTTTGTCGTCGACGGCGCCGCGGGCATAGATGTTGTTGTTGCGCTCGGTGGGTTCGAACGGCGGCGTGTGCCATTCGTCGAGCGGGTCGGGCGGCTGGACGTCGTAGTGCGCGTAACAGAGCACCGTGGGCT
>CAYOUY010000427.1:0-3636 GCA_964407245.1 uncultured Acidobacteriaceae bacterium
ACCAGCAATATCGTTACCAGAAAATGCAGCGACCGCGCCGTCTGATGGCCGCCCAGAAGCCGCACCGCCAGCGGAAAGGCCGCATCAAACCCGAACGACATCGCCAGCCCCGTCCAGATCATCAACGGGAAGAGCACGAAGATCACAACCAGATACGACAACCGCTGCAGCACGTTGTACGACCACGCCTCTTCCGCGCCCGGCCGCTCGAAGCGCAAATGCTTCATGGTCGAGAGGGCGAGTTGCTTGGGGGACAAGTCAGAGGCAGCAGGGAACACGTTGCGCCGGAAATGCCCATTCAACAGGCCCCACAGTACGTACAGCAATCCGGTCGCCACGGCCAGCCACGCTGCCTCGAAGTGCAGATAGCGGCTCCAGCCATTCTGGTCAGGCAGCACGTAGCCGTAGCCGGTGGGCACGGTGTCGCGCGAAGAGGGAAGATGCAGATTGAGCCACGGCCGCGTGTTCACGTTGCCGGTCTCGCCCCAATAAAATCGCGGATGCGATAGCACAATCTCTCCGCCCGTCAGCAGTAGAGCAAGGAACGCCACGGTGGTCAGCCAATGCGTGATGCGCACCAGAGTGGAGTGGCGCTTGCGCGGTGTCGACGCAGATGCGACTGCGGACGAAGCACACGCCTGAGGCGCGTCGGCTATAGGCAAACCTGCATTCATTCCGTGAACCCCAGCGTGAGCCCCAGCGTGAACCCCATCCCCCAATGCTCGGGATTTTACATCGGGACGGCGTTCTTCCCGCGATTTTTCGGCGGTCGCTGAACCCCAAGCGCAACGTGGAGGAGCGGCGCTTTAGCGCCGCGTTGCGCGGCGACAAATAAACGGGGCTTCAGCCCCGGCTATCCAGCAATGTCCTTCAAAACCTTCTTTAGCTTGCTCTCCAGCTCACCGTCCACGTGCTGAATCTCGCGAACCAACGCCTCGGTTGTTTCCTGAAATGCCCGCTGCAATTCCGCCGTCTCAAGTGACCGTGGAATGCACCTCACCGCGGATTCCCGCTCCGCGGTCGGAAGGTCATCAAGCCCGCGTCCTTGTTTTGCGACCACGCCGCAGCGCAGGCAGGCAAGTTCGAACACGTGGTTGCGCATGCCACCGAGCATGTACTCCGCCTGCAGCACGCGCCCGCGCGCCAGGCTCGATCGTGCGTGCAGAGCATAGAGCCACGCCATGCCGATCAGATCCTGAGGATTCGCCGGCGGTGCCGGCCGAGCCGGCTTCGCCTCTCCAAATATCAGCCGAAAATGTGGCCCGATCGCGCCGAAGTCCTCCGCGCGCCAGAACGCGACATCCACCTGCAGCGTGTTTTTCAGCAGGAATACACGAAACAGCGTCGTGCCGCGCATCACGTCCACATGCGCGACCGCATCGTGACGTTGATAGAGCCGCCCGGTCCACTCGGCGACGACTTGATCGTAAAGGGCTGTCGGTTTCAGGCAGAGCGCCAGGTCAATATCGGACCAGCGGTCGAGCTGCCCAGACGCTGCCGATCCCGTATGAGCCGCGCCACACAGATTGGGATCGCTCTGCGCAGCGGAGACGAGCTCATCGCGCAACCGTTCGCGTTCCTCAGCAGTCAAGATCCCCACGCCGAAGATGGTAACGGATTGGCCGAATTTGCGGGGCGGAAGAAAGCGGGGAACATCGAATGCTCGGCGCTCCTCGTGTTAGCAAGCCTTTTCGAGTTTTCTGCTACCCTTGGATACCACTCGAAAAGGAGAACCCATGCGAAAACTTCTGCCTGCAATTCTGCTTTGTCTTCTGGCTCTGCCCGCCTTCTCTCAGGAGAAGCAGCCCCCTGCCAATCCCTTCAGCACCATCAACAAGCGCAGCTATGAAAGAACCAACGGAATTCTGCTCCGTTCCGCCGAAAAAATGCCCGAGGAAAATTACAGCTTCAAGCCCGTCGACAGCGTCCGCAGCTATGGCCAGATCATCGGACACCTGGCCGATGCCCAGTATCTGTTCTGCTCCGCGGCTTCGGGCGAGAAGAATCCTGGCCTGAACATCGAGAAGACCAAAACTGCCAAAGCCGATCTGATCGCCGCCCTCAAGGAAGGCTTCGCCTATTGCGACAAGGTTTACGACTCGATGACCGACGCCACGGCAACCGAGATGGTGAAGTTTTTCGGAAATGATGTGCCAAAGCATGCCGTGCTGCAGATCAACATCGGCCACAACATGGAACACTACGGCAACCTGGTCACCTACATGCGGATGAAAGGCATCGTCCCTCCCACCAGCGAGCAGCAGGGAACCATACCCGCCCAGAAGCAGGACAAGTCAGACACACCGAAGAACTAAGAGACGGGACGCACCGGACTTCAACCCCTAAGAAGTTGCCCCGCCCTTCCCGCGTTCTGTGCGGGAGCGTGGGGACTTCGACTTCCGGTCCACTTCGCTGGCGGCGGGTGCCCCACTTCTGGCCGGTGTTGCCAGAAGTGGGGATTTCCCCGCACGCTGCAACGGAATCGCGAAGCAGCGTGGAAGAGCGGCGCTTAAGGGCCGCGTCAAGGCAAACATAATTGGGAACAGCGCTTTAGCCCCTGTGGTCGGAACAAACCGGGAAGGGCACGAGTTCACTCGTGCCGCAAGGCGTCCGCTCCTGAGCGGCTTCAGCCGCCGAGGGCCGACCGGCCTCGCCAGCCCACAAGAATCGGGAAATGTCCCGTCTGTCCCCCCATCTTCCACGAGCTCCTTCACGCCTACCGCGACCGGTGGCCCCAACTCGTGCCCACTGAACTCCACCGTCTGTCAGCCTCGTTGGGGTGTTGCATCTTGACCGTGAGTGGCTTGGAGGGAGGTGCACGCCTATTGCCGGTAAAAGGCGGTTTTCACGTCCTTGTCAGTGACGAACTCGAACCCGCTAGGTATCGGACGTCCGTTGCACACGAGCTATGTCACACACTGTTCTATTCAAGAGACTACGACATTCCCAAACGCCTCCTTCCCCCGAGCGAAGCAGAGGAGCGCTTCTGTTTTGATGTTGCGCGCCGAGTCCTGGCTCCGAGATGGATGGTTGAAGCGTTCGGTCTGCTGAAGCACCCTGAGGCGGAAACTATGTTTAAGACCTTGACAGGAACGTTCAAACTCAGCAGACCTGCGGCCGCACGCTTGATGCTCGCTGACTACCGCTTGGTTGTCGGAGTCGCCGGACGCTGGTCCCTGGTAAAGGGTGACTGGGAGCTAAAACGAGGCGAGTCCTTCGCTAGTCCGCAACTGACGGCTAAAGAAAGGAAGTCACTGCATTCTGCGGCACGTGATTGGCTTGGCGACAGATATCGGGAGAGTATATTCCGTCGTGTATTCGGCATAATGGAGGCGGAGAATCGATCAGCCTTCGTAATGGTCCAGGCCGGGCTGCAGAAGCCCGCGGCTGCGTAAACGCCCCCCGGTGCAAGGCACAAGCACAAAAGCCCCGCCTTGCGGCGGGGCTTTGTTTCTTGCTAACGACTAAGGGCCGGCGACTAGCTCAGTACATGTCCCCCATGCCGCCGCCATGTCCGCCCGGCATCGGAGCTTCCTTCTTTTCCGGAATCTCCGCCACAAGGGCTTCGGTGGTCAGCATCAGGGACGCGATCGAGCCGGCATTCTGCAGAGCGGTGCGCACGACCTTCGTCGGATC
>CAYOUY010000428.1:0-12307 GCA_964407245.1 uncultured Acidobacteriaceae bacterium
ACGCCGGCATGAATCGTCATGTAATCCACGCCCTGCGCAGCCTGCTCTTCGATCACCTCGAGCATCACATCGACATTCAGATCTTCCACGCGTTTCACGCGTGCAATCGCCTCGTAGATCGGAACCGTGCCGATGGGAACCGGGGAGTGACGCAGAATGGCTTCGCGAATTTCGTGGATATTGCCGCCGGTGGAAAGATCCATCACGGTGTCCGCGCCGTAATGCACGGCGGTGTGCAGCTTCTTCAGTTCTTCGTTAATTTCGGAAGTGACCGCCGAGTTGCCGATGTTGGCGTTGATCTTGCACAGCGAGGCCACCCCAATCGCCATCGGCTCCAGCTCCGGATGGTTAATGTTGGCCGGAATGATCATGCGGCCGCGCGCCACTTCGTCGCGCACCAGCTCCGGAGCGAGTTTCTCGCGGTGGGCCACATATCCCATTTCTTCCGTGATCACGCCCTGGCGGGCGTAGTGCATCTGCGAGAAATTGCCGTCGGTGTTGGACCGCTTGCGCTGCGCGATCCACTCTGCGCGTGGTTTGGGGACAGCGTAATCACTGCCATTGCCGTTATTACCGCTGGTTGGGGAAGTCATAATCGGAGCCGTCCTTGGGAGATTGATCAGGTGAAACCCGCCAGAAGTAAATTATAAATGCTGGATTATAAACGCGCCGGGCCCTCGTTGTGCAGGCGTGCTCCAGGTCACAGCTTGGCGACTCCGCTCTCTGACTCTCCACGGTTGAAGGTAGTCAGAGTCTGAGCATAGAATTTCAGCGGCATCCCGAGGAGACATTTCTTATGCGCACTCTTCGTTGGTCGCTGTCTTTTCTGTTGATCGCAACAGCAGTCGTTTTCGCCCAGTCCACCTCACCCAGGAAGCCCAGTCCTGGATTCAGCATTGAAAACATCGACAAAACGATCGATCCCTGCGTCGATTTCTACCAGTACGCTTGCGGCAACTGGATGAAGAACTCGGAGATCCCAGCGGACCGTCCCTCGTGGAATAGTTTTGCCGAACTGAATGAGCGCAATCTGGAAATTGAGCGCGGAATTCTCGAGAAAGCCGCAGTCGGCGGCGCCAGCCGCAACGCCATCGACCAGAGAATCGGCGACATGTACGGCTCCTGCATGGATGAAAAAGCTGTGCAGGCGAAAGGCATTGCTCCGCTCCAGCCCGAACTCGACCGCCTGGCTGCGGTTCACGACAGAGCGGGGCTCGTCGACGAACTGGCGCACGCGCGCAACATTGGATACGGGTCCCTTTTCGCCTTCTACGCGGCCTCCGACCTGCACAACGCCGACCTTGTGATCGCCAACATCGACCAGGGCGGCTTGTCGCTACCCGATCGCGATTACTATGTGAAGGATGACCCGGACAAGGTCGAAGCCCGCAAGCATCTCACCGAGTTTGCGACCACGCTCTTTACGCTAGCCGGCCAGACGCCGCAACAGGCGGCCGTTTCAGCCGACACCGTGCTAATGGTCGAGACTCTCTTGGCGGCCGACTCCATGGACCGCACTAAGCGCCGCGATCCCAAGAGCCGCGATCACAAGATGACGCGCGATGCCGCCGTGGCGCTCGCTCCCGATTTCCTGCTCAGTCGATATTTCACCGGCGTGGGCGCGCCCGCTTTCACCGAACTTAACGTGGGCAATCCAGATTTCTTCACTCAGGTGAACGGCGTGTTGGCCGCTCTGCCGCTGGAGTCGCTCAAAACCTACGTCACCTGGCATGTGCTGCGCGCCGCCGCTCCCTGGCTCTCGCAGCCCTTTGTCGACGCCGACTTCAAAATGCGCCAGGCCCTTACCGGGCAAAAGCAGATTCAGGATCGCTGGAAGCGCTGCGTCACTTTGGTCGACAACTCGCTGGGCGAAGCTCTCGGCCAGCGCTACGTCGAAGCGACTTTCGGCGCCGAGGGCAAATCGCGCATGCTGAAAATGGTCGACACGCTCGAGAAGTCGCTCGACGAAGACATTCAGAATCTTTCCTGGATGAGCGACGAAACCAAGAAGCAGGCCAAGATCAAACTCCAGGCCATTCGCAACAAGATTGGCTACCCAGACGTTTACCGCGACTACCGTACGGTCGGCATCAAACCCGGCGATCTCGTCGGCAACGTTCAGCGGGCCAGCGAATTCGAGGCCAAACGGCAAGTCGCAAAGATCGACAAGCCCCTGGACCGCAAGGAGTGGGGCATGACTCCGCCCACGGTGAACGCCTATTACAGTTCGAACTATAACGAGATCGTGTTTCCCGCCGGCATTCTGCAACCTCCATTTTTCGACAAGACGATGGACGACGCAGTCAACTTTGGCGGCATCGGTCTGGTCATCGGCCACGAACTCACGCATGGCTTCGACGATCAGGGCCGCAAGTTCGATCCTGAGGGCAACCTGCGCGACTGGTGGACCGATCAGGACGGCAAGGAGTTTGAAAAGCGTGTCAGTTGTGTGGCCGACGAATATTCCAACTTCGTCGCCGTCGACAACATGAAACTGAACGGACGCCTCACGCTCGGCGAAAACACCGCCGATAACGGCGGCGCACGTATTGCCCTGGCTGCGCTCGAGCGCATGATCGCCGAAGACAAAACCGGCAAGGAAGGGCAGAGCATCGATGGCTACACTCCGGAACAGCGCTTCTTTCTTGGATTCGGACGGGTGTGGTGCGAGAAGCAGCGGCCGGAGTATTTGCGCATGCAGGTCAGCACCAATCCGCACTCGCCGGGCAAATATCGTGTCGATGGCGTGGTCGAGAACATGCCCGAGTTTCAAAAGGCATTTGGTTGCAAGGCCGGCCAGCCCATGGTCGCCGAAAACGCCTGCCACGTGTGGTAGGATCAGGCCCGGACGACGTCACCCGTGCGTCATCCCGAAGGCCCGCGTTTTTACCAGCGGGCCGAGGGATTTCGCGTGGTTCGGACGTGCAGTTAGTCCGCGCGAGATCTCTTGCTCCGCCTGAACCGCTGACGCCGTGCGAGCTTTCGAACGGGAGAACTCGACGCTCGTGACTCCGCCATTACTTCCTTCTGACCTGTCGCCGACAAAACGTTGACGATGAAATGACGCGGAATTGACCGCGCGGTGACAACGCCCTTCTTCGCGGTGAGTAAGCTCACACCAGATAGACGCAACATCCCTGCATTAGCCCCTGCCAACTGAAACGCTGAACCGGCCGCCGCAATCCGGAACGACGACCCGGGATTAGGACTTGCGAACCAATGCGGGCGGCCAAGCCGAGGCACTGCTCTGTCCGGTGTCTCGCGAACCACTAAGGAGCAACCACTATGGATCGGATCTTCACTTTTGCCCTGGCGCTTGCGGTTTGCTTCGGAACAACTGCAATGCTCAGCTTCAACCGAAAAACTGCTAACGAACAGCAAGTTGCGGATGCACAGGCGGCCTCTGACGGTGCCTACCGCGACGGCCTTTACGTTGGCCGCCTGGCCGCGCAGCAAGGCCGCCCCATGCGTTCTCCCGTCGGGCGCTGGTCGACTGAAAAAGATCGTGCGTCATTCGATGCCGGCTACCGCCGTGGGTACAGCGCGTCTCTATCCGCTGCGGTCGGCGAATAACAACGCTCCAGCCGCCCTTCGTGTGCGCAGAATCGAATTCTTGAATTGAGGTGAAGTTGGTATGAATCGCGAGAAATTAACCAGGAAGAAGTCAAGTAGTACGAAGTCCGCTGTTCAGTTCGTTTCAGCTTTTGTGGTTGCGCTCTTAGTCGCCATCTCGGCTCCGCACGCGGCGAGAGCCGGGGGCCCTTCCCCAACGGCAACTGGCGCCACCGTGCATGGCATCGTGCACTTCGAGGGCAAAATTCCGCCGGCCAAGCCGGTCAGCATGGCGGCCGATCCAGCCTGTGCCAAAGAGCACTCCTCGCCGGTTCTGTCGCAGGAAATCGTCGCCGACGCGAAAGGTGATCTGCAGAACGTGATTGTCTTCGTGGCCGAAGGCCTCGGCGACCGCATTTTCGATCCGCCTTCGCAGCCCGCAGTCGTCGAGCAGAAGGGATGCATGTATCAGCCGCATGTGCTGGCCGTGCGCGCCAACCAGCCGCTTGAGGTCGTCAACGACGACCGCACCTCGCACAACATTCATCCCACGCCCGCCAACAATCGCGAGTGGAACAAAGCCGAGCCCCCGGGAACGAAGATGGAAGAGTCGTTCGCCCGCGAAGAAATCGCCATCCCCGTCAAATGCAACGTGCATCCCTGGATGCGCGGCTACATTGCCGTGTTCAAGCATCCGTTTTTCGCGGTGACCGGCAAGGACGGAAGTTTCGATCTGAGCAACCTGCCGGCGGGGACCTACACGCTCAAAGCGTGGCACGAGAAGCTGGGTACTTCGACGCAGACGATCACAATTGGCGCCAACGAGACGAAAGAAATGAGCTTCGTCTTCAAAGGGATGTGAGGAATGCGAGTGCCAGAGGCTGCCCGAGCCTGCGGTTTTCGAGACTGGTACTCGGCGTCCGAGAGAAGCCGCGGAGCGCCGGTATGCGAAAGCCCGGCACGGCAGTGCCGGGTGAGATGGATTCCAAGAGGCGGGAGTCCCGTCGGAACGGCACGAGGTCTTCATTGTGCTCGATACCTGGAATCTCTCCACGGCTGCCGCACCGTGTAACACGGCGTCGCCGTGGCGTTCGCTTTGCTCACGGCCAGCAATTTGCGTCGCAACAGCCAGCTCACCGCCGCTTGCGCGGAGCTTTTCGATATGCCAATCGACTCCGCCATGTCCTGATAACTCACCTGCACCGGGCTCTTGCGGTGAGTTTGCTCGTTACTCAGCCATAAGTACACGAGATAGCTGGCGGGCCTGCGGTCGTGTCCGACCAGGTCGCGCATCAGAACATCCACAACATAATCGTCGACTGTCATCGCTATACCAACAAATAATATAGGAAAGACTGGGAGATTGCAGCCTCAGAATCGCCAGGCTATTCTCGCGCACATGATTTTCAAGACCATATTTTCAAAACATGGAGGAAAGAGCAGCCATGATTCGAGGCATAAAGTTCGTCAGCATCCCGGTTCGCGATCAGGACGTTTCGCTGAAGTTCTACACCGAGGCCCTAGGATTCAAAGTCGGCACCGATCAACCCTTCACCGAAAAACAGCGCTGGATTGAACTGCTCGTCCCCGGCGCGGAAACCGGCCTGGCGCTTTTCACCCCCGAAGGCCAGGAGGACCGGATCGGCCAGTTTCAGTCGATTGCCTTCTGGTGCGACGACGTCTTCGCCACAGCGAAAATTCTCAAGTCCAAGGGCGTGACCTTTGTGAAGGAGCCGAAGACCGAATCCTGGGGAACATCGTCCGTCTTCCGCGATCCCGACGGCAACATGTTCGCGCTCTCCAGCAGAACGAATCACAAATGAATGCGGCTTCACGGCTGAGCGTAATATCCCGCCTGCATGCACTCTTACTGAGACCACGGCGGCACAACCCCGGTCATGCGCGCGTATGCCACCAACTGTCCCATGTGCTCATTGGCGTGCACCAGAATGCGCAGATACATGCCGTCCACCGTCGCATCCCGCTCCATGACGCGGACCTTGCGCTCCAGGTCCTTCGGAGTCTCGGCCAGATGCGCGTCCTTCACCGCATCGAGCGACCGTTTCAGCCACGCAATGACCTCCGCCTTCGACGTGAACTTTTTCCCTGCGTCCTGGTTGATCTCATCCGGCGGCTTGGGCCCGGTCACCGAGAGCAGGTAATAATTCGCCGTCACGATGTGCATGTACACTTCGCTGGTCGAGCGAATGCCAGGCGCCGGCCGCCAGGCGAATTTTTCCGCAGGCGTGGCCTCGGCCAGCGCGATCAGCTGTTGCGAAACGTGTCTCCACTCGCCGTCGTAACCTTGCCACAACCCATCCAATTGGTCCTGGGCGAACAGCCTCGGCGTGCACAAACACGCGCAGAGCAGCAGCTTGGCCAAATTTTTATTCATAATGAGACTCCTTCCTCTCTGTTGTTACAGCTATGCACAGGACTAAGCCGCAACAAGATTAAGCCGTCATGTCGAGGACTGTCGAGAAATTGCTCGCACGGCACCCGGCATCCACCATCCCTGCGTTAGCGATCTTTGGTGTTCGTTCCGTACGATCTTCCGCTCCTTGATTCTCCGCCCTCGCGCGCGTAAAGTTTTTCAAGTGGGTTTTTTATCCCTGTGGGGTGTATTTATGTCGAGCCAGGCCAATACATATCTGAAATTCGGCGGAGCCGTCGTCGTCATTCTTCTTTTGCTCGGCTACCTCGCCTACACCGGCGTCGAGGACAGTAAGAGCTACTACGTGACCATCAAAGAACTGCGCACCATGGGCGATGGCGCATATTCGAAGCGGCTCCGGGTTGCGGGGAATGTTAAGCCCGGCTCGATCAAACGCAGTGGAACCCACGTACAGTTCGTGCTGGTGGAGCAGGATCAGGACCTCTCGGTCGACTACAGCGGCGCCGAGGCTCCGCCCGACACATTCAAGGACGACTCGCAGGCTCTGGCCGACGGCAGCTTCGGCCGCGACGGTGTGTTTCACGCCAAGCAGCTCCAGGCCAAGTGCGCGTCGAAATATGCTCCGCAGCAGCCGGGAGCGAACCAGCCCCAGGCGCAGCCCACCAAGAGCATGACCGAGAACAGGCCGCCGCAGCCGTCCGGCGCAGCGACAAATTAGATCTGTGCGGGCCTCGCGAGGCTCGCGGTGCGCATCGCACGACCCTGGGGGAGCGTTCGCCGGCGAATCATCCACCGCAGAGCGTGCGTCGTGCCGACCGCGATCGCACACGCCGCCGCCGCTATCACCGGAACAAACCAGTGGCCCAGCAGTTCGCGCATCATTTCCGGATGATCCGGAGTTCCGACCTGCAGAGTTGTCCGGCCCAACCAGAGCCCTACCCTGGGCACAAAGGGCTTCATGAACACACTCACCGTCAGCGCGAGCGCCGTGGCGTAGCCAAACAAAGCGAAGATAAACGCAAGCATCCCTTTCATCCCCAACATGGCCCAGCGCCAGCAGGTGCGCAGCAGGACCCACGGCGAAAAACTGCGCGCGGCGCGCGTCAGCATGCGTTCGGTGCCATAGCGAGCGGCGAGTTCCTCGGGCGTACCCAGCAAGCGCAGAACGCGATCCACTGCGGCTTCGCGATCAGCCGCGCCGGCAGTCGAGTCCAGAATGTGCGCGCGAATCTCGCACAAAATGTCTTGCTTCTCGTCGGGATTCATATCGGCCAGCAACTTCTCCAGCCGATTCAGGTAGGCTTCAATCCGCGAGTCGCTGGATTGCGCCGGAAACTGCGCCGCTATTGCTGCAGATCTGGTCATTTTTCTTCACCCCCGCTCGTTACTCCGATGCTCTTTGCCCCTGATCTTTATTTCTGCACCTCTACCTCCGTGTTACCTTCCTCCGTTGCGTCCAGCCACCACCGGTTCCACCAGCACTGCCAGCTTCGCTGCGAACTCGTTCCATGTACCTGCCATCTCTCGCGCCCGGCGGCGGCCCGGGGCCGTCAGCCAGTAATACTTGCGCGGATGTCCGGCCTCCGCCTCCACCCACTCCGACTGCAGCAACCCCTCGCCCTTCAGCCGCGACAGGATCGGATACAGCGTGCCCTCGGCAACTTCCAGCCGTGAGTTCTCGGCCAGCGAGCGCAGAATCTCGAGCCCATACAAACGCCCGTGCCACAAGCTGGCCAGGATCGCCATCTCCAGGCATCCCTTGCGCAGTTGCGCCTCCCAGTGTTCGCCGCGTTCGCCGTTACCGCTGTTGATTGCCATATACCTTGTATAGCTATATATAATGCAAGGGCAGGCCCTGGTTGTCAATGGAATTCCTTCGTGCGGCAGCGGCTCAGCTTGAAATTCCGATGAGTTTCGACGGCGTCATCCTGAGCGAAGCCGCTCTTCAGGCAGAGCGAAGGAGCTCGCGGGCAGCGAAAACGAAGCCAGTGGCGCAACGCGCGAGATCCCTCGCCTTCAAAGCGCGAGGCTTCGGGATGACGCCGGAGGACGGACGAGATTGAAATTGAGCTACTACCCTTCGCGCGGCCGTTTTGCAAATCCGCGTGACAACGCATAGATTCGCTAGCGAACTCACTTCAATCCCATGTCCGACGCCCGCCCCGCCATCACCGTCCATAACTTGATCAAGCAGTTCGGCCGCTTCGCCGCCTTGCGCGGTGTGACCGCCGAGTTCGACGCCGGACAATTTCACGCCATCCTCGGCGACAACGGAGCAGGAAAGACGACACTGTTGCGCGCGCTCGCAGGACTCGCCCAGCCCACGCAGGGAAAGATCTCCATCTTCGGCAAGCCGCCACGCGCCGCCTGCCGCGACCTCGGCTACATGGCGCATCCTTCGCTGCTCTACGACGAAATGAGCGGCGTGGAAAACCTGCGCTACTTCGCCGGACTCTATGGCATCGGGGGAGACACCTCGTGCGAAGCCGCAATTCGAGCAGTTGGCCTCGATCCCGAACTCACACGCCCGGTCGGGCAGTATTCGCAGGGCATGCGGCAGCGCATGTCGCTGGCGCGCGCGCTGTTGCATGATCCGAAGATTCTTCTGCTCGACGAACCTTTTTCCAACGTCGACGTACATTCCGCCTCCGAGATGGTCGCGCTGCTCAAATCCATGCGCGACGGGGGTAAAACGATTTTCGTCGTTACGCATCAAGCCTCTTTGCTCGAAGGCGTCGCCGACGAATTCGTCTGGATGCAGGCCGGGCAGATCGTCGATCGGACGGCGGGCTGGAGGCGCGAATGATCGCCGTATCCGGGTGCCCCATTCTTGCCCTGAGCGAAGTCGAAGGGTCTCGCGCATTCTGTGCGCGAGAAGTGGGGATTTTCGGATCGTTCCGGATCTTGGAATTGCGGGAGAGGGCGCAATGAACTCCCTCCTGGCCGTCACCCTCGCCACGCTGAAAAAAGACATTCGCCTCGAATGGCGCTCGAAAGACGCGCTCAACTCCATGCTGTTCTTCTCTCTTCTTGTGGTGGTGATCTTCGCATTCGCGTTCGATCCGCTGGCCGAGGAGTCGCGCCACATCGCCGGCGGCCTCATCTGGGTCGCGTTCCTGTTCGCGGCCGTCGTCGCCCTCAACCAGACCTGGGCGCGCGAGCTGCGCAACCAGGTGCTCGACGCCTACCGCGTTTCCCCGGCACCCGCAAACGCGCTCTTTCTGGCCAAGGCCATCGGCAATTTCATTTTTGTCAGCGTGCTCGAAGCCCTGATGGCGCCGCTCTTCGTCGTGTTCTATAACCTGCACGTTCTAGGGCCGGGGTGGCAGCTCATTCCCATCGCCATTCTTGGCACGTGGGCCTTGGTGGTCAACGGCACATTCTTCGCCGCGATGTCGCTGCGCACGCGGAGTCGCGAGATCATGCTGCCGCTAATACTCTTTCCGATTTCCATACCCGCTCTGCTCGCCATGGTTGCGGGCACGACTGCCGTCCTAACAGGCGACAATCCCGCGCACTTCTACATCGTGTTGCTTCTCACCTACGATGTGGTGTTTACTACAGCATGTCTCCTGCTGTTCGAGACGATTCTGCACGCCGAGTGAACCAAGCGACGATCCAGCTGATTGGATCGGACTGATCTCAATCAAACTGATCTGAATTAAAAATGAAACGGTTTTTCCCCATCCTCTCGATCGTCACGGCGATTTTGCTCGCCTACGCGTTGTATCAGGCGCTGGTCGTTGCCCCCACCGACGCGCTGCAGGGCGACGTCTACCGCATCATTTACTACCACGTGCCCTCGGCGTGGACGGCCTTTCTGTTGTTTCTGATCAACTTTGTCGCGTCCATCATTTACCTGATTCGTCGCAACCCCAAGGCCGATATTGTGGCGCTGGTTTGCGCTGAAGTCGGAGTGGTTTTCTGCACCGTCGTACTCGTGACCGGACCAATCTGGGCGCGGCCGGTGTGGGGCATCTGGTGGGCGCCCGGCGACATTCGCCTGACTTCGACTCTTGTGCTGTGGCTGATTTACGTCAGTTATCTGGTGCTGCGCAGATTTTCCACCAGTGCGCAGACGCAGGTTCTCGCCGCTGCGCTCGCCGTGTTCGGCGCGCTCGACGTTCCTCTGGTGTATTTTTCCATCTGGTTTTTCCGCACCCAGCATCCGCAGCCCGTGATTGGCGGCGGCGGTTCCATGGATCCCCGCATGCTTCATGTCCTGCTGATCAATTGGCTGGCGTTTCTCTGCTTCGCATTTCTAGTGTGCTGGTCGCGCTATCGTCTCGAGCTGTTGCATCGTGAAGTGGATGAAGCTCACGCCATGGAATCCCTCGCCGGTGCCGGCGCGGTCAGCGGCAAACCCAGCCTTCCGCTGAACCGGAGCGCGCAATGAACGCCCTCAGGTTTCTCTTCGCCGCTTACATCCTCACTTGGGTGATCCACGCCTTCTATCTCGGCACTCTGGTCCGCCGCTTCAACAAGCTGCGCGAACAATTGAAGGAATTAGGGAAGAAATAACACTGCGCGGATTCCCATTCACGGAATCGCCACAAACATTTTTCCTCGTTACATCCGCTCGTCACATCGTTCCACAGCCCTTGCCATATAGAGATTCCTATCAGGGCACGCCTTCAGGTGTGCCGCCCCGGAACCGAAAAAACTGAACCGGCTTTAGCCGCCGCCGATGGCCATCCCTATTCGAAACGCATACCCCTCCCGCGCCACTGCCGGTGCTCGCACCTTCTTCGTGACATCGTCCATTGCCGGGAAGAGAAATCTTCTGCAATCCGATCGCGCCGCCGGCCTGTTTCTCCGCGGGCTGTGTGACTATCGCAGGCAGCGGAGATTCCGCCTACACGAGTTTGTCGTCATGCCTGACCACTTCCACCTGTTGCTGACGGTCGAATTGGACACAACGATTGAGCGGGCCATGCAGTTCGTCAAGGGCGGCTTTGCATTTCGCGCAGGTCGAGAATTGGGATTCCGGGCGCCGGTGTGGCAAAGAGGGTTTTCGGAGGTTCGAATCCTGAACCCGGAAGCCTATTGCCGGGCGAGGGAGTATATCCGCAACAATCCCGTAGCCAAGCATCTTGTTTCCGAAGCGGTAGAGTTCCCCTATTCGTCAGCTCACCCAGGATTTGAGCTCGACCCGCCACCACAGGGGCTGAAGCCCCTCTCAAACTGGGTGCTCGGCGGCATGGCTAAAGCCATGCCCTGATACGAAGCGTTGCCTGGAGAGAGTCGAGTCTGGGCGAGGCCGCCGCAAGCGCGAACCCTGGTGTCGCAGGGATTCACTGCTGATGACCGCGGTCTGCACGCGAAGGGCTCCGACGCGGGGCCTGCGCCACCGCTGATCCTGACTCGTACCGGGGACACACCCTAGTCGGCCACCGCAAGAGCAGAGATTCGTATCAAGGCACGCCTTCAGGCGTGCCGCGACACCTCGAAAGGAGGAACTGGCTTTAGCGGAAGCTTTACTGCGCCGCTTTCCATTCTTTCTGCAGGGCGGTGAGGAAGTCCGGGCCGCCGTTGGAGCGGAGAAATTCGTAGTCCTCAATCATGGCGGCGGTGCCGATGCGCGCCGAGGGCAGCGGAGCATCCACGCGGATCACGCGCGCTGTGAATCGCACCCGCACCGCATCCGTCAGAGTGATGTGGGGAGGGAACGTCAGCGTAACCTCCAGCTTGGATCCGGCAGCGATAGCACGGTTCAGGTAGAAGAAAACGCCGCGCGCACTTACATTCTGGGTTTCGGTCTGAAACTCGTCGGCGCCTTCGAGACGCACCACGGCGGGCAGGCGCATGTCGAAGCGCCGCATCATCCGCCGTTCCTGGGAGTTCGGTTGCATCCCCGCTCGCCACAACCCTGCTCGCCACAATCTTCGATAGCCACAATCTATAGAACTGTCAGCAGTTTGCAACAGCAAAATGCCGCGCGGAACTGCTTCGGTTAATCCTGCCGGCCCCAAAATGAGAACTCCAACAATGGTGGGGGAGGAGGAGACACTCGTACGAATGGCTCTGCTTTGGCGAAGCAATCGCGTTGCCATCCGCATGACGGCAGAGACGCGCCTGGCGCTCACTTTTCCGCGAAAAATCAGCGGTTTCGCCCGCGCCAGACGCCGCTGCTCGGCAGGGTGACGCTGCCATGAGCAAAATGTTTTCGCCTTTGGGCAGCGCCCTTGCGCCTGCAAGTTCATTCACGCCACTTTTGTGCTACGGCCGCGGCATCTTCCCGCGCGCTTTCGCGCATCTCAGAAATCCGGGGGCGGAGTTCGCGGGCGGGGGCTCGCTTGACTTGTGTATCCGCCGGATGTTTAAGTAGTTATTTCATTTTTTCCGCCAGTTTCAGTGACC
>CAYOUY010000429.1:0-14913 GCA_964407245.1 uncultured Acidobacteriaceae bacterium
CGGGGGACCAGTATCACGAGGTGGAGTGACACGGGTCACCGCGGGAACGGGTGAGAGCGGATTACAAGCGATATGAGGTGTCGTGTAGGGGGGACTTTCGTCTGCCTTGAATCCGGCCAACCATGCGATGCCGAGGGGGGAAACAAGCGATGCGCGCCCCTCCAACCTACGAAGAACTTGCTGCGAACTTCGACTGGAATGTGGCCGAGCGCGAACTGGGCTATCGGCAGCATGATCCGATCAACATCGGGTGGATGTGCAGTGATCGCATCTGCCAGCTTGGCCTAGCCAACAAGCTGGCAATGCTGTGGGAAGACTATCAGGGCAACGAAAAGCGATTCACCTTCGACGACCTTCGAGTTCTCTCCAATACCATCGCTCAATTCCTCTGCGGGCAGGGCATCCGGCCGGAAGAACGGGTCTGCCTGTTCCTGGACCGTGTGCCGGAGCTGTATATCGGCCTTCTCGGGATTCTGAAGATGGGAGCGGTGGCGCAGCCGCTGTTCTCCGCGTTTGGCGACGAATCCCTGCGGGTGCGGCTTGCCGATGCGGGGACCTCGGCCATCCTCACTCAGAAGAAACACCTGTACAAGATTCGCAAGATCCGCGACCGGCTGCCGAATTTGCGGCACATCATCGTTGTGGACCGGGAGCCGCCGCCCCTCGGCGAACGGGAGATTTCCTTCGTGATGGACGCGGCGCGGCGCGTCGAACACTTCTCCGCCTATCCGGCCATGGCCGAATCTCCCTCGGTTTTGCATTACACCTCCGGCACCACCGGCCAGCCCAAGGGCGCGCAGCACGTCCATTATTCGATCATCTCGCAGTACCTGACCGCGAAGTGGGTGCTCGATCTCCAGCCCGAAGACATTTACTGGTGCAACGCCGATCCCGGCTGGATCACCGGCACCTCCTACGGAATCATCGGCCCCTGGTCGAACGGAATCACGCAGGTGGTTCTCGATTCCGGCTTCAACGCGGATCGCTGGTACGAGTTCATCGAGAAATACCGCGTAACCGTCTGGTACTCGGCGCCCACCGCCATCCGCCTGCTGATGAAAGAGGGAGCGGAAATCGCCGGCAAGCATGACCTTTCAAGCCTGCGCTATCTGGCCAGCGTGGGCGAGCCGCTCAACCCGGAGGCCGTGCTCTGGTCGCAAGGGACGTTCGGCAAGCCGTTCCACGACACCTTCTGGCAGACGGAAACGGGCTGCATCGTCATCGCCAATTTTCCCGGGATGCCGGTCAAGCCCGGCTCCATGGGCAAGCCCTTTCCGGGAATCACCGCGACCGTCCTGGATCCCAAGACCTGCGAGCCGGTGAATCGCCCCGGCGTTGCCGGCCTGATCGCCCTGCGCCCCGGCTGGCCTTCGCAGTTTCGCGGCTACTGGCACAACGAGGCGGGATTCCAGTCGAAATTCAAGAATGGCTGGTATCTCTGCGGCGACCGCGCCTCCATCGATCCCGACGGCTACTTCTGGTTCATGGGACGCGACGACGACGTGATCAACACCGGTGGGCACCTGGTCGGCCCGTTCGAGATCGAATCGGCCCTGCTGGGATGTCCGGCCGTGGCCGAGTCCGCCGCCGTCGCCAAGCCGGACCCCATCAACATGGAAGTGGTGAAAGCCTTCGTCACGCTGAAACGCGGCTTCCAGCCCTCCGGCGACCTGGAACTGGAAATCATGAACACCATTCGCAAGCGGCTCTCGCCGCTGGCCATGCCCCAGGAAATCGAGTTTGTGAACTCCCTGCCCAAGACGCGCAGCGGCAAGATTGTGCGTCGCATCCTCCGCTGCAAGGAATTCAACGAACCTGTGGGCGACATTTCCACCATCATGGAAGACTGAGAGCAGACCATGGACGAAATCACCCAGGCAGTTCGGGAGTACATCATCCGGGAGTATGTGCAGGAGGGAGACGAGCGGGAGATCGCTGAAACCACACCGCTGATCTCCAGCGGTCTTGTGGATTCTTTTTCCATGGTCTCTCTGCTGCGATTTCTGGAAAAAAAGTACGCAATTCACATTCCCGACTCCGCCGCTACACCTGAAGCCTTCGACTCGGTCGAGCGCATTGTGGCCCTGGTGCGAAGGTTCCAAAAAGCTGAAGTCGGCGTCTAGAAACGTGCCCGGCGCTCCCAGCCCGCGAGGCGGACTTGGACATGGGTACGAATCCTCATTACGCGAGGCCTCTTATGTCGTTCTCCAATGTAGTTCGCCAAGGCTATCAGAGCGAGATTGAGGGAATCAAAGCGGCAGGACTGTTCAAGGAAGAGCGCTACATACACTCGCCCCAGTCGGCGGAGATTGAAGTGGAATTCCCGGTCGGCTCTGCCATCCGCAAGTGCATCAACATCTGCTCCAACAACTATCTCGGACTGTCGAGTCATCCGGAGGTGATCGCCGCCGCCCATGCCGGCCTTGAGGGGCGCGGCTACGGAATGTCCTCCGTGCGCTTCATTTGCGGTACGCAGGACATGCACCGGGAACTGGAAAAGCGGCTGAGCGATTTCCTCGGCACCGAGGACACGTTGCTCTTTCCCTCCTGCATGGATGCCAACGCCGGTTTCTTCGAGGCCTGCTTGAACGAACAGGATGTGATGATCGCCGATCGGCTCGTGCACGCTTCCATCGTGGACGGTATGCGCCTGTGCAAGGCCATGCAGGACACGTACAAACATTCCGACATGGTACACCTGGAAGAGAAGCTGCAAGAGCATCAGGACAAGCGCTTCCGCATCGTGATTACCGACGGCGTGTTTTCCATGGACGGCGATACCGCCAAGTTGGCTGAAATTGTTGCCTTGGCGGAAAAGTACAACGCCATGGTGTTTGTGGATGATTCCCACGCTACTGGTTTTATCGGCAAAACCGGACGCGGGACGCACGAGCACTGCGGCGTATTTGGCAAGATCGATGTGATCACCACAACGCTGGGAAAAGCGCTGGGCGGGGCTTCCGGCGGATGCGTCAGCGGACACCGCGAGTTGGTGGAGATGTGCCGGCAGCGGGCACGGCCTTATCTGTTTTCCAATGCCGTGGCGCCGGTCATCGTGGCAGGTGCCCTGAAGGTGCTGGATTTAATCAGCACCACAACCGAACGCCGCGACAAGCTGGAGTGGAACGCCAGGTACTGGCGTGGACTTCTCAAAGAGGCCGGCTTCGACCTGAAGGAAGGTGATACTCCGATCGTTCCTGTCATGCTCTACGACGCCAAGCTGGCGCAGGACTTTGCCCGCGACCTGTTCAATGAAGGTGTGTACGCCGTTGGGTTCTTTTTCCCCGTCGTGCCCAAAGGTCAGGCACGGATTCGCACCCAGCTTTCCGCCGCCCACGAGAAGCATCACCTCGATTTTGCAATCGAGGCCTTTCGCAAGGTCGGCCAGAAACACGGGATCCTGGGCTTGGGAAAGAAGGACCTTTTGGCAAGGTGCGCGGCGTAGCTGATCGCTCACGCCAGGGCGGCGGTGCGTTCGTGCATGGGTACGCCCGCGAATGAGTGCCGCGAGAAGGGAGGCGACATGCTCTGCGCAGAACTTGAAAAGCTCGAAGGGGAGTTCGATGACATTCTCAATGCGCTTGAAAATCCGGATTTGACAGAGCAGGAGAAAAAGGATTTACGGGCAGCCTACGACCGGATGAGTACAGCGATCAACGACCATCACAGGTTTGGTCACAATGGCAAACCCTGTTTTGAGGAGTAGGAGAAGCTGCTGCACGGTGTACGAAGGGGAGGGACTAAAATTTCAGGGTTGCGTTAAGTACATACTTCCGAGGCCTGATTTCCCTGCTCATCGCGGAACCGGAGATCGGAACGCCCTCCAAGGTCATGCAGGTTCTCAAACAGCGCGCGGCTCGGGCTTTGCTCCCCAAACGCAAGCGGAAGGACCCGCACCAACTCGGCCTTTTCAGCGAGCAATCTGCACCGAGCGTTCTGGCAAGCACGTTTCTATGACTTCAACGTCTGGACCACAAAAAAGCGCGTGGAGAAGTTGCGGTATATGCATCGGAACCCGATCAAACGGGGATTGGTGGAGTCACCGGAGCAGTGGCGCTGGAGCAGCTATCGTTTCTATTTTCTGGACGAAGCCGGAGCGGTGGGAGTGAATGAGGGTTGGACCAGGATTTCGTTTCGCGACCGGGTCGCGTAAGCCGTTGCCAGCGCCAAAACACTCTCTGCACGCGTTCGTGATTCCCGCCCTTGCAAAAAACGCGAGAGCGGGGCACCCCTCTCTATTGGTCCTGTCTACGAAATCAAGCCCGGGCCACCGTCCAATCGGCCAGCACGCCACGCAGTCCTCTCAGTTAAGTGCTCTTAAAGTGGTGAGCGCGGAAGGAATCGAACCTTCAACCTACTGATTAAGAGTCAGTTGCTCTGCCAATTGAGCTACGCGCCCGTGGTGGGAGATCTGGCGGGATCAACATTTGATTGTAGCATTCCTTGCGTGCGTGTGGAGGCATGCGGCGACGACGAGTCGATTGGCTCTGGTCAGCCCGCAGCAGCAACTCTTGGGAAATGACCTACGATCGTTGACGCACTTCGGCAGCCAGTCCTTGCGCACTTTCGCTTGCGACGGGGCGTCGAGGGGGCAGGCGGTCGGCGGCGATGGGCGGCCGGTGCTCAATCGTGCCGATCACCGGAACTTCGTCCATGCCGTCGGCGTAAGCCATCGAAGCAAAACGTTGCTCGCTGCACAGCCGGTCGATCAGCCGTTGTTGCCACACGCTCAGGACAGCGTGGGGAAGAATGGGAAAGTTGCGGAACATCCAGAGCAGATACACGCGCTGGAGAAAGGACGGCATCACGTATCGCGGTCCAATCGGTGTTTGCACCTGCACCACACCGGCCGCGAGTTTGTCGATCCACATGCTAAGGGCCCACCTGGAACCTGGAAATTACCCGAGCACTTCTAGGGCCGACATTATTGCACTGAGGTCGATGCAATGGGAAGCCTTTTTTTCCTTTTTTTCACAGATTTGTGGGGAAAACGCAGCCTCGACCAGATCACCGCGTGACCGGCGTGAACATTTTGGGAACCGAACCGGGAAAATCCGTCCTGAATCGGACTTTCCCTATGCAGGATTTTGCCGTAGTTGCCAGACAAATCGGGCCGGGCGAGCCCATCACACCGCCATTTCCGGCATAATGTCCATCCGCCGGATTTGCGCGGCCACGCCAAACTCCGACCCCTCTTCCTCCACCCGCACAATCGTCGCCTGGCAGCACACCCAGCACTTCTCGCCGGAGGTCAGTTCCGGGGGCAGGATCAGGACAAGTTCCACGTCCGTTCCCTTCTCCATGGGCGCCTTGGTGTAGAGGAACACGCCGTTGGCGCTCACATCGCGGGTTTGGGCAGTGTGGTCCGCGCCTTGGGGCGTGCGCAGGCGGGTGGGAACTTGCGCGGCGATTCTGGTTCCGGAGCGACGCTCGGTGTAGGCCTTCATAGGATCAAAGCGCCCACCTACTGTACACCAATGCCGCGGATTGGACGAGGGTTTCCGGCCGTAGCGTCCGACGAGCGCCCAGGCTGGGACTAGATATTCGGCCGCTTTGCCCGGGCCGCAGGCACGACCAGCGCCTGCTCCATGGTCGGCACATTCGTGCCGCGGAGCTTGGCCTCCATTTCGTGCAGTTTGTCGGTCTGCATGGTCTGGTAGTAGGCCTGAATTAGGAGTTCCATGGTGAACGGATTTTCCTGATCCTCCTCCAGGTGAGCGATAGCCTCGTCGTATTTCTTCTGCTGCATCCGGAGCGCTCCGGCAGCACCCTGATAGGAACTCTGGATCACGCGATTGCGGCTTCCGTTGGCTAAAGTTTCGAGTTGCCGCAGCGATTCATCGGCCAGGGTCTGATCCCCTGCGCTGGCGGCACGAACGGCTTGGGTGCGCAGAAGGCGCGACATTTCCTCATCGCGGTCCGAGGGTGAAATCGTGGTCAGGTGGTGAAGAGCTTCTTCGCCCATCTTGAGATACTTCAGCGCGGCGCCATCTTCGGTCTGATATTCCGCCATATGCAGGTATGCTTGGGCTTCCTGCAGGTCGTGCTCCTTGGCGTGGGCGGTTTGCGCGATCTCGAGGAACTGCTGGTCGGCTTCCGCGTACTTGTCCTCGCGCACCCAGGTCGTCGCCTTCTGCATGCTGTAGGTCAGCCGGTCGGCTTCATTGGGAGCAAAGCGGATGGCCTTGTCGTACTCAGCCCGCGCCTGCTCCTGGTTTCCCATCAAGGCATAGGTGTCGCCCAGGCCGGCCTGCGAGGTCACAAAATCAGGATCAATCTTGAGCGCGGCGCGATAGTGCGAGAGAGCGCTCTCGAAATCGCCCGCCATGCGCTTGAGTTCTCCGTACGAATCCTGCGGATTCGGCTCCTGCGGCAGCAACGCGACGTAGTGGTCCATCGCCGCGAAAGCCTTGTCGAACTGGCGGTGGCGTGCATACACGTAGGCCAGATCGTTCAGCGCGGCGGGAAAATTCCTGTCAATGGCGAGCGCACGGTCAAACATGTGCTGCGCCTGCTCGCGGCCATTCACTCCCATCAGCCAGTTGCCGGCGAGGTACAGCAGGTGCTTGTCGCGGGGATACATTTCCAGCATGTCGTTCATGGCCGTGATGCCGCCCAGGAAGTCTCCTTCCTGCACCTTGGCAATCCAGGCAATCATCAGCTGCTCGCCCGGGGTCATCTTGGTCGCGAATTCTTTGGCCTTCGCACGAGCCGCACTCACTTCCTGAGGATTGCTGCTGTTAAACGCAAGCCAGATCCAGGCGTCGGCCAGATTCGGATCTTCGTTTACCGCCGAGCGCCAGTCTTGGTTGGCGCGCTCGAGGTGGTAATTCTCGAAATCCTCCATGCCCTGCTCGTAGAGTCGGCGAGCCCGGTCGTTCGTAGTCGTGACCGGCAGACTTTGCGACTCGCCCTTTTTCAGGTGATGCGCGTACAGGGGCGCGGTGAGGAACAAACCAAGTAGAACAGCACAAGCGATTAAGAGGTTGTTATGAAGAGCGTGGCGGCGCATCAGTCTCTCCGAACGTCAGTGTCTCCGAAACAGAGCTTTTAGGGAGGGTACGCACTGAGGGTAGCATCGGCGGAACAGGCGAACGAAGTGACCAAAGGCGTAAGCCGCGCGGTTGGCCCGAAGCCGTACCACGAACGTGCCATGCCCTTTTGCTTCAGGCCAAAGTTCCAAAGCAAAGAAAAAGCCCCTGCCGCAGCAGGGGCCCGGGAGCCAGAACTCAAATCCCATTTAGAACTTAAAGATGGCGGCGAACTGGACGCCACGAGGGCCGCCTCCACCCAGGAACGGATTACCAATGCCGACGTCGCCGGTCGCCGTCACGGGCAGATAGCCTTGGCCGCGACCGTTCGCATCGAGCCCATTGACAGATGGATCAGAAATGTACCCGGGCAGTATCGGATTGCAGAAATTGGGGTGGTTCAAGAGATTGAAGAACTCCGCGCGAAGCTGTAGATTAACCCGCTCGCTAATGGCCGTGTTCTTGAATACGGAGAAGTTCCACTCCTTGAAACTCGGCGCGCGGAGGGAGTTTCGTCCCATGTCTCCAAAATGCCGAGTTCCGGCCAGACAATTGCTGTCTCCCGAACCGGGGACGGCCGTGGTGTTGCCGAACGTGCACGGCACCTGGAACGAGGCCAGGTTGATGAAGTTGAAGGGAGCGCTTCCGTATTGGATTGGCCCTACAACATCGGGGCGGTCAAAACCCTCTCCGCCGCCGGAATAGTCGCCCTCGAAGTTGTAATTGAAATTGAAGGCCTGTCCGTCCTGTAATGTAAGGGCGCTGTTCACGCCCCATCCGTCCTTCAGTTTCGCAAGGCTGCCGCCATGCTTGGGCAGTTCGTAGCCAAGGTTCCAGCTGAAACGGCGGCGAATGTCAAAATTCGAGTTCCCGCGTTCCGCCGCGGTATTGAAGCTGTTGTTCGGCTGCGCCGCGTTCGGAATGAAGTCTTCCAGGTCGCTGGCATTGTCTATGGAATGCGACCAGACCAAGTTCGCTTGCGACGTAACGCCATGCCAGCCGTTCACTCGCAGGCTGGTTTGCAAAGCGTGATAGCGGGAGTCGGCACTGGCCTGTTCCTGATTGACGTAGAAGAAGTTCGGGTAAGCCGTGCGAGGCACGTTGCTTGCATAATCGTAGCCAGCGATTGGGCAGTTCGGGAAGAAGGACGGAGGAGTGGTCGCGATTGGGCAGCTCGAGTCGTATGCCGTGATCTGTGCCTGGGTGGGCTGATTCAGGTCGACGAAGCGGAACAACTTCGTCCCCGCTGCACCGACGTAGCCGACCTGCAGGACCATCCTGCTGCCGAGTTGTTGCTGCAGATTCAGATTGAAGTTCTGCACGTAGGGAGTGCGGATGTTGGGATCGGTGCCGAAGAAATCGCCGAGGGCGCTGGGAGCCCCGAAAACCGGAACGTTGCCGAGTATATTTCCCGACAACCCGGCAGAAGAAATCGCGGCTGGACCTACTCCGGAATAAGCCGGCCCCGGACAGAAGGCACAGTTATAGGGGACATGTCCCAGGAAAATGTCCTGCGAGAAGGCGTCATAGAACAGGCCCCATCCTGCACGAACCACCGTCTTACCCTTACCGGTAAAGTCATACGCGAGACCTATGCGTGGCGCGAAGTTGTTGTAGTCGGGGTTGTATAGGCTACTGGGCCCGCCAGGGGCGCCGACCTGGAGCTCAGTTCCGCCGTTGGCCGCTGACATCTGGTAAAAGAGATTGTTCTTCTCGTGCACCACCCCGAAATAATCCCAGCGCAGGCCGTAATTCACGGTCAGCTTGTTAGACCAGCGAAACTCGTCCTGGATATAGAAACTATGATTGTTCTCCGCGCTATGGCGAAGGGTGTCGCCCGACGCGAGCTTTCCGCTGCCCGGAGCTCCTTCCAGTAAAGCGGTCAGCGGTCCACCCGCTATCAGAATTGGCGGGGTGATGGAAGCCGTGACGGATGAGAAACCCAGCTTGCCGCGGAAGGTATTGTCCTGGACCAACTGGATCGTCGTCCTCCGGTACTCGTAACCGAATTTAATGTCGTGCCGTCCGATCTTCCATGAATAGTTGTCAATGAAGTGCCAGTTTGCATCCACGCGCCGGCGCGGGATCGAGTTCGTGGATCCAATCGGTGAAAAGCCGGATAGGGTGACCTGCGGCAGGCCGAAATCAAATGAGTCCGTGACACCCGTCTCCAGCCCGATTAAAGCAGGATTGAAGGTATGGTCCTGCGGGTAGAATTGCTCGGCAAATCGGTTCCAGCCCAGGCGCGCTTCGTTGACCTGAGATGAATTGACATTCTTCACATAAGAGATGGAAACCAGCTGAACCCGCGTGGGTGTCACGGTATCGAATCCCGGCAACAGGCCACCGGCTAGCTGGGCGAATGGGAAGGCTTGCGTGCTGTTTCCGAAGTAGTACCTGCCTGTAAGCAAGCCCGATTCGAAGTTCTGGTCGATTTTTCCGATCAAGCTGTCGATGCTGTTGTTGAAGATGGTGGAAGTGGCATAGTTGGGTCCGTTAGGGCAGCCGCTATCGAAGGCGTCTCCGGGCGCCATCAGCGCGATCTGTCCCGGGGTCGGCGCGACGGAGGAAACGTTCGGACCGGGGAAGAAACCGAGTAATGCTGTTCCGACACGGTTCACTGGGACTGGGCTGGCGCTGATCGCTGCCTCATCGGCTTTAACCTGATTGGGGTCGGGCACGCAGCTCAGGCCGCCTTGCGCGCCGCTTTCGCGCTGCCCTTCGTAGTCAAAATAGAAGAAGGTGTGATCCTTTACGACCGGTCCGCCGACGGAACCGCCGAACTGATTGTTGTGGAAAGGATTTTCTCCGCCGACGTTATTGAAAAAGTTGCGCGCTCCCAAGTTATTGGTTCGCAAGTATTCCAGCGCCGACCCGTGCAGTGAATTGGTTCCGCTCTTGGTGACAATATCGATCACGGCGCCGCTGTTGCGGCCGTATTCCGCCTCATAGTTCGAGATGACTTTCAATTCCGCAATAGCGTCGAGCGGCAGGATCGTCGCTGGGTCGCCGAATACGCCGGCCTCGTTGATTGCCGGGTCGTTGCGGTAGCCGTCGTTCATGTCGGTTCCGTCAAGCAGGAAGTTGTTGGCTCGGCCCCGCGAACCGTTCATAGAAAAAACGCCGTAGGAACCGGCAGAATCAGAAATCTGGTCGGGTGAGCCCGCAATGCCGGGATTCATGTAGATCAGTTTTTGGTAATCGCGTCCGTTGACTGGAAGCGACTCAATCGTGTCTGCCGTAAGAGTGCCGCCGATTTCGGTGGACGTGGTCTCCACCTGCGGGAGCAAGTCGCCCGTCACCTCAACCTTGGTTGAGATTTGGCCCGTTTTCATCGCGGCGTTTACGCGCCGTTCCGAGGAAACATCCACTACGACGCCAGTTGTCACGAACGTCTCAAATCCCGTCTGCGTTACCGTCACGGTGTACGTGCCGATGGGCAATTCGGGCAGGGAGTAGCTGCCGTCGGCGCTGGTTTCGGTGGTGCGCTCCAGTCCTGTGCCGACGTTCTTCACCGTCACTTTGGCCCCGGCAATCACAGCGCCCGAGGGGTCGGTCACAGTCCCCAGAATGGTTCCGCGGAAGGTCTGCGCCGACAGGCTCGCGACGGCCAGAACCACGAATGCCAGACTCATGAAAACCACCGTGATGCGCGCTCGCATGGGATCTCCTCAAATGCCGATCAGTTTTGGGGGATTGATGGCGCTGCGCGGGCTATCTGATTACCGGCAGCGCTCTCTGGGAGCCTTGCAATTCCTTGCACACTAACAAGATGCGCCGCCCCGCGCTTGTATGCCCGCTTGGAACAGTATCGAAACGGACTCCCCGGAGTCAACCAAGGAGTTATGAATGCGGGCGATAGATTTTACGAATAAGGCACTCCTGAAAACGCAGGCGGCGGACCTCAGCCCTCAGGCATCCACAAATCGGCTCTGCCTGGAATGGCGGTCTGTCATGAAAGGCTGGAGGCTGAGGGCCGAGGTCTTGGATCTGATGGTTGGGACTGCTCCTAGAAAGTAAACGTCAACCCGCCGCGAACCGACCGCGCCGCCTGAACCAGGTAGACGGTCTGGCCATCCTGAGCAAGGACCGGAACGTATCCCTGGGCAAGCAAGTTGCGCACGTCGATGATGGCCTCAACATGTCCTGGCAGGAACGGGATGGGCTGGCGGATGAAGACATTCAGGAAGGGATCGCTCTGGCCCGGCGAGGCGTTAAACATATCCACGGGCGTGAGGGCCGGACCGTCGATCCAGCGGTATGAAGCGATGCAGCGGGTATGAGTCAGCGGGAGCGTCCCGCTGAGTTTCGCCGCGGCCGCGTGACGGCGCAAGGTGGCGATCGACTGCTGTGCGCCCTGCAACTGGGTTCCGGGCTGGGTAAGATCGAGAACGCCGCCGAAGGCGTAATCGAGAGTCGCGGTTAAATCCGCCAAGAACCGGCGCTGCAGAACGAGCCGCACCCCGTTGGTGTTGAGATTCTGGCCCGTAAAGCTGAACGTGCCTGATGGGATATCGGGCAGCAGGAATCCGCCCGCAGCGGTGACTGCTCCGGTGCCCGTCAAGGCTGGATCCAGCACACGGTCTGTGAACACCGCGACCTGCACGTTGTTCTCGCCGATTCTCCGCGAGAGACTCAATTCCTGGTGATGCGCGCGCTCCACCTTCGGGGTGAAGTTGAGCAGGCTGACGCGCGGATTCGAGTCACTCATATCCGCCGGCGCGGAATCAAATCCTTTGTCGGTCCAGCTGTCGGGGCGGGAGGTAGCGTACTGGTATTCGAGTACGGTATTGGGCGAGAGATGAACGTCCGCCGTGCCGTAGGGGCGAAGCGCAGTGACGTGGTTGAGAAACTGAATGCTCTGCAGCTCGCTGCCGAACTTGAATTCCACGACGTCGTTGAGAATGAAATCGTCGCCCGCGGAAAGCGCCAGGTCCTGCAAGGCGGCGTTGTGCAGGTTCGGGTCGGAAGGCATGAAGCGGCGAACCGTGAGGGCCATGGAAGGTTCCGAGCCGTCCGGCAACTTGTTCGTGTAGGAGGCGCGCAAGACCCCGGCCGGCAGGTTGTCGCCGTAGCCAACGTCGCCGTGGAAACTCAGACGCCCCTCGGCAAAAATCGAACGCTCCAGCGTGAAGCCGGTGGTCATGTCCGATCCGCTGCCGTAGCCACCTGCGGCCGATCCCGCGACGAAAGACACGGTCCCGCTCATCTCGTGCCCAGGCTGCTGATTCTCCGCAGGCAGTGTCTCATCATGAAAGATGCGCACGGGAGGATCATCTAACACGCGCAGAATGGGACGATTTGCCACCGAGCGCAACGTCCACTTCCAGTCGTCATCGTCGGAGGTGGTCCGCGGCGTTCCCAGTTGCATCACGCCCAACAATGTGTTCAAAGTGACATTGACGCTGATGCTGGCGCCTGGGCCGAGGCCAATTCTTTCGCGCAGGGTGGGAAGAAACGAGGGCGCGGTGACCTTCAACGTGTAGATGCCCGGCAGCAAGCCGACGGCAGCGTAGTGGCCCGCTCCATCCGTGAAGACGGTGAGGGTTCGATTGGCCGCGCCCAGAATCTGGACCACAGCGCCCATTTGCGCGTTGCCGTCCGCGTTGCGCACGTACCCGGAGATCACTCCCGGTCGATCGCCGGCCCACACGGGTAGCGACAATCCGACGAGCACAGCCCACGTTCCAAGATTGCGCAATTTCAACTTCGCCCCACCCCCTGGGGGAAATTGCAGGGAGTTACTCTACGGCAAACACCGCCGACGGATCAACGGTCTGCTTCGAAATATTGTCGTTCACCTTGATTTCGATCTTATAGGTGCCGGGTTGCAGGTTGGCCGCGGAAATCGTCTTTTGCAGCGTGACCTGCTCTCCTATATTGCCCATGGTTTCGGTGGATTCCACTTTCTGAACCACCGGCTTGTTCGTGGCCATGTTCACGATGTCGTATTCAAACGTGGCCGATGGTTTGTGGGTCTTTTCGTCGACGCCCAGGTTATAGACCTGCACCCAGAAATTCAGCTTCGGATCGCGGTCGCGCTTGAACAGCGCGGGCTTGCCATCGGCCGGGGCCACGCGCGGCCGGACCTTCATCGTACCGATCACAAAGCTGCCGGTTCCGATGGTCTTGGTCGGCACCGGTTCCATCTGGTCGGCCACAATCAGGGTCGAGGTGGAAAGCTTGTCGTCCGAATAATCGGGCACCACAATTCCGCGAGCCCACACGCCTTTGCGGTCGCCGTTCACGTCTTTGACGGCGACGGCAAGTTTGTAGCGGCCGGGGCGAAGCGGCAACGCTTTCCAATACACCGACGCGTTCTCCGCCGTTCGCGGCAGGAGTTCCGCGGGAACGTCCACTTGCACGGTGTCCTCGAAGGTCTGCACCACCTTGCCGGTGAGCGTGGAGAGGCGGCCGAAAATATTGACCGTTCCGCGCTGAATCCCGTCTTTATTCGCGAACGTGATCTCGCGATTCTTCATTTGAATCGTGACCGGCACCAGCACCGTGTCGCTGGTCACCTTGACGAAGTCCCAGCGCACATCAAAGGGCATGGGATTGAGAATCACCTTCGAAGTGACTGCCTCTTCCAGATCTTTGAACTTGACCGGCGGCGCGGCCTGAAGCTTGGCAAACTGGTCGAGGCGGTCAAATTCCTTGCCCTGGATATCAGTGTTCATGGGGCCCAGGCCGAGCCGCTCCAGACCATTGCCCTGGAAACGCGCGGTCTTGTTCGCCAATCCCATCTGCTCGTAAAGCGTCAGGCCGGCGTTCGGCGTGTAGAGCAGAGCGTCTTTTTCGGAGCGGTCCAGGGTCATGTGATATTCGCCGCACATGCAGGTGTCGACGAATTCAATGATGATTTCCTGGCCGATGCCTTCAATGTAGCGATAGCGCCAATCTTCGAAAGGGTAGGTCGAAGTCTCGCCGCCGCCTTCTTCGATGGGCCGCTCGTAGGTTCCGCCTGACGGATGCGAGTCAATCTCGTCCGGCTTGCCGTACATGATGTAAATGCGGCCACGGTCGGTCTTCCAGCCGGGAATGCCCGAAGCGAAGTGCTCGTTGGCGTAGGCGATGCGCTGGTAGTGCTCTTCTTTGTATTCGTTCTCTTCGGTATCGGGCGTGGGATCGCGGCGCTGCCAGAAGGCCTCAATGAAGTTGTCGCGCTCTTCGTCGTTGGAGAGCTGCTTGAACGCGGCGCGCTCTTCGTCGGTGATGATCCAGACAACGTCCTCGTCCAGCCACTTTCGGTATTGCGGGCTGACTTCTTTCTTAAATTCCTTTTCCTGCTGCTTTTTCTTCTTGGCGTCAACCGGGCGTTTGAGAGGATCGACCCCGGCGGGAGGAGGCTGCTGGGCGGCGGGTTGCGCGGACTGGCTAGCTGAGGCGTCGGCGGGCTTCTGGGCGGCATCCTGGGCAAAGACACTGCCGGCCGCCAACCCCACCGAAACCAACACAATTCGTAGAAAAGACTGCCGCCAACCTACCCGAGCAACCGGGAACATGAGAGGGACTCCTGACCAGAACAACCGCCGTCTGCCCATTCTAGGACGGTTGGTTTCTGGAAAGCAAGGTTAAGTCGTGCCCCGAGAACCAATTAACGCGAACGGAAACTAATCTCAGTTAGAAGCGGGAGTCCTTGGGCCGAGTTGCCCGCTTCGTCATCAAAACGTTGCTGGCACACTACGATCGACAGGCTATAATGGCAAGTCCGGAGTAGTTGCAGTCACTCTCCACGGTAACGGGTCTCGGCCGCTTCTTCATTCCTGATGTGGAACTTTCTCCGCTCCAGGACCGTAACAGAAGGTGTGCGTCCGTCACTCGCATAACATAGGCCTATTTGCAGCTTTCCGGGAGGGGGGTCTTGGGTTTTCTGCAAGCG
>CAYOUY010000430.1:0-30725 GCA_964407245.1 uncultured Acidobacteriaceae bacterium
TTCGCCGAGTTGGAGAGCTTCTGCGAGCGGGCCGAGCCGCTGAAGGAGTTGGCACAGTTTCTGGTGGAGCGGAAAACGTAAACCTCCGTGCTCCCCTGTGCCCTCTGTGGTAAAACTAACCAGGGGCGATGGAGTTCGCCAGAACCGCGATGGGCGCTTGCGCCAGCGCTGATAACTCCTACAAAATTCAAGCGGGATTTTGCAGGAGAATTCCATCGTGAGAGATTTCCTTGCCATATCCATAGCCGCGATTGTCGGCGCCAACCTTCGCTATGTTGTGAGCCGTCTCGCCGCCAGAGAACTTGGCTCCATCTTTCCCTACGGCACCCTGGCCATCAATATTGTGGGCAGCTTCATCGTGGGCTTCTTCGTCATCTGGACGACCGAGCGCGCCCTCGTCGATCCGCGCTGGCGGCTGCTGGTGGTCGTGGGCTTCTGCGGATCGTTCACCACGTTTTCGAGCTACGCATTTGAAACGATGGCTTACTTCGAGCAGGGCCAGTGGGCTCTGATGCTGGCCAACATTTTTGCCAACAATCTGCTGTGCCTGGGCGGAGCACTCGCCGGCATAGCTGTAGCGCGGGCGGTGTAGAATGGCGCACGACATGGCGGTGCAAGTCACCATCTACCTGAACGAAGCCGATCAGTGGCATCACCGGCCGCTGCACATGGAGATCCTCAACTACCTGCGCAAGGAAAACGTCTACGCCGCGACAACCTTGCATGCAGTCGCGGGATTTCTTGGACGGCATCGCGTGGAGAGCGCGCACCTGGTCGAAGCCGGCGGCAAGTTGCCGGTCATCGTCATTTTCGTGGATACGGACGAGCACGTCAGTCGCGTACTGCCCACGCTGAAAGAAATGGCCGCACACAGGTTGATCGTGCGCGAAAATGTCGTGCTCGAGCAGGGCAATCTGGACTGAGCGTCAATTCTTCCCAAACGCCAGCGGGTGCCCCATCCTGAAGTCGCGCACTTTGCGGCTTTTAGGGTGGGATTGTCCACTGTCAGTTCCTCGCAAACACTGGCCACTTCGCCTCCCGATACCTGAAGTGCAGCGCGATGATCGCAACGATCGTCACCAGAAAACAGAACCAGCTGGCTTCTGGTCCGAGCATCCCGCCCGTAATCCGGATCGACCCGGGAAATTCCGCGTTCAGCAGCCGGCCGACGGCAAAGTCGCCCCCGTTCCTCCCCGAGTACACGTAAATGAACATGAAATCGAACGCGGCGTGCATGCCGATGGAGAAAGCCAGGCTGCCGGTACGGCGCTGCGCGAGTGTGATGAAAATCGTAATCAGTGACACCGCGACCCAGTCTTCCCAGCGCTCGAATGGCTTGAAGAAATAGTGCAGTGCGCCAAAGGCGACGGCATTGAACAAGGCTGCGGCCCAGAATCCGATGCCGTCAGAGAGCGTGTAGAGGAAGTAGCCCCGGAATGTGATTTCTTCGCTCATTCCGATCAGCAGGTTCGCAAACAGCCAGAGGCTCGCAAATTTAAGCATCTCGGCCCCGTGCAGGTTCAGGCCGTGCACGCGGTAGCCGCCGGCAAGAAATATCAGCAGGATGATCGCCGACGGCATCAGCAAACCCCAGACTGCGCCGACCCAGAACAGGCGGCCGAACAGATCGCGCAGGCGCGGGATGCCGTAAACCGTAAGCGGCCGATGCTCGAAGCGCGCCATGATGGCGGTCGCGATCATCGACACCAGCAACGTGCCGCCTTCGCTGATGATCAGGTCCATGGCATTCAAGCCGTGATAGTCCGGCAGGTTCGCGTGTTCCAGCAGAAATCTGAGACCGCGGCCGAGCCCGAAGAACAAGACAATGAAAATGAGCAGCCGCCAGCCCGAACGCAATTCCCTGCTGTTACGGAAGATTTTGCGTATGCCCATAGTCCTCCTTGGGGCTGAGTACGTAGATGCAAGCATGCCGGTTCCGGTTTTGTCCGGTCATGCTGTTGCGCCAAGCCTCGCTGGTCTCCAGGCGGTTGCGCGTTGCCCCAGCATACTAGTACGCTTCCAGATTCATGCTTTCTTCTTCTCTCGACATTCTGGCCATCGCGGCCCACCGCGACGACGTGGAGCAGACCTGCGGCGGCACGCTGCTGAAAGCGGCTCAGCGCGGGCAGCATACCGGCATTCTCGATCTGACGCAGGGAGAAATGGGCACCCGCGGCACCGCCGAAGATCGCGCCCGCGAGGCCGACGACGCTGCCAAGGTTCTTGGCGTCACCTGGCGGCGGGCGCTCGATATTCCTGACGGACGCGTCGAGAACACGTGGGAGAATCGGCTGAAGGTGGCCAGCGTCATTCGTGAAACGCGGCCGCAAGTCGTGATTCTGCCCTACTGGAAGGGCCGTCATCCGGATCACTATGCCGCGTCGGTGTTGGGATATGAGGCTTGCTTTCTGGCGGGGCTGGCGAAGCTAGGGGTCGGGGACCAGGGGTCAGGGGCCAGCAACGCAGAACCACTTCCTCCGCATCGCCCCTTCAAAATCGTCTATGCCACGCTGTACTACGACATTCGTCCGACTTTCGTCGTGGACATCAGCGAGCAGTTTGAAGCGAAGTTTGCCTCTATCCTGGCGTACAAATCGCAGTTCAGCGATCAGGACGCGGGCAAAGACCTGTTCCCTGCCCGTGATGAAATCCGATCGCGCGTGGAAGCGATGGCTCGTTTCTACGGCATGCTCGGCGGAGTGAGCTTCGCCGAACCATTTCTGCAGAAGGAAGTCGGTCTGGTTGACGATCTGCTGGCGCTGCCCGTCAAATCCATATAAAGTAGATAGACTATCTCGTAATCAAGGAGAATTCGCATCATGCCCCGCTTTTTCTTGACCTTCGTTGCAGCGCTCGCACTCGCCGCTTCGGCTGCGGCCCAAGCCGGAACCTGGAAAATTGATCCCAATCATTCATCCGCGCAGTTTTCCGTGCGGCATCTTGGCGTGTCGACGGTGCGAGGTGCATTTACCAAAGTATCGGGCTCGGCGGTCTACGATCCGGCCGATCCGAGTAAGGCCTCGGTAGACGTGAGCATCGAGGCGAGTTCCGTCGACACGCGGGTGGAAATGCGCGACAACGATCTGCGCAGTCCGCGTTTTCTGGACGCGCAGAAGTACCCCGCCATCACCTTTCACTCCAGGCAGGTGAAGGCGGCAGGCGGCGGAAAGTTGCAGATTACCGGAGATCTGACCATCAAAGGCGTGACTAAAGAGGTCGTGCTCGATGTGGACGGTCCTACGCCGGCAATCAAGGACCCATGGGGCAACCAGCGTATCGGGGCTTCGGCCACGACAAAAATCAATCGCAACGATTTTGGGGTGAGCGGGCTCTCTGGCGTCGTGGGCGACGACATTAACATCACCCTCGACACCGAGTTGATCCAACCGCAGGCGAAGTAGCGGTGCTACCCGGCGCGAATTCTCATTCGCTGAATTTACCTTGCAGGAGCGTCACTTCTTTAGCGCTACGGCGAGCCCGTCGCGGATGGGCAGGATTGTCGTGTAAAACTCCGGTGTGTCGTAAACCTTGCGGTTGAATTCGAGGATGGCTTTTGTGCGTGCGTCGGTGGGATTCTTCTCGGCGACGCGCCCGCTCCACAGAACGTTGTCCGTAATGAAAAGCCCACCCTTTCTCAGGCGGGGCGCGGCCATCCGCAGCACGCGCGGGTAGTCTTCCTTGTCTACGTCGTTGAAAATGACGTCGAACTCCTGCTTTTGCTCAGACAAGAATTCCAGCGCGTCACCGATGTGAATCTGGATGCGGTCGGCGACTCCTGCGCGCGCGAAGTAGCCGCGGGCCCGCTCGGCGTTTTTCTTGTCGCTGTCGGTGTAAAACACACGGCCCTTTTCGCCCGCGGCCTGCGCCCACCAGATCGTGGAATAGCCGATGGCCGAGCCTAATTCGAAGACGGTGCGCGCTTGGATCAGCATCGCGAGCTGCTGCAAAACGCGCGCCACAGCCGGACCCACGATCGGAATTTTGTGCTCCGTCGCGTAGTCCTCCATTTCCGCGAGTACTTGGTCGCGCCTGGGCAACATGGAGTAGAGGTAGTCGTCGACCGGGCCGGAGGTGGTGAAGTCGTAATGCCGCCAGCTGGCTCTGTCGGTTTTTTTCTGGGTCACACGAGTCCTTTCACAAAGCTGTGGCTCAATTCACCCGATGGTAACGCCAGGCTTCATCTCGAACACCTGAACCTGGGGCGCGAGCTTCTGCAACTCGGCAGGGCGTCCCGTCAGCACAGGGAAAGTTCCGAAGTGCATGGGAATCACAAATTGCGGTCCCAGCAGATTGCAGGCGTAAGCGGCCTCGCGCGGGCCCATCGTGTAGTGATCGCCCATCGGAAGCATGGCGATCTGCGGCGCGTAAAGATCGCGAATGATCGCCATGTCCCCGAAGACATTGGTGTCGCCGGCGTGATAGACCTTCACTCCATTCGCGAAGCGGATCACGTAGCCGCAGGCTTCGCCACCGTAAATCAGTTCATCGCCATCCTGAATGCCGCAGGAGTGATCGGCGTGCACCATGGTGACCTGGATGTCGCCGATAGTCTGCGTGCCGCCCTTGTTCATTTCGGCGACCTGTTTGGCGCCCTTTTTTCCCAGCCACCGCGCCAACTCCGGGATGCCGACCACCACAGGATTGTGCTGCTTGCAGATTTCGACGGCGTCGCCGATGTGGTCCCCGTGTCCGTGCGTGCACAGGAGAACGTCGACCTTCTTTACTTTCTTGTCGGCCTCCGGGCACATGGGATTGCCCATGATCCAGGGATCAACGATGACGGTTTTCCCGCCCGGAGTCTCGATCCGGAAAGTCGCGTGCCCCAGCCAGGTGAGTTTGATGCCTTTGAGATCCATGACGTCCTCGGTCAGCCCTGAATGCTTCTTCCAGCAATGACCCCGCTAGTTTAATATGAATCGCCATGACAGACCTCAAGGTGCTGATTTCGCGGGAAGAAATCGCCAAACGCGTGAGCGAAATGGGCGCGCAAATCACGCGTGACTTCAAGGGACAGTCGATCATCTTCGTCGGAGTGCTCAAGGGCGCAGCTATTTTCCTGTCGGACCTCGCCCGCAACGTCAAGCTCGATGCGACGTTCGACTTCATCGGCGTCTCGAGCTACGGCAACCGTCCCAGCCCGCAAAAAGAATTGAAAGACGGATGGGACTCGACCGGCGAAGTGAAGCTCACGAAAGACGTGGATCAGTCGATGCAGGACAAAAACGTGATCGTGGTCGAAGACATTCTCGACACCGGTCTCACGCTGACTTATCTGAAAAAAGTTCTGGTTGCGCATCAGCCGCGGACGCTGAAGATCGCAGCCTTGCTCGACAAGCCGTCGCGGCGCAAGCTGCCGCTGGAAGGCGATTACGTCGGTTTCAAGATTCCCGACGAGTTTGTAGTCGGCTACGGACTCGATTACGCAGAGAAGTATCGCAACCTGCCCGACATTTGCGTCGTGCCGCGCCAGTAGCGCCGCTAGAAAAGCCGTTACGAGCTTGAAGCTGCAGATACGACACCGCAGTCGGCACGAACGCGGCTGCTATCATACGGACCATGGGTTCTGTGCTCACCAAACCGGATCGGCCGGTCGAGTCGTTGCTGCTCGACGTTGCCGACGTGTTGGCCACGTCGCTCGATCTGGATACGACCGTGCGCCGCGTGGCCGAAGTCGTGCGCAAGGTCATTGACTACGAAATCTTCGCGATCCTTTTGCTCAATGAAAAAACGCAGGAGCTGCGCTCTCGTTTTCAGGTGGGCTACCCGCCGGAATTCGCCGAGCGCGGCCGCGTCAAGGTTGGGGAAGGCGTGGTTGGACAGGCAGCACAGCTGCGGCAGGCGGTGCTGATTGATGATGTGACCAAAGACCCGCGCTACATTGAGGCCGTGCCTAACGTGCACTCCGAGCTTGCTGTTCCGCTGATTACCAAGAATCGCGTGATTGGAGTGATCGACATCGAGGCGCGCGAGCCGGGTTATTTCACCGAAGAACACCGCCGGGTGCTGACTCTGGTGGCGTCGCGCATGGCGGCGGGAATTGAGAACGCGCAGCTCTATACACGCACCACCAAGCAGGCGCGCATTCTTCTGCTCTTGAACGAGATTGCGCGCGAGCTGACCTCGATTCTGAACCTGGACGAACTGCTCGGCCGGATCGCCGAACTGGTGCGGCGTCTGATCGACTACCAGATGTTCAGCATTCTGCTCGTCGACCCTACAGGCGAAAAGCTGCAGCACCGCTTCTCCCTCCGCTTTCACGAGAACATTCACCTGAAACACGAGATTCCGATCGGCCGTGGCCTGGTGGGCGCCGCTGCGGAAAGTCAGCAAGCGGTGCTGGTCCCGGACGTGAAGAAAGACTCGCGCTACATCGAGACCAATCCTGAGACACGGTCCGAACTCGCCGTGCCTCTGATCTACAAGAGCAAAGCCATTGGCGTCCTCGATCTGGAGCACACGCGGCGCGGATTTTTCACCGAAGAGCACCAGCGAATGATGATGACGCTGGCGGCGCAAATCGCAATCGCCATTGAGAACGCGAGGCTGTACGAGGAGATCGAACGGCAGGAGCGGCGGCTGGAGCGGGATCTGTCGCTGGCCCGGGAGTTACAGGGGCAGTTGCTGCCGCAGTCGCGCCCGAAGTTGGCGAACCTGGAGGTCGCGGCGAAATTCGTTCCTGCACGCACGATCGGCGGCGACTTGTACGATTTTATTCCTTATTCGCTCTCCCGCCTCGGTATTGTAATCGGCGACGTGAGCGGGAAGGGCGCGCCCGCAGCCATCTACGCGGCGTTGGTAAGCGGCATCCTGCGCTCGCATGCTCCCATCGAACCGAGTCCTGCGGAAATGCTGTCGGCGGTGAATCTTTCGCTCGCCGAGCGCCGCATCGAAGCGCAGTTTGTGTCGTTGATCTACGCGGTGTGGGACGATGAACACCGCACCCTGACGGTCGCGAACTCGGGCCTTCCCCGCCCTGTTTATGTCCATGACGGCACGAATGAAGCAATCGAAGCCATTGGCTTGCCCCTCGGCCTGTTTGACGAAACGGACTACGACGAATTCAAGTTCCGCATGAAGCCAGGGGAGATGTTTGTGTTCTTCAGCGACGGCATTCTTGACGCGCGCAACCGCAAAGGCGAACTCTTCGGCAGGCACCGAACCGAGCAGATCATCAGCGAATGCACTGGCAAACCCGTGGATTATCTCGTGGATTCCATCTTCAAGACGGTCGCCGAGCACTCGGCTGGCGTGGAAACCTTCGACGATCAAACCGTAGTGGCTATCCGGGTGAAGCCGACCTCTTCCGAAAAATCGGCTTCTCCCCAGAAGAAGAAATGATTCCTCGACGGCAGACACCATCTGCGGGGCGTCCTCCCGGATTTGTCTATCGCCCGACCAAGCGCGGCAGTTCAAGACCGGATGAGCAATTCCTTCTCTCTTGCG
Source organism: uncultured Acidobacteriaceae bacterium (assembly GCA_964407245.1). Classification (GTDB taxonomy): domain Bacteria; phylum Acidobacteriota; class Terriglobia; order Terriglobales; family Acidobacteriaceae; genus Sulfotelmatobacter. The sequence goes on from CAYOUY010000430.1 coordinate 7,444, forward strand.
AGGAAGCTGCCCTGCCCAGGCTGGCCGAGCGATATGGCACGCCGCTGTATGTTTACTCCGCCGCCACGGTCCGGCAGCGGTATGAGGCATTTGACGCGGCCTTTCGCGGCATTCTGCACACCATCTGTTATTCGGTCAAGGCAAACTCCAATCTCAGCATTCTGCGGCTGCTGGCTAAACAGGGCTGCGGCTTCGACGTCGTCTCGGGGGGCGAACTGGAGCGCGTTTTGGCCGCCGACCGAAGAGCAGCGAAGAAAGTCGTGTTCTCCGGTGTGGGTAAGACGCAGGAAGAACTGACCGCGGCGTTGAAGGCGGGCATTTTGCTCTTCAACGTGGAGAGCGAGTCGGAACTGTCGGCGCTAGCGGACTGCGCCGGCCGGCTGCGCAGAACAGCTCCTGTGGCATTGCGAGTCAATCCCGATGTGGCGGCGAAAACTCATCCCTACATCTCGACCGGCCTGCACAAGCACAAGTTCGGCGTGCCTATTGGCGATGCGCGCGCACTGTACGCCAAGGCTTCGGGCGCGCGCTACCTCAAAGTCTGCGGCGTGAGCGTGCACATCGGCTCGCAGATCACCGACGTTTCGGCCTTTGGTGAGGCTTTGGCGCGCGTTGCCCAATTGGTTCGTGAACTGCGCAGCGACGGCCATCGAATCAATTACGTCGATGCCGGCGGCGGGCTGGGGATTGCGTATGAAAATCCGGGTGGCGACTTTTCCGATTACGTCGCAGGTTATGCGCGTGCGCTGACCACGCCGCTGCAAGGACTCGATGTCCGCCTGCTGCTCGAGCCGGGGCGCTCCATCGTAGGACCGGCAGGCCTTTTGCTCACGTCGGTGATTTATCGCAAAAAGAATGACGGCAAGCGATTCCTGGTAGTGGACGCGGCCATGAATGACCTGATCCGGCCGGCGCTGTACGGGGCTTACCACGAGATTGTTCCCGTTGTGCGGCCTTCTGGCGGCGCGGAGAAATCTGAAGTCGTGGACGTCGTCGGCCCGGTTTGTGAAACTGGAGACTTCTTCGCCCGTGATCGCGAACTGCCCGAAATGCAAGAGGGCGATCTGCTGGCAATCCTCGACGCCGGTGCGTATGGAATGGTGTTGGCGTCAAACTACAACACACGACCCAGGCCGGGCGAAGTGCTGGTCAAAGGAAAATCCGCCAAGGTCATTCGGCGGCGAGAAAAGATGCCCGATCTGCTGCGGCTGGAAAAATGAAATCCCACCCTAGCTGCAAAGAACGCAGCTGGGATGGGGCACCCTCTTCTCGTTTCGGGTCCGCCGCTTTTGCCTCAGCTCTCCCTTTCTCCCCACTTCAACTTCGTGCGCAGCGCCTGGAAGAAATCCGATCCCGAGCGGAACAGCGTGACTTGATGCTCGGAGCGGCGGCAGCGCACGCGGTCGCCATCGCGCAGGTCCAGGCCGGGCTGGCCGTCGAGGCTGAGGTAAGCAACTTCTTCTTCGCTGCGCAACAGGATCTCAATTTCCACCGAATCTGGCACGACCAGCGGGCGATGCGTCAGTGAATGCGGTGCGACCGGCGTGATGACGATGGCATGGACTGTCGGCATCAAAACGGGACCGCCAGCAGACAGAGAGTATGCCGTCGAGCCGGTCGGCGTGGCCACGATCATGCCATCGGCGCGATAGCTGGCCACAAAAGTTTTGTCGATGTACAGTTCGTAGGTATTCAGGCGCGCCAGGGTGGTCTTGTTAACGACTGCGTCGTTAAAGACCAGGTAGCTGCCGCGAACGGAGTCGGCGCGGAGCAATTCGCACTGCATGAGCGTACGACGCTCGATGGGAGCTTGCCCCTGCGCGATGGCGTCCAGCACTTGATACAACGACTGCGGCGAGACCTCGGTCAGAAAACCCAGCGAACCCAAATTGACGCCGAGTAGCGGCACGTCGATGGCCGCAGTAACCCGTGCAGCTGAGAGCAACGTACCATCGCCTCCGAGGACAACGACCAGATCGAGTGCCCGCGATGCCATTTGCGTCCGGGGCACGACTTCCGCCGTGGTCGTGTACTTGGCCGTCTCCGCATCGATGATGACGTGATAGCCGTGTTCGGCAAGCCATTGCAACAATCCGGGAAGGATCTGTGCGACCTCGGGACGGTCCGGCCGCGAAATGATGGCTGCGGTTTTAGGGGAAGGTTGCGGGCTGGCCATGGTCGAAGTAGAGATTGTACAGAATCCGGGTGCTCGCCACAGAGGACACAGAGGAACGCAGGCGCCTAAAACACTCCGAACAGAAGAAATTCGCGGTTGCCTTCGGCGCCGAGGATGGGCGAGTCGGTCACGGCCGTCTGCGTCGCGCCGAGATTCATGAGCGCGGCCCGGACTCTCTCCACTGCAGCCCTTTGGGCAGCCTGGTCATGCACGATGCCGCCTTTGCCCACCTGCTCCCTGCCTGCTTCGAATTGCGGCTTCACCAGGACGACGACTTGCCCTCCCTTGCGCTTATCGGTCGTTTCTGGAAACGCAGCGGCAATGACCGCCGGTAATACCAGAGTTGCCGAGATGAACGAGACATCCATCGCGACGAAATCGACCCTCTCGCCAACAGCCGCGCACGTCAGGTAGCGGGCGTTCGTTTTCTCAAGCAGGCGCACGCGGGGGTCCCGGCGCAGTTTGAAATCCATCTGTCCATAGCCGGTATCGACCGCGACGACGCGCAGGGCCCCATGGTGCAGCAGGCAATCCGTAAAACCGCCGGTGGATGCGCCCACATCGAGGCAAATCCTGCCTTTCACGCCGATCTTCCAATGATCGAGCGCCCGTTCCAGTTTCAGTCCGCCGCGGCTTACATACCTGAGATCTTCCCCGAGGAGGCGAATTTCACTCTCGGGCGCAACCTGCGCGCCAGATTTTTCCAGCTTTTGCTCGTCCACCAGGACTTTGCCGGCGAGAATCAGCGCCTGTGCGCGCTCGCGCGAAGCAGCCAGACCGCGATCCACCAGAAGTTTGTCGAGCCGAGTTTTTGTTGCACGTGCCGTCATTGGACTAGCATTTATTCGAACGGGCGCGTGAAAGTTACTCGCGGGTTCTACCCGAAAAGTGCCAGCACCCGGTGCAGTGCAAAGTGTTGAAGCATCTCTCAGAGAATCACTTACGGAGATACTGTGCCTGTTTTCCACAGAATTTTCCACTGAAGTGTTGAAAACCTTCGCAAGCTTGCGTGGAAATGCAGCATCCGCACCCGACAAGAAAAAGCCGCCTCAGCCGGAGGCGGCGTTACTTCTTGGCAGCGGCGAAATGAAATTATCCCGCGACTTCTTCCAGAAGTTTCTGGTCGATGTCGAAGTTGGCGTGAACGTTCTGCACGTCGTCGTGCTCTTCGAGCGCTTCCATCAGCCGGATCATGGTGCCGGCCGCTTGCCCCTCCAGCTTGATGTAGTTCTGCGGAATGTAAGCAACGCTCGAAGAGGCGGGCGTAATGCCCGCTTTCTTCACGGCTTCGAGAACGCCTTCATACGAATGGGGTGCGGTCAGAATTTCCCAGTTGTCGCCGTCATCGTTTAGATCCTCGCCGCCCGACTCGAGCACAATGTTCATCAAGTCGTCTTCTTTGGCCGCAGATTTCGGAACGATGATGTCGCCCTTCTTGTGGAACATCCACGAGACAGCGCCGGCTTCGGCCATGTTGCCGCCGTTCTTGGTAAAGACGTGGCGGATTTCGCTGACGGTACGGTTGCGATTGTCGGTGTTGATGTCGAGCAGGATGGCGACGCCGCCGGGACCGTAGCCCTCGAGCGTGAATTCTTCGTACGTGGCGCCGGGCAGTTCGCCCGTGCCGCGCTGAATGGCCCGCTTGATGTTGTCCGCAGGCATGTTCTCGGCCTTGGCGGCAGTGATGGCGGTGCGGAGCCGCGGGTTGGAGTCGGGATCACCGCCGCCGTTCTTGGCGGCGATGCTGATTTCCTTAATAAGGCGGGTAAAAATCTTGCCGCGCTTGGCGTCGAGCGCGCCCTTCTTGTGCTTGATTGTGGCCCATTTGGAATGGCCGGACATAGTTCGACCTCGTGTTTAAGTATCTCGCTTGAAAGAGCTTTGTTTGGCGCAGGATTCGCCTTCAGAGGAGATCACAGCCTTGCCTCAGTAAAGCATGCCTCGGTCTGCTGCGCAGGCGAACACAGATTATAGCATGGCGATCCGGCCGCGCATTGAGCGCGGGGACGGGTAGTGGGCGGTTTTGCGCAAAACAGCCCACGACCCGGGGACGACCACCCCGCGAAACACAGAACAACGACGACTGCTTCTGATAACCAATTCGGCAACCGGCACGAGTTGCCGCCTCCTATAACCCTCTGGCGGTATTGACTCCGCCCGCCTTCGCCCCTAACATGCCGTGCAAGGCGCGCCCGGGGTTATGGTGAATACTGGCCAGTTGGTGGGGCATTATCGGGTCCTCGAAAAAATCGGGGCCGGAGGCATGGGCGAAGTCTACCGCGCACGCGACGAGAGACTCGGCCGCGAGGTCGCGCTGAAACTGATCCGGCCTGCATCCAGCGACAACCCCGACCATCTGCGCCGTTTCGAGCAGGAAGCGCGTGCCGCTGCTGCTCTCAACCATCCCAACATCCTCGCCATTTATGACGTGGGCTTCGAAGGCACGACGCCCTACATCGTCTCGGAACTGCTCGAAGGCAAAACTCTGCGCCAGCGCCTCGAGGAAGGTGCGATTCCCCTACGTGAGGCCACCGATTACGCTCTGCAGATCGCTCACGGACTCACCGCCGCCCACGACCGTCACGTGGTTCACCGCGATCTGAAGCCGGAGAATCTCTTCCTGACCAGCGAAGGCCGGGTCAAGATTCTGGATTTCGGCGTAGCGAAGCTACAGGCTCCGGTGGAAAACGACGGCGCAATCCAGAACATGCCCACTGTGACCCGGAGTGGCACCGTGATCGGCACGGTCGCGTACATGTCGCCGGAGCAACTGCGCAGCCGGCCGGTCGACCATCGCAGCGACATTTTCGGCTTGGGTGCGATTCTCTACGAAATGCTGACCGGCTGCCGCGCCTTCCACGGCGAGACGGAAGTCGACACCATGACCGCTGTGTTGCGCGAAGAGCCGCCGGACTCCAACCTGGATCAGGCTTCGATCCCACCAGCTTACAAGGACATCATCAAGCATTGCCTGGAGAAGGAACCCGAGAACCGGTTCCAGTCCGCGCGGGATCTGGCTTTCGCGCTGCAAACTCTCTCCGGTTCGTCGAGCGCCAGAACACCGCTCGTGCCGCCTGGCGCGCAGCGAACTTCCCGTGTGCTGCCGTGGGTTGTTGCAGGAGTATTGGCGTTGGCCGTTTTGCTGCTGATGCTTCTTCAACTGCGACCGCCGCCCCCTCCCGTTTCGTATCAGCGTCTCACGTTCGAGGCGGGAACCGTGTATTCCGCTCGCTTTGCCCGCGACGGCCAATCTATTGTCTACAGCGCCGCCTGGAACGGTGGGCCGGTGCAACTGTTTTCGACGGTCGGGAACTCTGCGCTCGCGCAGCCACTCAGTTTGGGTGACGCGAACCTGCTGGCGATTTCGCCCGCCAGCGAGTTGGCGGTCGTATTGCACGGGACGCATACCGGTCAGCTCGAAACGGCCGGTGGCATGCTGGCGGTGGCGCCACTGGCGGGAGGATCCCCGCGCGAGGTGCTGTCCGATGTTCGCTGGGCGGATTGGGATCCGGCGGGCAAGTTAGCCGTCGTGCTCTACGCGGACGGGCACAGTCGTCTGGAGTACCCCATCGGTAATGTGCTCTATCAGAGCGCAGGGTGGATCAGCAATATCCGCTTTTCGCCCCAGGGTGATCAGATCGCCTTCCTCGATCACCCTGCGCGGTGGGACGATCGTGGCGCGGTTCACGTCTCGGATATATCGGGCCATACTCGGATTCTCACGCCGCAATGGGAGTCGGTGGAGGGATTGGCGTGGAGTAGAGAGGGGAAGGAAATCTGGTTCAGTGCTGCCAACAAGGGTCTGAATTTGAGCTTGATGGCGGTGACGCTTTTGGGCAGGACACGCACCCTGCTCGAACTGCCTACGGCTGTGACGTTGCAGGATGTAAGCTCCGATGGCCGCGTGTTGATGACATTAAATTCCCGGCGCGTAGCCATGGGCGCAGGCATCGTCGGCAGCAAAGAAGACGTCGACCTGTCGTGGCACGACTGGAGCGTTGCCAAGGATATTTCGGCGGATGGTCAGTTCCTGATCTTCGAGGACGCGAGCGAGGCAGCGGGCGCGAACTACGCCGTCGCGTTGCGCAGATTCGATGGCTCGCTGCCTGTTCGTCTCGGACCGGGCAGCGCTGGAGGAATCTCGCCGGACGGGAAATGGGCCGTCTCCTTATCAACGGGCAATCCGGAGCGTCTGTCTTTACTGCCAATCGGCGCCGGCCAGCCTCGTCCGATCAACGTGAGCGGTCTGGAGCACATCCACAACGGGTGGGCGCGCTTTCTTGAGGACGGAAAGAGCATCACCGCTAATGGTAATGAGCCTGGCCATGGACAACGATGCTATGTATTGGATTTGGGCGGCGCCAAACCCAGAGCGGTAACTCCGGAAGGTGTTTCCTGTGGACCCGCCTCTCCTGACATGCGCCTCGTGGTGGGCACGGGGCCGGACTACACGGTAGGGCTTTACCCGCTCGCAGGTGGCGAGCCGCGATCGATTCCCGGACTCGGAGCGGGCTTCCAGCCGGTGCGATTCTCCCAAGACAGTTCGACGCTTTACGGCTATCGTCCCGGCGAACTCCCCGGCAAGATCTACAAAATCAACATCGCCACGGGTGAGCAGACCGTTGTGCGGGAGTTACGGCCGGGTGTGCCGGCAGGCGTGATTAGCGTGGCGCCCGTGGTCGTGAGCCGCGATGGGCGGCGTTTTGCTTATAGCTATAACCAGACCTTGTCCGTTCTCTATCTCATGTCTGGCCTGGAGTAACCCGCGTACCTTCCTCAGTCGAGCGATCCTGTGAAATCTTCGGTTACATAATGGAAGAAGATCGAGGTTGAAGTTCGTCCCTCTCCCAGCCGGTCACGATAATGCGGTAATCGAACGCCGCGGTAGGCGACTCCGTCTCCCAGCGCCTGGTAGACGGCCACCGTGCCGCGGTTCGTGTCCAGTCGAATGGGCCACGGAGTTTCGAGCGCGGGCTCAGGAGAAAAATCCAGGCACAGTGTAATGCTGAAGTCGCATTGCTCGCGGTCCGTGTGCTTCTTGAGTTCCGCCCCACTCTTGTACGATGCCATGTAGACATATGACGGCTTGAGCGGTTCACCGGCCAGGGCGCTGAGCACCGGCGTGAGCGAGTGGTGAAAGAAGCGCGCTACCGGTTCGTTATACGCGACGTATCGCTTGGAGCTTTGATGATCGCCAAGCGGGATCGCCCCGGTGCGGATCCGATATCGGTAATACCGCCGCAACGCAGCGACATGAAAGGGATGAATCAGGCTGCGGAGCGGAGCGTAGCCCGCGTCGCGAAATAGCGGGCCCCATTTTCCTATCGTTTCCTCCAATTGGCGACAACCAAGCGCAGCATGATTCTCGGGCACTAAAATCGTCGCGCCCGATAACAACATCCGTGCATCATCGTCCAGATTCGGTGGAGCGGGTTCATCCTGCCTGAGACTTCGCACTACAGCATCTAACCGCGGCCCGATCCAGAAAGGCAGCAACGCCGAAGTTGCCGCATCTCGGACCCAGGCAACGGTTCCCTGCCGCGCAAATCCGCGAACCAGCTTTTCTTCCTCTACTAACTGGTCGGGTAATTTCGTGCCGGGGAAAAAAATGCAATCGGGATTCAGAAACAGACGCTGCGACTCACCGTTTTGCCGGCGCAGGGCTCGGAGAGCGGGTTGCGGAATCAGGTGCAGTGGCAAATCATCGAGCAGGCAATAAAAACGATCGGGAGGAAATGTCGACCCAGAGTCTGCAGCAAGGCTCTGCTGCGACACTCCTCCCATCAGGTTTGTCATCCACTCCTGCCAGGCGGGATGGCCTTGCCACGGGTTGTTTAGTGACGAAGCCATCCATTTACGGTGAAGCGGCTGTCGGCGAAGAGCTGCGATGGGCACTTCACCGGCGTGATTTCATGCAGCAACTCGCAGGGGAAAAAGACGATCTGGTTCTGCTGCGGAACGATCGTCTGGCAGCTGCCTTCGCTGACGTAGTTGCCTGCTTCCAGGCGCGCATCATGAATGCGCAGCTCTCCCCCTTCGAACTGCCTCGGCTCGCTATGGAAAAAGTAGACGAACGTCAGGCGGCGCGAAGCAACGAGTTCATTGCCGCTGTCGCTGTGGCAGAGGAAAAAGTCGCCGTCATTGCTGGCGGTCATCTGCACCTCAGCGTCGGCGATGGCGAACTCCTCCATACCCAGTCTGTCAAGAACCTGCGGCAACACGGCTTTGACACGGTCGAGCATCAACTCCTGGTGTCGCCCCAGGTCCATCAAAACGCGGGAGCGGCGATGTTCGTAGTCGACCACCCCGCCCTCGTCTGTGGGAGAAACCACGGCGCTCGCGCGGAAGTCGGCTTCGTGCTGCAGCGCATAGGCCTTCAGTTCCTCGAGTTCCTGCGGGGCGAGGAATTCATCGAGAACCACGCACTTCGCCGGCAACACCGGCGGACGCTCGGCCACGGCCACACTCGTCTCCGAGACCGCGATGCTGCGCCTTTGGCTCGCTGGTGGCTGCGGCGCACCTGGAGCCGGTGGTTGCGGCGCCCTGGCAGGTGGCTGCGGCTGGTGCCGCGGCGAACTTGCCGGCGGTTGCGGCGCGCCGGGGGCAGGCGGTTGGGGAGCTCTCGGCGGTTGCGGCTGCCGCGGCAAGTGAGCGGGTGGCTGCGGCGCACCGGGGGCCGGTGGTTGCGGAGCCCGAGCATACACATCGGCCGTCCGGCCAGCGTCCGTCACAGAAAAAGCGCTGCTTTCCAATATGCGTTCCACAACGCTGGCGCCCAACACAGAGAATGCCCGTTGCGCGACCGCCTCCCCCACTGCGGAGGCAATCGCCGAGCGGACTGCTTCCTGTACTTCCGTGTTCTCTCCCGCTGCTGATCGAGCGTGCTGCAGCACAGCGCTGAGCAACGCCTGTTCCTGGGCGCTGAGAATTCGCTCATCTTGTATTAAGGTTTCGGAGAAGGAATCGAGAATCTGCTTCGCTGTCATCTGAGCACACGCCTCCCTGCGTGGGGTACGGCAAGTTCAAACTGGGGGCCCGTGCGACAGGGGAATTGCGAACGACGATATACCCAAAAGGCCTGTTAATAAAAAAATATTTTTGCCAGTGGGAAAGGAAACAACGAACTATCGGGCCGCCATCGCTCCGACCAAAGAGCAAAACACTTTCAGGCCATCAGTGCAGCCTAATTCCCTCTCGGCCGAGCGCTCGGGATGAGGCATCATGCCAACGACGTTGCCCCCAGGGCTGCAAATTCCAGCGATATTGTCCAACGAGCCGTTTGGGTTGGCGGAGGGGGAAATCTCGCCTGAAGGCAAACAGTAGCGAAACACCACGCGGTTCTCGCGCTGCAATGCGGCGAGGCTCGCTTCATCGCAGAAGTAGTTCCCCTCCATGTGGCCAATGGGAATGGTCAGCACCTCGCCCTTCGAACACGCATTGGTGAAAGGAGTCTCCGCGTTTTCCACGCGTACCTGCACCGGCTTGCAAACGTACTTAAGGCCGACGTTGCGCATGAGAGCGCCGGGCAAGAATCCGGATTCACAAAGAATCTGAAATCCATTGCAGATGCCAAGGACCAAACCGCCGCCATCGGCGAACTTGCGAACCGACTCCATGACCGGCGAAAACTTGGCAATCGCGCCCGTACGCAGGTAGTCGCCGTACGCGAAGCCGCCGGGAACGATCACCGCGTCACAACCCTCCAGGTCGTGCGATTCATGCCACAGAAACGTCACTGGCTGCTCGAGGACGTGCTGCACCGTCCAGTACGCATCGTGATCGCAGTTCGAACCCGGGAAAATGATGACGCCAAATTTCATCGCGTGCCCTCAGTTGGGGGATTTCTGCCTAGTCTAGCATGCAGCGTAAAGTCCCCATGCTCCCAAATACTACGGTAGCCGCGGATGGCAATGCGCCGCGTGACCGCTACCACGCCCCTTCCTTCCGCCCCCACCACCAGATCATCCCCACACCCGCTGTGGTTTGACTCTTCTTCAGCGAGCCTTGCGTGTCCGACAAGAACGATGGCTGGTTGGAAAAGTCGCGTCGCCACTCATAGCGCATCAGAAGACCATCCGCCACCTTGTAGTCGAAAGTGACGGTGTTCTCCTTCAACGCCTGGGTGAGGCCGCTATAGAGGCCTCCACGATCCGACATATACTCGGCGCGGCTTCCCAGCGCGAACTTTGAGGAGAATTGATACTGGATATATCCAGCTCCGCCATCCGTATGCGAGGGCGCCGACGATTCTCCGGGCGCCGCGTTCGCCCACAACCTCTGCAGAAAGTAATCGCCCTCCAGCGCAAAAACGAGCTTCGGTGTTGGCTGCCACGTGGCGTAACTGTCGAATATGTGGGTTTTCCCGTTGGGTGCGGGGGTGATCGCCGTAAAGCACAGCCCCGGCTGGACTGGAATGGGACCGCAATTCGTGGCGGGTGCGCGATCCGGATGCTCCTGGCCGAGATAATAGTTCATGGTCCAAGCGACCGCCTTCACAGGCTTAGCCACAAATCCGAACAGTTCGTCTTTAAATCCGTTTGTCGCTTCCACCTGATTCGTTCCATTCACGATCCAGTAATTCACGCTGAAGCGATCATTCACGGGAATATTAGCCCGCGCGCCCATGTGATAGAACGGCAGAAAATCGAACCAGAACGCGCGCGAGTAATTGATCTGGTCCTTGGTGTAATTGCCTTCAATGCCCAGAGAACTACTCCATTTGCCAAAATCGATATTGACACCTTTGCCGATCGGGGCAACATACGTACCGTACGCCTGGAAGATGTTGCGATAAATGTCCGGCCTCGGCTCGTTATTGGGATTTCCCTGCAGCGTGTCGGTAGCTTGTCCAAACTGCAGATCGAGACGCCCGCCCCAGCGGCGTCCGGCACTCACGTCGGGTGCATGTTCGAGAACTACGCTGGCTTGATTGAGGCTGAATTCATTGCTGAGGACGTCATAGGCCCGGAGCAGATTCACCCGGCCCACGGGATTGTTGAAGTTGTACTCGTAGTAGGTGTCGAGGCCAAGGTTGATCGTGGTGGCGTGTAGGAAATCGAGCTCCTTGCGATCGTCGGCACTCACCCCTGAGGTCAACGCAGAAGCCACTGTCGCCTTGGAGTCTTGCGGTGGATCCGCCTTCGAAGGCACATCCGTGCTCGCCGCCACAACGGTAGCATGGCCAGTTGCCGGTTGGAGCTGCCGCACAATTTGCTTGAGCTCGGCCACTTCGGCTTCCAGCTGCTGGACACGCTGCTGCAAATCTTCCACTGAGTCAGTTGGAGCGACTGCCGATTGTTGCGCCTGCCCGTGCACCAGGCACACAACGATCATCAATGAGCACGCGAGATGGGGCTTCATGCTTCATACCTTTCTCCCTCATGCTCGCTGGCGACTGCCAAAAAAGAAAGCTGAGGGACGGGAATCGTCCCCCAGCATACGCACTTTTTGCAATTAAGACTTCAGCAGAATTTCTTAGAACTTCACCAGGATGTCGAAATCAACGAAAGACTCGTCGCGGCGCAAATCGGGGAACCACACTCCGCCCTGCGTTGAACAGGCGGTCTGCGCGCCGGCCAGTGTCAGCGATCCCGACGTATTGCCATCGTTGCAGGCATAGAACTGCGGGTATCCGTTGTTGGTGTACGGCACACCGCCGGAGCCGGGCGGCGTAATCCCACCGTGTCCAGTCCAGTACGGTACGCTAGCATGCCGGTAGTCATACTCCCAGCGGAACGTAAGCCACTGCCTCGGCATGTAATCAAACGTGATCGAACTGTCCCATGCCTTGAACGGATCGCTGGGATTTTCCGAGAAATACGGCGAGCTAATCGACGCCGTCGGAGCAGTTTCACCATTGATGGGCGGAATCAGCACCAGATAGCGCCCCGGGTTGTTGATCTTGCCGCCGCCAATCGTGAGTGCATACTTGTCCTTCTTAAACCACGTACGGTCGTAGAGCATGAATCCGATGAAGCTCTGTTTGGGATTGATTCCCGCCCCAAAATAATCGCCGCCGATCGATTTCGCATCCCTGGTGTTGCCGTGACAGCCGACGCCTTGTATGTAGGCGCCTGCGGATGTGGTGGTGCTGGGACCGAATTCGCATCCCATGTCGCCCGTGAAGGTGAATGCCATTTTGTCGAGCGTCTTCTCGGGGTGGTCGTAGTACTTGATCTCGAGGCTGTCGTCGGTGTGGATTCGCTGCCGGTTTGGCGTGTACAAATCGTCATGTCCGAGGCCGTAGTTGTTGCTGATGATGTTCATCCAGGGGAACGGAGTGTACTTGATCTGCCCGCCCAGCCCCTTCCTGGTGTTGGCTGAGCCGTACGATTGCCAGCCGTTGATGATCCACGGCTCGATCTTCAAGTGTGGATTGGGGAAAATCTGGATGCGCAGTCCATTGAAGAACCACGGCGTGTTGGAGGAAACGTAGGACGGTTGATAGGCCCAGTTGTCGTAATTGTAGTAACTGAAAAGCCCGATGTACGACATGAAGATGCCGGCATCGATGTTCATGCCATCCAATACATTAATGTGGTAGCCGCCATACGCCTCCGCCAGGTAACGATACGCGGTGTCGAGATCCCACTGGCCCTTGGCCGGGCTGGGATCGTTGCGCGGCGTAGTTTCGGAATACATGCCAAACTGCGTCATCAGGCGCGCGCGGACGTTGTCGTAGTGAAAGTCGCCGCCCACACCGAGTTGCTCCAGCTGGATTTCGTTGGCACGAAACATTTCGCTCGACCCGCCGATGGAATTGTCGACCGGTTTATTGAAGTCGTAGTTGTACGTGATGTCGGCACGGATCTCAGGCGTGAAGAACTTTGAGTCGAATGCTGTGTCTTTGTTGCGCGGGTTGCCGTTCAGCCAGGTCCAGTCCCAGTCGGAAAAAGGCGCAATCTTCTCTTTCTTCGCAGCCTCGGACGGCTGGGCCACCAGAGACTCGGTCTGCGCCGGCTGCACTGCGGGTGCCGCAGTCGCAACCACCGGCGCAGGTGTTGGGGCTGGTGCTGCCGCAGGTGCCGGCGGTGGCGCGGTCCCTTTCGCCGAGGGCACGGCGACAACAGGCATTCCCGCGACCTCGTGCTCCCTCAGCTCTTTTTCGAGTTGCTCCACTCGCTTGGTCAGAGCTTCCAGCTGTTTCATGACATCAGGAGGGACAGTTTGGCCCGGGCTATTCGCATTTTGCCCGAAGAGCGGAGAGGTAATAAAAAGCGCGCCTATTAAAATGACTACCGCGCTTCTCGCCGACTTATGACTGCGTACTTGGGGATTCATCCGGAGATCTCCTTTGTACCTACGATTTGTTGCCGTCCATGCCGGTCGCAGGTTCAAGCCTTGATGGAAAAAACTCTGCAACGTGGACATTTAAGCGCGGGCGAGCGCCGCAGTTCTGTGATGCCAGCCACTAAACGCCGAGACAGACACGGACCCTGCGCAGACTGCTCCCGACGCAACTCCCATCATGTCGCCGGTACACCTGTCCTGGAAGGGGTCCGAATAAGATTTGATAACCCCACCCATAAGGGCGGGATCAAGAATTCATAAGGAATTCGCAAGGGAGCCGTTCGAAGTACTGCGGAGATTCCAATGAAGGCCCTGACGGCAGGAGCTCTTAGCAGCCCCAGTCGGCCGCGCCCGGCTTGGCGTAGTATTTGCGGTCGGGGACGGATCGATCGGGTGCAGCCGCCAATTCGAGGATCGCCAGCCGCGCGGCTGCCACCATCAATTTGCGCTCCTGCTCCGAGGCCCGTTCCCAGGAAGACCGCGCCTGCTCGCTGCCGTTGCCGCTGCAGCCGTGGGCCAGCGCCTCCTGATAGTGATGGAAAACTTTGGCCAGCCGTTCAGCCGAGACATCCTGAATCGTCGACATAATCCCTAGCCTTTCTCCCGTGAAGAATCACCCCACGTTCGGGCGCTTCACCACATTGGATATCGCATGGCGTAAGGATTGAATAAAGAGTCCATAGAATTGTTCGTAAGCCGTTGGACACAACTAACTTGAGTCCCGGGTGCGCGGGGATCAAAGATGACGCCGTGGCAAAGCATATCTGCAGGAAAGAGTGGCGGGAGGTCTTCGAGGCAGTGGGGTGGTCAGGGCGCGCGCTGACGAAATGGAGGCGCAACGGGATGCGCGCGCCCAAGCCCGAAAAACCGTTTCTACAAAAGGCCCTGGGACCGGAACCGCGTGACTGGGTCAACTACCGGCACGGGCTGCCTGCGAAATATCCAGCGGGCCACCGCAAACCCAATTGCCGCATAGCACAGATGCATCATTCGCATATACACCCCCCAATCGGCATCGGCTCGTGATCCTAGGGGAGGAACTACTTTCACTATCGGCACGATAGCAATGCGAAATTATCGGGACAAGGCACAAGCGTGCCATCAAAGTGGCACGGAAGTAATACGAAGGAACTTGCGAAGGTAACCCGGGAAAGCAAACCGATTGGCTGGGGCTTCGACCGGCCTCAAACGTCGAGGAAACGGGCTCTGTGGTCCGGGCTGGGGACAGGACATGTGTCGTAGCGCCCAAAGACGCGGTAGCGGTTCCGGGCAACCACGCTGTAGATCCAGTCTCGCATTGGGCGCGGCAAGGCCCCGAAAACCAGCCCGGCGAAACTCCAGAAGTTGCCCAACTGGCCAAGAATGAAGAGCGCGGCGTCCGATCGCGAGAGCAGGGATTCTGCAGCCTCGGCTTTTGGATCGTCGCTTGGGGGATCTGGGCGGGAGGCGTCGTTCAGGACGGCATGCTTCGGCACAGCACAGTCCGGAACAGTTTGGTTCAGCACGACGTAAAAGGTGTCGAGAGCGGCGGGATTCACGCCGTGGCTCGAGAGAATCTCTGCGGCGAAGGGGCTTTGCAGGGCGGCGAAACGAAAGACTTCGGCTCGGTCGTGTCGCACGATGAACCGCACCAGCCGGTTGCAGAGTCCGCAGCGGCCGTCGTAAAGGAGGATGGCCATAAGAAAAGATCGGCTGCACGTTTAGTTCGATCATATCCCAGAGGTCGTGGGATCCCGCCGGCAGCTTCCCGCGGAAGGGAGCGCGATTTTTTGTCTTGCGTATTGGAAGTATATCCATTAGTATACTAGACATTTAACGGTCCCCTCCCCCACAGAAACCCGCGCTGTTCCATGTGCCGGACCCTGCGCCGAAAGAGAGACTGAAATGACTTGTACCTTGGATGTACATCCTCTGAAATCGCGAGTCGGAGACTTCATCGCCGGCTTGAAGGCTTTGGAACGAGAACCAATCACTTCCGCGCAGGTGGTGGATTATGTGGCACACATGCAGCCTTCACCTGAGGCCCTGGCTCCCTACGTTCTATGGAATCGCGAGCGCTACGCGCGCAACCTGATTTATCGCGACGATCTCTTTGAAGTACTTGCCCTCTGCTGGCTGCCCGGCCAGCGAACGCCAATTCACTCGCACGATGGACAACTTGGATGGGTAACCGTAGTGCAGGGCGAGCTGGTCTGCCGCAATTATCGGTTCGTGCGGTCCCAAACGTTGAAGAAGAACTCTGCGACCGGCCAGAACCCCGTAAATGCCCGACGACCTGTGGAGGTGGAACTGCTTAACAGCACGAGCTGTCAGGCTGATGGAAGTGTTGCGGTCGTCGATCGGCGCCAGACTACCCACCAAATCGAGAATCTGGAAAGGTCTTTTTGTGGCAGCGTCAGCTTGCACGTGTATTCGAGACCAATCGACTCTTGCGTGCTGTTCGACGAAACCACGCGATGCTGTGAGCGCCGGCAATTGCAGTATTACAGCGCCAGCGGAGTGATCCTCGAGAGTCCTCGACCCAGCATGCGACAAACCACGGACACAGCCGCCTAGTGACTGCGCGCGCAATGTTAATGCTGGCGAAAAATAAGCACCTAACGGCGCGGTAGCCAAGTGGAAAGGCAAGGGTCTGCAAAACCCTCATCGGCGGTTCGATTCCGCCCCGCGCCTCCAGGTTTCCTGGGTGAAACGGCATCTATGACAGATGCCGTCGTAAAGAAAAGTGAGGTGCACGCCTAGTTGGATGAGGCCCCAAAATGAATCGATCCGAGCCGCAATAACTCACGGCGCAGGCGCGGATGGCGCTGCGTGAGCCGAAGATAGTGCATTTCATTGGCGCCGGACTGCGATTGAATGATCCGGGCCAAAGCGCGCTTCTCTTCCGCAGACCAACTCCCAAGGTCGGGGATCAACGCCAAAACTAGAGACCAGTTTTCCAGCACGCGTCGTTGAGCGACCGTCCAACGCGCGGGATTGATCCGCAGCGCTTTGGAAATCTGTCTTACTGAGGCTCCGCGGATTCGGCCAGCATTGCCAGCGAATTCGCGGGCCATGCGGCGGTTTACGAGCAGGCCAAGATTACGCGTGGAAAAAGTATCCCAAGGACCAGGTGCGTTCTCATCTGTTTTCGCCGAACCTCGTCCCATTTCGTAAAACACGTGCGCTTCCGCCAGGCGCCTCAGCGTTCTTCTCGGCGTGCGGTATTTCGAATTGGCGGCGATCTTCTGCTCTTCCCTTCTCGCCAGTTCTTCCAGGTCGACGCGGCCGGAGCGGAATCCAAGCTTGCGATAAAACCAGAATGCACCGGAATCGAGAGCCTCGTCGTTGTTCTGGCCAAGCTGGTACGGATAGACCGAAATCGTGGTCGCACCGGTAAAGGCATGCAGGCAGCGCAGAGCTTGCGCATAGATCCACGCGGTCTCGCCCTGGCGGTATGTATAAAACGTGTTGAAGCCGACCTCGATCCAGTCGCACAGGCCGATCGCTTCCAAGTAGTTGATGGGCACGCCGTTCTTGAGCGTGAATCCGGCAACGTAGGCACGAAGCGGCAGACGGCGCTCGGGCGGCAGGTTCCAAAGATGAATCATGACACCGCGGCCGTCTGTATCCGAACCAAGGTCCGCCCGCACGACAGAGTTCGGATCGCCGAGCGTGGTGCCATAGAGTTCGCGGTAGCGGACCAGCATGACCTCACGGATGGTCTGCATCACGGCCTCGCCCTCGCGTCGCGAAAGTTTCTTCAAGCGCGGTGCAGGTTTGGCCAGTTCCTGCGCCAGCGAAACCTGGCTCCGCGTGATCAGCGGCGCGGTATGGAGGTAGAAGCGGCGAGGGCGGTTCCAGTTGCGTGTGCGCGATAGCTTGAGATTCTCGAGATGCCAGCGGATGGGGATGTGCAAGGAATCATAGAGTTCGGCGCGTTGGCGAGGCGTCACTGGAAGCTGCTCGAATGGCCGGATGAGAAATTCGAGATCGCGTTCGTGCCCGCGCGCCGCATCGAGCCAGCGCGGCCAGGGAATATTCGCTTCCACGTCGGCATCCTCGGCCAGCAAAGGAATGAAGCACGGCCAGGTGTTTCCCATCGCTCGCTCGGCCTGGTAGTCCTCTGCGTAATCGTCCCAAGCGATCTCGACATTGCGCGGGATCCGTTGTACGAGCCAGCGTGCAGCCTCAAAATTCAACGTGTCTTGCATGGTCGTGCCGGCGACACCGGACGTGTCGAAGTCGTCGAACACCGACATGTCGGCTCCGCAGCCGCGAATTTTCTCAACGCGCTCGTGAAATGTGTTCAGCAGCTTCTCGATCTTCGGCACCAGCGATGCCGCGTGCAGAAACGCGCGCAGAAACAGCAAGCATTCGTGGAAACGGAGAAGGGATTTCGCATCGGGGAATTCGTAACGCGAAAGTTGATCGAGCAGCTTTGTCGTTTCGCTAGCTGCTCCTGGTCCGTCCGTTCCAGGTCCGAAGCGGCTCTTGGCCGCTTCGAGACTGCCGAGGAGCGCGTCGAGGGTTTTGGGCATGGACGGTTAAGCCGTCGGACGTTCGGCTGGCTAGTGTACCGCATGGGACGGGCCTGGAAGGAAAGTAAGGACTCTTGCCTCGCCGGGCGGAATCTCGTGCTGGTGGGATCAAACACAGTCCCGTTCTCGAAGATGGCCGGCCGGGGCGGCGTTCAGACTGGCAGATTGATCATCTTCGCGATTTTCGGCCAGCGATGACTGGCTCGCAGCCCTTTCGCGACCACGAAGCGGAGGTAGACCATCATGGAGGCGTCACGCTCCTCGACCGCCCTTTCCACCCAATCGGCTCCCTCGTCGATTTCCCCGCAGAGCAGGTGATAAAGCGCATGGGCACGGGCATCCCCCGGCGTCTCGCCGGAGCCGAGCGCCCGCAACAACGACGATTCGACTTCCTCACCATTACGCCGTGTTAGTCCGGCGAGCGCACCAATCGGATCGGGAGACCAAGGCCCAATCGCATAGGCCCGCCGCGCGATCTTCAAGGCCTGCGGCAGGTCGCCCTTATCGGCGTAAATCATGGCCATCGATGCTAGCGCCACAACCTGGTTCGGGTCCAGCTCCGCTACTTTCTTCAGCTGCTCAAGGGCCTCGTCGTCCCGGCCCGCGCCCTGCAGATAGGCATGCAGATTCATGCGTGTCCATACTTCGAGCGGGTCTTCTTCGATCGCGCGCTGGGCCAGTTCGATCGCCTGCTCCACATTGCCCCGCCAATATTGAACCCAGCCATATAAAGGACGGATGAGCTCAAACCCAGCCTCCTTGGCCAGCGGAGCCTCAAAGTGCTTGTCCGCCGCCGTCCAGTCCATGTCATACATCGCTGCCACGTAACCCAGGACCGCATGGGCCTCCGGTAGCGATGGATCGATTTCCAATGCGCGCTGGATTTCAGCCCGCGTCGCAGCTACGCATTCATGCGCAGAGCGCCGGGCAAAATGTGCCAGGCAATGCCAATAAAACGCCAGCCCAACATGAGCCATGGCAAAACCGGGATCGAGTTCGCACGCCTGCTCATAGAATTTCCGGGCCAGTTCCATTGAGTCCGGCGTAACCTTGGCCTGCAGATGCCGGGCCTTCAGATAGGCCTCATAGGCCGGGAGTTTCGGCGTATAGCGCTGGGGAGCAGTTTCGCGTGACAGCTTGAGGCGTAATGCTTTCGAGATCGCGGCCGAGATTTCATCCTGCACGGCGAAGATGTCGCTGAGTTCGCGGTCATAACGCTCCGACCAGAGATGCGATCCGTCCGCGGCGTTGATCAGCTGCGCGGTAACCCGAATGCGGCTTCCCGACCGGCGCACGCTGCCTTCAAGAACCGTGCTTACACCGAGTTTTTCGGCGATGCCGCGGATGTCCTGCTCCTTGCCGCGGAAGGCAAAGGCCGAAGTACGGGCGATCACTTTGAGTTCGGGAATCTGCGCGAGCAGGTTGATGATCTCTTCAGCGAGGCCGTCGGAGAAGTAGTCCTGATCTTTGTCGTCGCTCATGTTGGCGAAGGGCAGCACGGCGATGGAGGGCGCGACGGAAACGGATCCGCTCGGCCCTTGCTTTTGGGGCTCCGGAATCTGCAGCCCCGCTTTGCGCAGGCCATCGATGAAGTGCTCGGCCAATTCCGGCTCAAACCATTTCTCTAACTCTTGCCGCGGGCCGGCGGCAAAGTTCGGTCTCGCCGCGAGCAATTCCCGGAGAGCTTTCTGCGCGGCCTCCCTCGCGCCAAGTTGGCCGTTCGCTGACGTGAGTACAACAGAAGTCCAGAAGTAGCCCGGCATTTGGATGCGCACAGCGGCATCAATGGCGGCACGGTAGTCGCGCGCGCGGTACGCGTTGAAAACCTTGGCCAGCCAGTACCAGCCGGGGAAGTTCGGATGCAACCGCATGGCGGAATCGGCCACGGCGCAGCCCCGCTCCCATTCTCCGGAACAAGCCAGCAGGATTCCCATCAGCGCCACCGTCGCGCCCTCCATGGGATTGAGCGCGATGGTGCGCTCGGCCACGGGTCGGAAGGCCTGCCACTCATGCCGCATGAACAGGCTCTGCGCCAGAGCCTGAACTGCGAGCAGGCTGGCGGGCGCCAGTTCCGTCGCTCGCTGCGCAGCCGCCGCCGCCCGTCCCAGCGGGTCGGGTCGAAGGTTGAATCCGAACCAATCCTCATCGGAGTAGAGAGTCGCCAGCATGGCCCAGCAATCTGCGGCATCGGGCGCATCCCGCACGACGCGCTCAAGCAGGTCCCGGCAGTCGGCATGTTCCCGCGCTGTCATCGTTTCATGCAGACTGAAGACGCGGAACACCGCCTCGTAGGGACTGACCTGGTCATCACTCTTTCTGCGGATTGCGGCGCCGATGCTGCGCGGCAGAATCCCGTGCTGGTCGGCGACGGTGGAAACGATGCGCGGGACAAGCTCATCCTGCAGGGCGAAAATCTCGTCCGGCCGGAAAGTGCGCTCGAAGGTCTCCGCCCACAAATGACCGCCGGTGGTTGCGTCCACCAGTTGTACCGCAACACGAATGGCGGAGCCGGCCTGTCGCAAACTGCCCTCCATGACATACCGCGCGCCGAGTTCTTTGCCGATGGCCCGGACGTCTCCGGATTCGCTCGAATACTTCGCCGTCGACCCGCGGGCGATCACGCGCAGGTAGGAGAAACGCGACATGCCAGTGATGATCTCTTCCGTTAATCCTTCGCCAAGAGCCTTAAGGTCTGCATTGCTGCCTGTGTACTTGAATGGCAGCAAGGCAACCCAGAAGCCTTCGTCCGCCCGGGCCGCCCCGGAATCACGCTTCTGACTCTTTTGTGTTGTCGCAGCGGCCGGAGCTGAGACTTCAGCGGCGCCGCCCGCTTCCGGAATCTCCAGCCCCGCTTTGCGCAAGCCTTCCAAAAGATGGGCCGCGTGCTCGGCGTCGAACCACTTGTCTGCGTCTGGACGTATCGCAGCAGCGATGTCTGGCCGGAGCTGCAACACTTCGCGCAATGCTCTCGCAGCTCCTTCGCGGTCGCCCAGCTGTCCGCAGGCTGCAGCCGTCAGCAGATGTGCACCCCAATTGCTCGTCTGGTTCATTTTGCTCGCGATTTCGAGAGCGGTGCGATAGTCGTGCTGCCGGTATGCGTGGTTGAAGTTAACGTGCCAGTACCAGCCGGGGTGATGGGGGTTGAGTTGCCGGGCTCGTTCCGCCAGCGAAATGCCCCGCTCCCAGTCGCCGGAATAAGCAAGCATCTCTCCGTGGAACGCAAGAGAATTGCTGTCCATCGGGTTCAGCGCAAGCGCTCGTTCCGCCGCATTGCGGAAGGTTCGGAACTCCTTCTGAAAGAACAACACCTGAGAAAGGCTGAACCAGGCGAGATGGTTGGCGGGAGCCGTCTCAACCGCTTTCCGGGCCGCTGCCGCGCCCGTATTTAATGAATCCGCCGTCGGGCCGAAGCCTTGCGCGTATCCCTGGACTGATAGCAACGCCAACATGGCCCACGCGTCGGCATACGTCGGAGCCTTCTGCACTGCCGACTCGAGCCCGGCCATTGCTGCGTTGAGTTCTTCGGCGGTGACGCGCTCGAAATATCCGAAACTGCGCAGGACCGCTTCGTAAGGACTCAAGTCTCCCGGAGTATGCTTGCGGACAGCTTCGCTCATGCTGCGAGGCAGCACTCCGTTGATGTCAGCCACGGTCGAGACGATGAGCGGAACCAGGTCGTCCTGTAACTCGAACACCGCCTCGGGACTAAACGTCCGCTCATAGTTCTCCGCCCAGAGATGCGCTCCGGAAACCGTGTCGATGAGCTGGACGGCCAGCCGCAACCGGCTGCCGGCCTGGCGAAGCGTTCCTTCCATCACGTAGCGCGCATTCAACTCCTTGCCGGCGCCGCGGACATCCACAGACTGACCGGCATAGCGTGCCGTAGAACTGCGGGCAATTACCTTGAGGTAGGAAAACCGCGAAAGCCCGGTGATGACCTCTTCCGATAATCCTTCGGCCAGCGCTAACAGATCCGCCTTGCCGCCGCCGTACTTGAGTGGCAAGACGGCTACCCAGAAACCTTCATCTTCCCGGACGGCAGCTCGTGCGGTGCCAGAGTCGGCAGCAACAGCGGTCCGTGCAGTTGATGAAGAAACCGGCGCAGGTCGAGTGGTGGTCCGGACCAGGTCGCGGAACTCGTTGCTGACATCGCGCGCCGTCTGCATGCGGTGGCGCTGGTCCTTCTCTAAACAGCGCCGGATGATGCGCGCCAGGTCGCCCGGCAAATCGGATCGCAAATCTGTAACCGATGGTGGGGTATCGCGCAGAATCGCCGAGACCAGTTCCGCAGAAGAAGTCCCCTCGAACGGACGGCGGCCCGTCGACATCTCGTGCAACACCACGCCTAGCGAAAAAATGTCCGTGCGATGGTCGAGCGGGCGGCCGGAAGTCTGTTCGGGGGACATATAGGCTGGCGTCCCCATCACCACGCCTACCTGCGTCTGGCCGGCCGAGGTCAGCGTGGCGTCCCCGTGGTTCGCCGTACGCACATCTTTGGCCAGTCCGAAATCCAGCACCTTGACGCGGCCCTCGTTGCTGACCATGACATTGGCTGGTTTCAAGTCACGGTGAACGATGCCTTTCTCATGAGCCGCCGCCAGCGCGTCGGCGAGCGCGCTCCCGATCTCGACGATGCGCTCGATCGGCAAGCCATCTTGCGGGATGAGGCGGTCGAGTGGTTGACCGCCGACCAGTTGCATGGTCAGGAAATGGACGCCGTCGCACTCTTCCACTGAGTAGATCGTGACGATATTCGGGTGGTCGAGTTGTGCGAGGGTTTTCGCCTCTCGGCGGAACCGCCCGAGCCGCTCGGCATCGTGCGCCATCTCGGCGGGCAGCACCTTGAGGGCTACGTCGCGGCCGAGTTTCGTGTCGGTGGCGCGATACACCTCCCCCATGCCGCCAGCGCCCAGCGGCGATTGGATTTCATACGCCCCGAGTCTTGAGCCAGAGGTGAGCCCCACGCGCCCGCCATTATACCCCCGCCTAGGAGCGCCCCCTTTTTTCTGCAGCAAACAGAATTGGGGAGAAAAAGCTGGAGTTTCATCACTTTTTACTTTTATGCGTTTTCGCTCGACTACCCGCAGGCGCTTTCTTCTTCAATTTGATCTGATTGTAATCAACGGCGGCACGGACGAGAGTTTTCAGAGCACGATCGTCAATCTCATCGCCCTCGAGAAAATCGATCGCTCGCCACTGGTTACCTTGGAGGCCGGCGTTAAAGAGCTTGTCAGGATCTGGGAGTTGCGCCCCGTGGGAAAAGGTAAGCTTCACCTTATCTTTGTGGGCGTTGCCTA
>CAYOUY010000431.1:0-4174 GCA_964407245.1 uncultured Acidobacteriaceae bacterium
CGCCAGCGCAACCCACCACCCGCGATTGTTCACCTGAAACCAGGGGAACATGCGCGTGAGATAGGCCACGAACAGCGTGGGATAGATTGCCATGTCGAAAATGGACGCAACCAGTGACAGCCAAGCTTCCTGAAATCCCCAAAAGTTGCCCATGGCCCGGCGCACCCAGGCGTAGTAACCGCCTTCGTGGGGCAGCGCGCTGGAAAGCTCGCCGATCATGAAGGCTGTGGGCAGGCTCCAGAGCAGCGGCGTGATGAGCAGAATTAGAATCGCGCGTCCGTAGCCGGCGCCATGCACGATGTCTTCCGTGCCATAAGTCCCGCCCGACACCATAAAGAAAGTGGCGGCCACCAGCGGCCAAAGCGTCAGGCGGACGAATTTCTTCGGCGCAAGCTTCGTTTGGGAAGATCCGGTTGGGGAAGATCCGTTCCGGTCAGGGACTGCGGCGAGGGTTTGGGGGTTATCGAGTTGTTGACGTGGCGAGCTAGCTGTTGCCAATTTCTATGGCTGCCTCCTCAAGCGACTCACTCTCACCACTGCGTCTCCCTTGAGTCTTCGAAATGAAGACTTTCTTTTCCGCGGCTCCCGGAACCATGCGATTTCCCGGGCATTTCGGCGAAGTTAGTTCGCACTAGTGAGATTACGGCAAATTTCCACAGATGCAAGATATTTTTCAGTTTTTTTGAAAATTTTTGTGAGCGGGCGGGCTGGTACGAGAGTCACGCCAGAGCTTTCACCACAGAGGGTACGAGGGAATGCAGGCTATTTGTCGAGCTACACTTTACTCCACAATTCCGCCCGCGGGTCCTCCGGGTTCAGCTTCGCCAACTCACGCAGCAGTTCCTTGGTGCGCTCGTCGCGCGGCATGGGGACATGCACGGTGATTTCGACAATCTCGTCGCCGCGCACGCCTTCTTTGGTGGCCGACGGCACGCCTTTCTCCCGCAGGCGCAGCTTCTGACCGGACTGGGTACCGGGAGGAATCTTCAGCAGCGCCCGGCCGTCGATGGTCGGCACTTCGATCTTTGCGCCGAGCGCGGCTTCGGTGGCGTTTACAGGAACAGTCAGATAGATGTCGTCGCCGTCGCGGCGGAAAACAGGGTGCGATTCGGTGCGGATGATCGCGTAGAGATCGCCAGCAGGGCCGCCATGCGAACCGGCGTTGCCTTTTCCCGGAAGGCGGATGCGCTGGCCATCGCGCGTGCCGGCCTTGATGCGTACTTCGAGCGGCTCCGTCCTGCCTACCGTGCCCTCGCCGTGGCAAGTGGGGCAGGTCGTCAGGTTCTTGCCCGTGCCGTGGCAGCGCGGGCATTGGACATTGAACTTCATCCGCCCGCTGGTCTGGGTAATTTGCCCGCTGCCCCCGCACTCCGGGCACTTGCCTGGGGACTCCAGTTCTCCATTGCCATGGCATTGGGGGCAGACGTCCTGGCGCGTGATGTTCAGCCGCATAACGCCGCCGCGAATCGCCGTCCAGAATGGAACGTTGACCTGATATTCGAGATCGGCGCCCGGTTCGGGGCCTTCTTCAGCATGAGCCGCGCCGCGACCGCCGCCGAAGATTCCGGAAAAAATATCGCGAAAGCTGCTGCCGCCCGAGGTTTTGGCGCTGCGGCCGGCGTTGGCACTGTCCATCATGTCGGAAAAATCGAATCCGCTGAAATCGAAGGGAACCCCGCCCTGACCTCCTGGCTGAGCACTGCCGGGGAAGCCACGGGGAAAGCCTCCCGGGAAGCCTCCGCCCTGGGCTCCGGCGCGGGCGTAGGCCTCGGCCGTGGCTGGATCGATGTTGTCGGAGTAGAAGCCGACTTGGTCGTAGATTTTGCGCTTCTTGGGATCCGAGAGAACGTCGTTGGCTTCGGAAATGGCCTTGAACCTCTCTTCCGCCGATTTGTCCCCAGGATTGACGTCAGGATGGTACTTGCGGGCGAGCTTGCGAAATGCCTTGCGGATGTCCTCGGCCGAGGCGGCCTTCTTCACGGCGAGGATCTCGTAGTAGTCCTTTTTGGGGGTGGTGGGCATCTAGCGTTCTCTGATCGATTCGCCGGCGAAGGCCATCCGCGCTCCCCATTTCTCAGCGAAATCTTCCCAGCGGGGATTCTTCGATTCAATCAAGGCAATCTTCTTTGCTCGTGTCCAACCTTTCAGTTGCTTTTCGCGCCCGATCGCTTTGTGAACGTCGTCGAAGCCCTCGTAATAGACAAGGCGGTTGCAGGCGTACTTCGCGGCAAAGCCTTCAATCTCACCGCGCTTGTGTTGGAGCGCGCGGCGATAAATGCTGTTTGTGATGCCTATGTACAGCGTACCCGAGCGGCTGGACATGATGTACACGAAGTATTCGTGGTCCTTCATCACAACACCATACTTCTGTCATCCTGAGCGAAGCGAAGGACCCCATGTTTGCTAGCACTATCACCGGCCTGTCAAGGAGTTTTCACCCGAGACGCGGCATCGTGAGAATGCCCTTCGAGGTTTATGCTCACCGCATACAGGTAAGGGGTCCTTCGACTCCGCGGTTGCTTCGCGTTCGCGAAGCAACAACTCCGCTCAGGATGACAAGCCCTCCGCAAAGTTGAAGAGAAAACGCCTATGTGCCATGCAGTTCCTGAACGGAGTAGTGATCGCCGTTGGAATCTCTCTCTTGCAATCCGCGAGCGTGTTCCTCAGCGGCGTCCCTCGAGCGGAAAAGTGGGGAACAAAGATCAACCTTTGAGATTACGGGGACGACGTGGCCAGGCCCCATAAGTCCCAACTCTCCAACCGGCCTGCTCTCGATCCGATAAACTCCCCACACACCTGCCATTTTCGCCGCCTTTCTTATTTCTTGTCTTCGACGTCCACGTACTCGGCGTCGATCACGCCTTCGTCCTTCTTCTGACTGCCGCCGTTCGTGCCCGGTTGCGGGCCAGTTCCAGCGGATGGCCCGGCGCCTGCTCCTGGACCCCCTCCGGAGCCCGGTTGCGCTGCCTTGTACATCTGCTCGGCCAGCTTGTGCGAGGCCTGGGTCAGCGTTTCGCGAGCGCGATCCATCTGCGACTTGTCGTTCGATTCGAGCGCTTTCTTGGCGTCGGCGAGAGCGTTCTCCACGTCGCCACGCTCGGAGCCGGAGATCTTGTCGCCGTGCTCTTTCAGCATCTTCTCGATGTTGTAGACCATCGAGTCGAGCTGGTTCTTGGCTTCGATCTCATCGCGCTTGGCCTTGTCTTCGGCCGCGTGGGCGTCGGCTTCCTTCGCCATGCGCTCGACTTCTTCTTTTGACAATCCCGAAGACGACGTGATCGTGATCTTCTGATCCTTCTGCGTGGCCATGTCCTTCGCGGTCACGTTCAGAATGCCGTTGGCGTCGATGTCGAACGTGACTTCAATCTGCGGCACGCCGCGTGGAGCCGGTGGAATTCCGGTCAAGTGGAACTTGCCGAGCGTCCGGTTTTGCCCCGCCATCGGACGTTCGCCCTGCAGCACGTGAACTTCAACTGAGGTCTGGCTGTCGGCCGCGGTCGAAAACGTTTCCGTCTTTTTCGTCGGAATCGTCGTGTTGCGTGGAATCATTGGCGTCGAAACTCCGCCCAGCGTCTCGATGGACAGCGTCAACGGAGTCACGTCGAGCAGAAGCAGGTCTTTCACTTCGCCCTTGAGCACGCCACCCTGAATGGCCGCACCGACCGCCACGACTTCATCCGGGTTCACGCTCTTGTTGCCTTCCTTACCGAACAGCTCCTTCACCAGCGCCTGAATGCGCGGCATTCGCGTCTGTCCACCGACGAGCACGACTTCGTTGATCTTCGACGTGTCGACGCCCGCATCCTTCATGCACTGCTTGCACGGCCCGACCGAGCGCTGGATGATGTCTTCGACCATCGACTCGAACTTTGCGCGGGTTAACTTCTTGACCAGGTGCTTAGGGCCGCTCGCGTCGGCCGTGATAAATGGCAGGTTGATCTCGGTCTCCATGGTTGTGGAGAGCTCGATCTTGGCCCGCTCCGCTGCGTCACGCAGACGCTGCAGGGCCATCTCGTTGCCCTTGGCGCGGAGGTCGAGGCCTTCGTCCTTCTTGAATTCGTCGATCAGCCAATCGACCAGGCGCTGATCGATGTTGTCGCCGCCCAGGTGGGTGTCACCGTTGGTGGCTTTGACTTCGATCACGCCTTCGCCGACTTCGAGAATCGAAATGTCG
>CAYOUY010000432.1:0-4646 GCA_964407245.1 uncultured Acidobacteriaceae bacterium
CAGCTCGACAGCGCCGGAGATGACGAATAGAAACGCGAGCTGACGCCTTCGGAGCCAACGATAACCAGTTCGCCGGGTTTCACGTCGCGCTCGTAAATAGCGCCGATCAGATCGAAGGCGCAGGTTTCGGAGGCAAAGACGATCGTGTCGCGCTTGTGGCCCTCCACCGCGCGAATGCGGCCCATGGCCAGCGGCCGGAAGCCGCGCGGATCGCGGGCGGCAAAGATGCGGTCGGCGCTCAGCATGACCAGCGAGAATGCGCCTTCCACGCGGCGCAGCGCGTCGGCCATGGCTTCAGGAAGAGTGTGCTCGCGGGAAAGCGCGATGAGATGAACGATGACTTCGGTGTCGCTGTTGGTCTGGAAAATCGATCCCTGATGTTCCAACCGCTGGCGAATCTGGCTGGCATTCACCAGGTTGCCATTGTGCGCCAGCGCGATGGGCCCTTTGTTCGATTGCACCAGAATCGGCTGAGCGTTCAAGAGCGCGGAATCGCCGGCGGTCGAGTAGCGCGTGTGCCCGATGGCGAGCGAACCGTGCAGTTGGGTGAGCACGTCTTCGGTGAAGATGTCGGCCACCAGGCCCATCGCCTTGTGCTGGTGCAGGCTCAGGCCGTCGGAGCTGACGATTCCCGCCGATTCCTGGCCGCGATGCTGCAACGCGTGCAGTCCGAGGTAGGCGAGTTTTTCCGCCTCGGGATGGGCGAAGATTGCCACGACACCGCACTCGTCATGAAATTTGTCAGAACGAAGCATCTTCCGGTTAGCCATTAGCTATAGCCATTCTCAGCGTTTCAGTTCTCTCCGCAGAGCGTTTGCAAAAACCCAACTTCAGTCTGCTGCGATCAACTCCGGATCCGTTCGCAGCATCGACTCCAAAGCGCCCTCATAAGCGTCCCGCAACTCAGAAACGTGCGCTGAAACGACAACTCTTTCGTCGAGCGAGATTTCTAGACGGTTGGGAATTGTCTCGCCAATTACGTCGGCGGCAACGCGGTATTTATCCGCTACTTCTTGGATTCGCGAAATATTAGCCGGGTCGCACGAGATCAGAATCCGGCTCGCATCTTCGCCGAAAAGGGCAAACTCGGCGGGCAGGCCGTGGGAAGCAAGGTTCAGACGCGCGCCTATGTTGTCCGGAAACGTCTTTTCCGCCAGCGCAACGGCCACGCCGCCATCGGAGCAATCGTGAGCCGAATCGACCAGTCCCTGTTGAATCAGTTCAATAATCGCCCTCTGCAGCGCGGCTTCCCTCTCCGAGTCGAGCTCCGGTGGGTATCCCCACAACGTGCCGAGAATTTCCTTCGCGTATTCCGACGACCCGAACTCACTCTCTGCATCGGTGATATCGCCTGCTTCCCCGGCGCGCAATAGCACGATCGTGCGCCCCGTTTCGGCGAAATGCATTTTGGCGGCTTTGTGCACGTCGTCGAGAATTCCGACGACGCCGAGGACGGGCGTGGGATAGATGCCTTCGCCTAGAGTTTCGTTGTAAAAGCTGACATTGCCGCCCGTAATCGGAATCTCAAGTTCTTCGCAGGCCTTGGTCATGCCGTCGATGGTTTGCGAGAACTGCCACATGATGTGCGGTTTTTCGGGATTGCCGAAGTTCAGGCAGTTGGTGGCACCGACCGGAGTTGCGCCCGAACAGGCCACTTTGCGCGCCGATTCGGCGACCGCGTGCATCGCGCCCAGCCGCGGATCGAGATAACACCAGCGGCTGTTTCCATCGAGCGCCATGGCGAGTCCGCGATCGGAGCCCTTGATGCGGATTACGCCCGCATCTCCCGCTCCCGGCGCGGCGACCGTGTTGGTCTGGACCATGTGGTCGTATTGCTGCCACACCCAACGCTTGCCGCAGATGTTCGGGCTGGAGAGCAGCCGCTTGAGGATCGCGGTGAAATCGGAAACGGCGCCGAGTTGGATCTCCTGGGGCATCTCGCGCTGCACTGGAGGCTCCCAGCGCGCCAGCGGGCGCTTGTACACGGGCGCGTTGTCGGTGAGCGCCTGATTGGGTATTTCGGCCACGACCTTGCCGCGTTCGAGCACGCGCAGTTTGTTGTCGGTGGTGACTTTGCCGACCTCGACCGCATCGAGTCCCCACTTTTCAAACACGCGGAAGACTTCCTGCTCGCGCCCTTTCTGCGCGACCAGCAGCATGCGCTCTTGCGACTCGCTGAGCATGATTTCGTACGGCGTCATGCCGGTTTCGCGCTGGGGCACACGGTCGAGCTCCACCTCAATACCGACGCGGCCGCGGGCGCCCATTTCGCACGTGGAGCACGTCAGCCCGGCGGCGCCCATGTCTTGAATGCCGACGATCGCCCCGGTCTGCATGGCTTCCAGACAGGCTTCGAGCAAAAGTTTTTCGAGGAACGGGTCGCCAACCTGGACATTCGGGCGTTTTGCCTCGGAGGCTTCGCTGAATTCTTCGCTCGCCATGGTGGCGCCGTGGATGCCGTCGCGCCCGGTCTTGGCGCCCACGTAAATCACGGGATTGCCCTCACCGGCCGCGCGTGCGTAAAAGATCTCATTCTTGCGCACGAGGCCGAGCGCAAAGGCATTCACCAACGGATTGCCCGAATAGCAAGGCTCGAACTTGGTCTCGCCACCGAGGTTGGGAACGCCGAAACAGTTCCCGTAAGAGGCGATCCCGCTCACCACGCCGTCGAGGATGGAGTGGTTTCTGTGCAGCTCCTTTTGGGTAATTTCCCGGGCTGGAGTGATGGGACCGAAGCGCAGAGAGTCCATCACTGCGACCGGCCGTGCGCCCATAGTGAAAATGTCGCGCAGAATGCCGCCCACGCCGGTTGCCGCCCCCTGAAAAGGCTCAATAAACGAAGGATGATTGTGCGACTCGATCTTAAAAGCGCAGGCCCAGCCGTCGCCAATATCAATAATGCCGGCATTCTCGCCCGGCCCCTGCACCACCCGCCGGCTGCGCGTTGGCAAGCGCTTCAGGTGCACGCGGGAAGATTTGTAGGAGCAGTGCTCGCTCCACATCACGCTGAAGATGCCGAGCTCCGTGATGGTGGGTTCGCGTTCGCCTAGCAGTTGCTTCAGCTTTTCATACTCTTCCGACGTGAGGCCGTGCTCGCGGATCAGGTCAGGTGTAATCGCCGTCGCCGTGGCGGTGTTCATGAGGAAGTTCTATTGTCGCATGTTGGGCTGTGGATCAATAGAAATTCTGCCGACGCCGTCCCGCGCGGCAACAAAACTTTCTCCTAGGTTTCGCCCAGCGGTTTGGTGTACACTACCGCCGCCCAGGATAGCAAGAGGGAAATCCTGGCGTAAATCACCGAGGATGGAAAATGACAAAAAAACAGATGTGGGGGCTGGCAGGGGTGTGTGCGCTGGCGCTGGCGGCTTTCTGGGCTGTTCCGGCGGGTGCGCAGATGTCAGAGGTGAAGGAAAAACCGCGGATGTACTCGTACGTTGGGAATTGGAATATTCCCCGAGCGCAGTGGGCCGAAATGGAAAAGGCCAACGCGGCTGACGCGAAAATCCTGGACAAAGCCCTGGCCAACGGGACGGTTGTCGCCTACGGCAACGACGTAAATTTGGTTCACCAGCCCGACGGCGACACGCACGACGATTGGTTTTCGGCCATGTCCATGGCGGGGCTGCTCAACGTGTTGGACCAGTTCTACAAGGCGGGCAATCCGACTCTTCCCGTCTTGGTCAGCGCTACAAAACACTGGGACAATATTTTCGTCAGCCGGTATTACAACTGGCACTCCGGGTCGTGGAAAGATGTGTACACCCACGGGTCTTCCTACAAGCTGAAGGCGGACGCGCCGGACGAGGCGGTGGACACGCTCAGCAAGAACATGATCGTGCCGCTGATGGAGAAAATGCTGGCCGACGGCGCGATCCACGAGTACGAAATCGACACTGAGGCGATCCACACCGAAGCTCCTGGCACGTTTTGGGTTTTCTACATCGCGGCAAACGCCGAAGGCCTGGACAAGGTCAACGCGGCCCTGCGAGATGCACTGAAAGCAAACCCGCTGGGCGGCCCGGCATTTGGCTCGATGGTGGATTTCACCCCGCACCGCGATTATCTGGCCCGTACCAACGCCACCTACAGATAGTTGTTGCGCGGCCTACCGGTCCGCGAGCGGCGCAAGTTTTGTGGTGCCGCTCGCCGGCCGGCTATCTACTTTGAGCGTTGCAGGGAAGCAAGCAGGATTGCCGTCGCATAATAGCGCCTGCGATTCGGTTCCTGATCGCGAACCGCTCCTTGCTATGCCCCAATTCTGTTGACAGTACACCTGATTGACATGGCTACACGCAGGGGAGTAAGGTTGGGCAGCTTTTCAAGGGATCCACAAAACAGATCAAGGAGAGCAACATGCGAGTGCGACTAGCGCTGTATTTGGTGGCGTTGATGTGCTTCTGTCTGGCCCCGATGGCTTCGGCCCAAGATGCGGTCAAGGTCGATCCCAAGCATTACACGGTAATAAGCGAGAATGACAAGGTACGCATCTTGCGCGTGCACTACGGCCCGCACGAGAAATCGGTCATGCACAGCCACCCCGCCACGGTTGCGGTGTTTCTTACCGACGCCAAAGGGCAGTTCGCATTTCCCGATGGGAAAAAGCAAGATTTTGCCGTCAAGGCGGGGGAAGCACAATACGAAGCTGC
>CAYOUY010000433.1:0-4640 GCA_964407245.1 uncultured Acidobacteriaceae bacterium
TGAAAGTCTTTGTGGGCAAAACGCTCGCATCGGGCTTGCTCGTGGCTGCGTGTTCGGTGACGGTTTCTTTGCCGCTGCCGATCGCTACCATGTGTGCTGGAATGGTCAGCGAAATGGCTGACGTGAAGCGATTCAGTCCGAAACCGCTGACAGGGAACCAGCGTCCGGCATAAAACAGGTAGCTGGTGTCGTCGCCGATGTAAGCCAGCTTCAGGCCGGGAACGGGGCCGTTGTCGGCGCTTTCGAGCGTGCCCTCATACTCGAATGTCAGCGTGGTTGAAGCGTCTTTGGCCAGGCCGGCGGGCAATGGCACCCGAACGGTCGAGTCCTGCGTAACGCGCTCAGCTGAAAGCGGCTGGTTCTTTTCATCCAGAACCTTCGTGACCCGCAGATCATTGTGCAGTTCGAAGACGGCGACGCTCAGGTCCTGCAGCGCGGTGAACTTGACCTTGGCGCGGGCGGTCATCGAGTGCAGATGCGGCGTGAGTTCAGCCTGGATCTGGTAGTCATCGACCCGTATGCGGGTTTTCTCCGCGGCCCAAGATGAGGCGGCGAGGGCCATGACGGCAAGCAGGGGCAGAAAACTGGTCAGGACGCGCGGAGGGCGCCGGCGGTCAATCGCCATTCAGAGGAATCTCCCAGGAATGAGTAACCCATTTCCTATGATGAAGATTCTGACGCAAAAGCTGCTCGGAGCACAAGTTTAGAGGCGTAAAAGCCCAAGGATAATTTCGGCGGCGCGGTCGGCGGGGTGCTGGGCGACGCCAGATGAGCCGGCTGGGCCTCGCAGGCGGGTTCGCACTCTTGCCAGCCCTTCCAGCATCCGCTCGCGGGCGGGACCGTCTGGGAGAACTTCGTTGAGCTTTTTGACTAAGTTCGCGGCGGTGAAATCGTGCTGCACCAGCTCCGGGACGATTTCTTCTCCGGCAATCAGGTTGACCATGGCGAATCGGGGCACTTTGACCCGCGGCTTGCCCAGCAGGTAAGTCAGCGGAGAGACGCGGTAGACCATGACGAACGGTAAGTTCATCATGGCCGCCTCGACCGTGGCTGTGCCACTGGCGATGATGCCGGCGCGGGAGTGAAAGAGCGCGGGGAGAGATTCGGGAACGAGGTTGATTCGACCGACCAGGTCAGCTCGGGAAGGGCACGAGTTTACTCGTGCCGCTGACGCGTCAACATGGCTACCGCGCTTTAGCGCCTGAGGCGCAGCACTATCGATAAGGCGGAGGACAAAGCCCCGGTCAAGTGTCGGAGCCACCGGAAGGAGGAATTCATACCCTGATCCGATCAGCACTGCCGCTTCAAGGATCGTTGGCAGATTCATGCGGACTTCTTTGACGCGGCTGCCGGGCATGAGCGTGATCCAGTTTTTTTTCGGATCGAGATTGAATTGTTCGGCATAGTCTTCGCGTCTGATCGTCGGGTTCGGCAAATCCGCCAGTGGATGGCCGACGAAGGTCGCGTCCACGCCGCGGTCGCGATAGAACTTTTCTTCGAAAGGAAAGATGACGAGCGCCTTGTCGATGTAGTCGCGGATAAGGCGCACGCGTCCCTGACGCCACGCCCAGAATTGGGGTGCGACGTAGTAGACCGTCGGGATGCCGCGCTTTTTCATCTGCCGCGCGACACGCCAGTTAAAGGCCGGCGAGTCGATGACGATGGCGAGATCGGGCTTGCGGCGATCGGCTTCGCGGATCAGATGCTTGTAGAGACCGAGGATTTTCGGCAGGTGGCTGACGATCTCAGTGATGCCGACGACGGCCAAATCTTTGGCGTCGACGACGGTGTCGCATCCCGCGGCACGCATGCGGTCGCCGCCCACGCCGAAGAATGTAGGGACAGCCGCCCCCGGCTGTCCGGTTTGTGTAGGGACGGGTCTCTGACCCGTCCGGGCGGAGCGAAGCTCCGCCGAGTCTGTGCTCGCGCCGGCAGGCGCAGGGCTCCGCCCTGCGGGACGGACGAATGCGTCCGTCCCTACATGTTCCGTGGCCCGGCGCAGCGCTTCAATCAGCTGCGCGCCGTACATTTCACCGGAAGCTTCGCCGGCTGAGATCAGGATGAGCACGGGAAGATTGTAAGGCCTACGTTCGGCGGAAATTTAAGATGACGAACTATCCGATCGGCTTCGGAGTGTGCACATATTGTGGATTTTTCTCCAGCCAGCCCCGCGAGTTCCTAAAATCGGATTTGACGTTGGGAGTCAAATGTTTCGCCCACGTCGCCTTGTCTCCGCGCTCCATCGCAAATTTGGCAAGCGCGTAGCCGAAAACGGGCTCCGGCAGATATCCCAGCCTGTTCATGGACCAGCCGATCTTCCGCTCGTCCTGAAACTGCTTGAAACGGGCGGCAGAGTTGGCAGTAAAGATTCCGAGGCCGAGAAAAACTGTCAACAGATCGGTTAGCGGTTCGTGATCGGAGGTTTCCGAGCTGATCAGCCTGCCGCCAAGAAGAATCACGTGGCCAAGTTCATGAGCAAAAGTGGCTACCAGCGACATGGGATCTTTCAGCATCGTGCTGCGAATCGCGACCACCATCCGCGCGTCGATGTCATCTTTGTCTTGCTGTTCGAGCGCATGAAGGTAAAGACCGGCGGCATGACTGCCTCCACGGGAACTCCAGGAAGGCAGCATCGTTCTAAGTTCTTCGGTTTCGTCTGGGAAAATCTCAAGCTTGATGCCACTCCGCTCGACCTGCATGTAATCACAAACGCGCGAGAAGAGATTCTCAACTGCTTCCGACGTCTTATCGTAAGGGTCGGGAAAATCTTCCGCGGTGGGTTCAACGACTTTGGCTTCGAGCATGCGGCTGCGGCTGAGAAGTTTTTGCAGTCGATGGAATCCTTCGTTCACCCACTGGCGTTTCTCTTCGGTGATCGGCAGTTTGGGCGTGAGTCCGAACATCGCAGTTGTTGTGTATTCCTCGTTCTGGTTCGGTATGAACTAATCGTCCGCGCTGACGGTCGATTCTCCAGCACTCGCGGGCGAGGGTGCCCGCGCTACGTCAACCTCCTGATCCTTGTACTGCAGCTGATACAGCTTGTAGTAAATGCCGCGATGGGCAAGCAGTTCCTGGTGCGTGCCCATTTCGCGCAGCTGGCCCTTGTGCATGACGATGATTTTATCGGCGCGCTGAATAGTCGAAAGGCGATGGGCGATGATGAGAGAGGTGCGTCCTTCGACCATGCGGGCGAGCGCGTCGCGCACGCGGAACTCGGTCTCGGTGTCGACACTCGACGTGGCTTCGTCGAGGATGAGAATTCTTGGCTCGTGGGCCAGGGCGCGGGCGAACGAAATGAGCTGCTTCTGGCCGGTCGAAAGTGTCGAGCCGCGCTCGCGCACAGCCTCGTTAAAGCCGCCTGCCTGCGAGCGAATGAAATCGCCCAGGTTCACGTCTTCGGCAGCCTGCGCGATGTCTTCGTCCTGAATGCGTTCGGTGCCGAGGCGGATGTTGCCGCCGATCGTCCCGGTGAAGAGAAACGGATCCTGCAGCACCACGCCGAATCGGCTGCGCAACTCGCCCAGGTCCATGTCTTTGACATCGACGCCGTCAATTCGAACCGAGCCCTTCTGCACATCGTAGAAACGCAGCAGCAAAGAAATGAGCGTGGTCTTGCCGGCGCCGGTGTGGCCGACGACGGCGATGGTTTCTCCGGGCTCGATGCTGAAGGTGACGTCGCGCAGGACCCAGTCGGGTTGCGCTCCGCTGCCGTCGCTGGGGGAAGCCGAGCTTCGCTCGGCATGGACGGGTCCAAGACCCGTCCCCACACCGTCCTTGCCGGGGGCGGCCGTCCCTACATGCGCAGAGACGGTGCCTGCAGCCTCACCCTCAGGGAGCACATCCCGATAGGCGAACCATACGTGATCGAACTCGATGCGGCCGGGACCATCGGGCTTGACGGTCACGGCAGGAGTGACGATTTCCGCCGGAGTATCGAGCAGCTTGAAGATGCGTTCGCTGGCGGCCATCGCGGACTGCAGAATGTTGTACTTCTCGCTGAAGTCCATGATCGGCCGGAAAAAGCGCATAGCGTATTGGGTGAAGGCGATCAAAACGCCGAGCGAGGCCACCACCGCGACGCGCCGCACACTAAAATGTGGATGAAAGGTCAACGAGAGCGAAGTCACCGAAATCTTGCGGATGATGTCCTGGCCACCCCACCAGATCACACACGCGATCGCAATGGTCGAGAAGAAATCGACCACGGGATAGTACGTGGCGTAAGCCAGGATCGCGTCCTTGTACGCGTCCATGTGGCTGCGATTGATTTCTGAGAAACGCGTGTAGGCTTTGTGCTCGCGGTTAAAGAGCTGCAAAACCACCATCCCGCTGACGTGTTCCTGCAGATAAGAATTGATGCGGGCAATGGCGGTGCGAATGCGCCGATACGAATCGCGCACCCTGTCGCGGAAAATTTTGGTGGCAAAGATGATGAATGGCAGCACCGCAAAAGTGATCAGCGCGAGCTTCCAGTTCATGCAGAGCATGATGGCGAGAATCCCGGCGAGTACGAAGAAGTCCTCAAAGATCGAGACCACACCGGAGGTGAACATCTCATTCAGGGCATCGACGTCGGTCGTCACCCGCGTGACCAACCGGCCGACGGGGTTCTTGTCGTAGAAGGCGATATGCATGCGCTG
>CAYOUY010000434.1:0-75650 GCA_964407245.1 uncultured Acidobacteriaceae bacterium
CTCGAACGCGAGCGCAAGCATCTGCAGGCGAATTTGGCTGGCATCAAGAACATGAGCCGTTTGCCGGATGCGATCTTCGTGATCGACTCGAACAAGGAACAGATCGCCGTGCGTGAGGCGCGCAAGCTGGGTATTCCGGTGGTCGCGGTCGTCGACACCAATTGCGATCCCAGTGAAGTGGATTACGTAATCCCGGGCAACGACGATGCGCTGCGGGCGATCCGGCTGTTCACGTCGAAGATTTCGGAGTCGATCGCCGAAGGCGCGCAGTTGATGACGGACAAGCAGGTGGCCGACATGCAGGCTGCGACCACTGAGGCGCAGGCGGCAGAAGAGGCTGTGGCTGACGAGTACGAGGCAGATGGAACGGCCGCCGTTGACGCGTCGGAAGACATCAGCATGGAAGATGTGATGGGACCGGGAACGCACAAGAAGCCGGTGGCGAACGAAGAAGCGGAGCTGCCGAAGGTCGAGAGCCAGACGGTGTAACCAGTCCCGAGCCCTGAGTCGCGAGCAAGAACAGACGGGGCTAGGGATCAGGGACTAGCGACTAGAAAAAATAGATTGGAAAGGGCGCGGCTTTTAGCCGCGCCGCTGGAGTGATCCTACAACGGGGCTTTAGCCCCTGAGGGAAGTGACAAACCGGGATTGAAAATCAGACCCGCGCGGGTCGTGGAATATTGATCACCCGGCGCGGGTTTAAGTTTATAGATGCGAGTTTCAGGTTTCGAGTTTCGGGTAGCCTGAAACAGTGGGGTAGTCTCGGAATCACTCGAAACTAGAAACGCGAAACTGGAAACTCTTATGAGCACTACTATGGCGAACATTTCGGCAGCACAAGTGAAGGATCTCCGGGAGAAGACCGGGGCTCCCATGATGGATTGCAAGCAGGCCCTGACCGAGGCCAAGGGCGACATGGAGCAGGCAGTCGTGATCCTGCGCAAGAAAGGTGTTTCGGTTGCTGCCAAGAAGGCGACGCGCGTGACCAGCGAAGGGTCGGTCGCCCAGTACATTCACGCCGGGGGCAAGATTGGTGTGCTCGTCGAGGTGAATTGCGAAAGTGATTTCGTGGCGCGCACCGACGACTTCAAGGAACTGGTGCACGACATCGCCATGCATATCGCGGCCAGCGATCCGAAATACGTCCGTAAGGAAGACGTTACGGCAGCGGATTTCGCGCGTGAGAAGGAAATCTTTCTGGCGCAGGCCGTTGCTTCCGGCAAGCCGCAGAATATCGCTGAGAAGATGGTCGCGGGAAAGATGGAAAAGTTCTATGAGGAGGTCTGCCTGCTGGAGCAGCCTTTCATCAAAGACCAGACTATTTCGATCGGGCAGCTGATCGCGTCGAAGATCGGCAAGCTGGGCGAGAACATTGCCGTGCGCCGCTTCGCGCGCTTCAAGGTGGGCGACGCGGGCGAGACCATCGCCATCACAAAACCGACAGAACAGAAAGCTGAGTAATTCAGGCGCCCTGCGGGGCGCTTTTTTTGAGGCGTTTCCCGGCGTGAGCAGGAGCGTAGGCGACGGCGGGAGTCCGCAGCCGAAATCCTGAGCGAAGCGAAGGATCTCTCGTACACTGTGCGGCGACCTCGCTCCGCGCAAGATCCCTCGCTCTGCTGGTGAAAGCGCGGGGCTTCGGGATGACGCCAGTCTGACAATTCGTGCTACATCATCATGACCACCCCTGCCTTCAAAC
Source organism: uncultured Acidobacteriaceae bacterium (assembly GCA_964407245.1). Classification (GTDB taxonomy): domain Bacteria; phylum Acidobacteriota; class Terriglobia; order Terriglobales; family Acidobacteriaceae; genus Sulfotelmatobacter. Next base: position 1,697 of record CAYOUY010000434.1, read on the forward strand.
GCGTTCTGCTCAAACTCTCCGGTGAAGCGCTTGCCGCTCACCAGGGCTTCGGAGTCGACCAGGCGCGGATCCACGAAATTGCCGGCGAAATCGCCGAGGTGCACAAGCTGGGCGTACAGATCGCCATCGTTGTCGGGGGCGGAAACTTCTTTCGCGGCGTCGCGCACCAGGCCAAGGAAATGGACCGCGTCTCCGCCGATCACATGGGCATGCTGGCCACGGTCATCAATGGACTCGCCTTGCAGGACGCGCTCGAAAAGCAGGGCGTCTACACCCGCGTGCAATCGGCGATCGAGATGAATCAGGTCGCCGAGCCGTTCATCCGGCGGCGCGCGATCCGGCATTTGGAGAAAGGCCGCGTCGTGATCTTTGCCGGCGGCACGGGCAATCCTTATTTTTCGACCGACACTGCGGCCTCGCTGCGCGCGATGGAAATCAAGGCCGACGCCATCCTGAAGGCAACGAAGGTCGACGGTATTTACGATGCCGACCCACTGAAAGTCGACGGCGCGCGCAAGTTCAATCAGATTACTTACATGGATGTGCTGAAGCTGGGGCTGAAAGTGATGGATTCGACCGCCATCTCGCTGTGCAAGGACAACAATCTGCCTATCGTCGTCTTCAGCCTGAACGAGCGGGGCAACATCCGCCGCGTGGTGCTGGGCGAACGGATCGGATCGCTAGTGAGCGCGTAACTTCTTACGCCGCGGATTCACGCGGATAAATCAAACAGCTTGTCGTCAGGTACTCGTCTGGGCCAGGTACGGTCTGGATGCCAAAGCTCTTTTTCATGGCTCGGCCTTTGATCCGCGTTCATCCGCGAAAATCCGCGGCGCACGAAGTTGGGTTTATAATGCTGCGTTTTGATTTTTGAAACAGGGAGTGGACCCTATGGCGCAGGCAACCATGGCGGCGATCGCTGGGCTGAAGGCGACATACGTACAACTGAAGACGCGCATGGACAAGGCGGTCGAAGACTTCCGCAAGGCGATGGCGGCCACACGCACGGGGCGCGCCAATGTGCACATGCTGGACGGCGTCACAGTGGATGCCTACGGCGCGCAGATGCCGTTAAACCAGGTGGCGCAGGTTCACGCTCCGGAAGCCCAGTTGATTACGGTGCAGCCGTTCGATCCTTCACAACTCAGCGCGATCGAGAAGGCGATCCGATCGGGTGACCTAGGGTTGAACCCGATGAACGATGGAAAGATGATTCGTGTGCCAGTTCCGCCGCTCACGCAAGAGCGCCGGCAGGATATGGTGAAGCATCTGCACAAAGTTCTGGAAGAGCACCGCACGGCCGTCCGCAACATCCGCCGCGACGGGAACGATGCGATCAAGAAGGCGCTAAAAGACAAGAAGATTACCGAGGATGAAGAAAAGCGTTCGCTCGACGAGATCCAAAAGCTCACCGACGACGAAATCAAGAAGATGGAAGAGATGAGCAAGGCGAAAGAAAAAGAAGTGCTGGAGATGAAGTAGACCGCGTGTTGCGGGCCCATTCGGCCACTTCGCTTTGCTCAGTTGCTCAGGGCAGGCTAAAAGCTGAGCCCGCAGCGGTCATCCCGAGCGAGGGATCCCTCGGGGACTGAAAAACCGGCCAATCTGCAGCGGCTGGTGGCACGGCTAAAGCTGCACCCTCCTCAAAAACGAAGCGGCCTGGAAATCTGCCTCAACCTGAAACCCGCGCCCGTCTTGGCTTTCAGGCGCTTGCAAGAAATCCAAGAGTTCATGTCCACGAGGCCAGTGCCGCATTCAAGGCCTTCCCATCCAGTGAGTTAGCTCAGCTCTGCAGGCGAAGGTAACACTCTCCATGGTTACGCGACATTCTCTGCAACCGTGTGTTTTCATGTGCGTGAAGCAGATCGCGGCTCCCCCCGAATAAGGCTTCACACAACCTTTTCGCAATGGAGTTCTGCCATGAAAAAGTTCTTCGCTCTCGCGTTGTTGTGTGCGCTCAGCCTGATGGGGCTGGGTTGCGGATCGAATTCAGGTTCGCAGAATTCGAATTCGCAAGCCAGCGTGTTCATCACGGGGGAGGATGCACCGCTCGCCTCAGTCGTGGGCTTCAATGTAACTTTGAATTCCGTAACGCTTAACGGCCAGGACGGCTCGACAGCAACTGTCATTTCGGCGCCGACCACCGTTGATTTCGCGCGCCTGCTGGGCCTGCGCTCGCCGCTGGCCTTCAATTCCGTAGCTCCGGATACATACGTCAGCGCGACGTTCGTGCTGGCCAACCCGGTGGTCGACTACGTGACGCTGGTTCCGGCTCCTGCGGTCAGCACGCTGAACGGAACGTTCCCGAACAATCAGAACCCGTACACGCTGACCGTGAATTTTCCCACCGCGATGGTGGTGGGTACCAGCGGCCTGGCCGGTTTGAAGATGGAAATGGACATCCGCGACTCGCTGGCCACGGACGGCAACGGCAACCTTGTGATCAGCAACAACACGATCGCGGTGAATCCGGTCATTTACATCAAAGCGACGCACGCCAGTGATCCCGACGGTCAGATCACTGACCTGACGGGCGGGCTGGTTTCGGTGAACACGGGCAATGGTTCATTCCTGCTGCAGGGGCCGTACGGTCGGCAGCTCACGGTATATGTAAACAGTGACACGCAATTCAATTCTGGCTGGAACATCAACGATCTGGCGGCACCGGCGTTCGTCGGAGTGCAAGGCCAATTCCAGGCTGACGGCAGCCTGATGGCCAGCGGCGTGGAGGTCATCACGACCGCGCAGTCGTTCCTCTCCGGACGCGTGTTGGCGCTGACTACCAACAGCTCCGGTCAGGTGCAGAACATCACGATGTGGGTGGGCGAGACAGGTGCGGACCTGGTTAGCAACGTTGACACGATCCAGACCATCGACGTCAGCGCCATACCCAGTGGTTCGTATGATATCTGCTTCTTCAACGGTCCCTTGACCGGCCTGTTGTTCAACGACACGTCGGTCGTGGTCGGACAGAGGATCTTCGTGGGCGGCAGCTACAACGGCACGTTCACGCCCTCGATGATTTCGCTGCGGCTGCAGGGCCTGTACGGCACGCTGGACGTCGGCAACGTCACCATCACGAATGGTAATGCCGGCAGCTTCCTGCTCAACAATAACGGCCTGGTCGGTTATTTGGTGGGAGGACCGGTCACGGTGAATACGTTCAACGTGACGGCATTCTTCAACCTGAGCGGTCTGAGCCAGCTGCAGAGCACCACTACGGACATTCCGCTGGTTTCCCGCGGCCTGCTGCTGCAGACCGAGAGCGGAACGCCGCAGTTCTATGCGGGATGGGTGGCGGATCCTCCGCAGCCAACCGGCAACTGAACCTGTTGGGTAGGTGTACTGGCGGACGGCCCTCGGGCCGTCCGCTTCTTGCTTTCTGCGAAAATTAGTTCCCAGGGCGGACTTTAAGTTCCATAAACTTCCGCGGCGGTTGAGAACCAACTGTTATTTCGTGGAGTTCAGTCCATTCGCCCATGTCGTTCATGCACAAGACGGAATGAGTCTTGATCTCACCCAAGGTGAAGCCCCAACTCAATTCCCTTCCACTCTCGGCGAGCTTCATTTCGGTTTCGAGCCAGCGTCCATCGTTGAAGGCGCGCAAGCGATAGGTGCCGGCCTCATCGTCATAGGAAACGACGCCAAAGGCTTGCAGCACGGGCTTTCCATCCACTCTGTTTCGGCCGATGCCCTCGATGGTGAGAATCAGACCGTCAACTCTATACTCGGCCTTTTCCGTCTGGGCCATCTCTACAGGTTCAGCCGATCCCCGAAAAATGCGCGCCTCTCCCGACCACTTGCCCGCGAGGAAGCCAAGCTTCTTCATCGCTGCGCGTTGTAATTCGGTATTCGGGACTTGTTGTTGCTGGGCCATGCAGGACACCGAAAGCGCCGGACTGCGAACAAGAACTTAGCATGATAGCGCGCGCCGTACCGGTCAAAAGAACGCCATCAGGTGATTTGGCTGCCCAAGTCTTCCAATGGGCGCGGCTTGGGTGGGAAGGCACCGTATAATCGAAGGACGATGAAGCAGATCGTCCGTGCCGCGTGCCCGCATGATTGCCCTGATGCCTGCGGTGTGCTGATCACCGTCAAGGACGGGCGTGCGACGAAGATTCAGGGCGACCCCGGGCATCCGGTGACGCGCGGATTTTTGTGCGCCAAGGTGGTGAAGTATCTGGATCGTGTGTATTCGCCGGAGCGCGTGCTGTATCCCATGCGGAGAATTGCAGCGAAGGGGCCGAAGGAGCAGCGGAGCGTCGCCGCGCCCGGACAGCCGGGGGCGGCTGTCCCTACATGCGCCGATCAGGTTTGGAAGCGGATTTCCTGGGATGAGGCGCTGGACGAGATCGCGGCGCGTTTTCGAGCGATCGCGAAAGAATATGGCAGTGAGGCGATTCTGCCTTATTCGTATGGCGGCACTCTGGGTACGATCAACGGGTCCACGATGGACCGCAGGTTTTTCCATCGTCTCGGAGCTTCGCAACTGGACCGCACAATTTGCTCGGCGGCAGGCGAAGCCGGGCTGAAATCAGTTTTGGGCGTGAAGCTGGGCACGGAGCCGGAACAGTTCCGCCATTCGAAGTACATCATCGCGTGGGCGTCGAACATCCACGGCAACAACGTGCATTTGTGGCCGTTCATCATGGAGGCGCGGCGGAACGGCGCCAAGCTGGTGGTGATCGATCCCTATCGCACGCGCACCGCGGAATGCGCCGACTGGTACCTGCCGATTAATCCAGGAACCGACGCGGCGCTGGCACTTGGCATGATGCACGTCATCATTGGCGAAAATCTTTATGATGCCGATTACGTCGCAAAATACACGCTCGGCTTCGAGCAACTGCGCGAAAAGGTGAAGGAATACCCTCCGGAGCGCGTGGCGCAGTGGACAGGAATTTCCGCCGACGACATTCGCAGGCTGGCGCGCGAGTACGCGACCACGCGGCCTGCGGTAATCCGGCTGAATTACGGCATACAACGCTCGGAGCGCGGCGGAATGGCAACGCGCGCGGTCGTGATGCTGCCTTGCGTTACAGGATCGTGGAAGGAAGTCGGCGGCGGCCTGCAGATGTCGCTGAGCGAAGCTGTCGATTTAAACGGCGAAGCCATGAAGCGTCCGGACCTGATGAATACCGCGCTGGGACGCGAAGCTCGCACCATCAACATGGTGAAACTGGGGTGGGCGCTCAACACTCTGAATGATCCGCCTGTGAAGGCGCTATTCGTCTACAACTGCAATCCGGCGTCGGTTTGCCCCGAACACAACGAAGTCGTGCGCGGGCTGCTGCGCCCCGATCTGTTCACCATCGTGCACGAACAATTCTTTACCGATACCACCGACTACGCCGACATTGTGCTGCCGGCGACGACGTTCTTCGAGCAGAAGGACCTGCAGAAGGCTTACGGTCATTACTACATTCAGGTGTCGAATCAGGCGATTGCGCCGCTGGGCGAATGCCGTCCCAATGTCGAGGTGTTCCGCGCTCTGGCCGAGCGCATGGGCTTTGAAGAAGCCTGCTTCCGCGAGACTGTGGACGAGATGATCGATCTGGCGTTGGATTCCAAGGATCCGTGGATGGACGGTCTGAGCCGCGAGAGGCTGGAGCGGGAGCATGCGAGATTTAACTTTGCGGCGTCGGGCAGCGAAGCTGGGCTTCGCTCGGCCCGGCCGGGTCAAAGACCCGGCCCCACACAAGCACGACAGCCGGGGGCGGCTGTCCCTCCGTGTTCCGATGAACCCTTCCTTCCCTTTGCTAAAGGCAACTTCCGCACGGCTTCAGGGAAAGCGGAGCTTTACAACGAAGCGCTGAAGGCCGAGGGGCTCGATCCCGTGGCGGAGTTTACGCCGCCAACCGAATCGCGCCACGGGAAAAACCGTAATGGACTTCCACTGGAGCTGCTGGCGCGCAAGGCAGACAACTTCCTGAATTCCACGTTTTCCAATCTGCCTTCCGTGCAGGAGATGGAAGAGCCCGGGCTGCTCGAAATCTGCGCCGCAGACGCCGAAGTGCGCGGCATACGTGATGGCGATCGCGTCCGCGTGTTCAACCGGCGCGGGGAGATGCTCCTGCGGGCGCGGGTCGATGGCAAGGTTCAACCGGGCGTAGTCTCCGCTCACCTGAATTGGGCCAAGATGACGCCCGGCTTCCAGAGCATCAACGCCCTCACGTCAGAAAAACTTACCGACATGGGCAACTCAGCGACGTTTTATTCCGTCTTGGTGGAGGTAGAGTTAGCCTGTGGCCAGAGGTCAGGGGTCAGAGATCAGTGATCCGGTGCTCCGGTAATGAAGGTCCGAAGACCGAGACAAAGTCCGCAATTGGAATTGACAACTCGTCCGTGCTTTTGGACGCTTCCCATTGCTCTACCGTATAATGGCAGTTTTCTTACATCTCAGAGGCTGAGGTCGTAGCGATTCCTTTTCGCTTTCATCAGGAGAATCTTGTTGTGCCCGGACGCGCCCGCGCCGGGGGCTTGGTGTTTGCCCCATCCCTTTCATTTCAGTGGCTTTTAGCGAGGATGCGACAGATCCGCACGGGGCGACGGCTGCGTACTGCCTGCCTGTTGCTGACAAGCCTGATCCTGGTGGCCGCCACGTTCGCCTGGGGGCAAAGCGACGTCATCTCCGAAATCGTGGTCAACGGGAACCGGCGCATTCCTGCTGACACCATCAAGGCCCGCATTTTCACCAAGCCCGGCGATATTTACGACCCGGCGTCACTGGAACGCGACTTTAACTCGCTGTGGAATACCGGCTACTTCGAAGACATCCGGTTCATGCGCGAGCAGACGCCGAAGGGCTGGCGGATCATCGTACAAGTGAAGGAAAAGCCGACGATCCGGGAAATCAATTACGTTGGGGCCAGTGCGGTTTCGACCAGCGACATTCTTGACCGCTTTAAGCAGGACAAGGTCGGCCTGGTGGTGGAAAGCCAGTACGACCCCACGCGCATCAAGAAGGCGGAAGTCTCGATCAAGAATCTGCTGGCGGAGCACGGCCGCCAGTTCGCAACGATCCGCACGGAAAAGCGCGACATTCCACCGGCCGCCGTTGGGATTACGTTTGTGATCAAGGAAGGGCCGAAGGTCAAGGTCGGCAAGATCAGGTTCGAAGGCAACAAGAACATAAAGAGCCGCATCCTGCGTGCGGCCATGAAGAACCTGAAGCCCATCGGCATTCCTCACTCCATTTTCCTTGAAGCTCTGTTCGCCAAGACTTACGACGCCACCAAGCTGGAAGAAGATACGGAGCGCGTGCGCGCCGAGTACCAGAACCGCGGCTATTTCAAAGTTGTCGTGAACGATCCCAAGACCGAGATTCATGACACCGGACACAAGGGCTTTCACATCTGGCTGATCCAGTCCGGGCCGGGCAAGGCTGTCGACATCACCATGCCGGTCGAGGAAGGAGACAAGTACCGGCTGGGCAAGATTACTTTCAAGAACAACAAGGCGATCACCAATACCGCCGGACTGCGCGCCCTGTTCCCGCTCAAGGATGGCGACGTATTCAACCGCGAAAAAATCGCCAAGGGTCTGGAGAATCTGCGGAAGGCATACGGCGAGTACGGCTACATCAACTTCACTCCCGTGCCCAACACCAGTTTCGACGAAGACAAGAAGCTGGTGAACGTGGAAATCGACGTCGACGAAGGTAAGCAGTTTTACGTGCGCCGCATCGAATTCGTGGGCAATACCACCACTCGTGACAAGGTGATCCGCCGCGAACTGGCGCTGGAAGAGGGTGGCGTCTACAACTCCCGCCTCTGGGAAATGAGCCTGCTGCGGTTGAATCAGCTGTCCTACTTCGATCAGCTCAAAGCGGACGATCCCAACGTCACCGACAAGAAACTGGATGAAAAGAACGGACTGGTGGACCTGACGCTGCACGTCCACGAGAAGGGCAAGAACAGCGTTGGGCTCAATGGCGGCGTCAGCGGGCTGGAGGGCGCGTTCATCGGGGTGAACTACTCGACCAACAACCTGATGGGCCGGGGCGAGACTTTCAATTTCCAGTTGAGCCTGGGTAACCTGGCGCGCAATGTTCTCATTGGATACACGCAGCCGTACATGTTTGACCGGCCTTTGCAGTTCGGCGTTTCGGTCTTCGGCAATCGGATCAAGTATGACCAGGCGCGGCAACTTTCGATTTTCAGTGGGCAGACGCTGAATCTTCCCAGCGCGGTGCTGCAGAATCTGCAGAACTACTCACAGTCGGCCGTGGGATTCAACACGTCCTTAAGCTATCCTCTGCGCCATGCCTTCCGGCTGCCCAAGCGCGTCGGTATCACCTACTCGTTGGACCGCTCGAACTTGCTGCCTTTGAGCACGGCGTCGAAAAACCTTTTCGAATTCCTCGCCTTCCGTGGCATTTCCGGGCCGGTGGCGGTGAACGGCATCATTACCAGCAAAATTTATCCCAATTTCTCGTTCAACACTCTGGATAGCGGAATTTCGCCGCACAGCGGTCACCAAATGACGACGGGCGTCGAGTTTGCCGGGATTGGCGGCACCGTCCGGTCGGTTCGCCCGATTATTCAATACAAGCGATTTTATCCCGTCCAGCACAGGCGGAATACGATCGGCTACAGTGTGAACGGGTCGTTCATCAGCGGCTGGGGCGGACTCGTGGCGCCGCCGTTCCAGCGCTTTTATATGGGCGGCGAGAACGACATCCGCGGTTTCGACATCCGATCAGTCTCGCCCATCGCGTTTCTTCCGAATGCGAATGCCATCGTCCTCACCAACCGGGACGGAACGCCGGTCCCGAAGAATCCGTTGAACCCGCGCCAGGGGAACTGGACGGTTCCCATCCCAGTGGATCAGATTGTGTTCCCCGGCGGCGACATGAGCATCTGGACAAACCTGGAATACCGCATCACGATTGCCGGCCCGGTGGCCATTGCTCCCTTCCTCGACACCGGCATCGATCCGATCATTCGGCGTTCCCAGTTGCAGATTGCACAGGTTCAGTACGACACCGTGATCAGCACATACTTTGGCTGCCCCGCCCTCGACGCCGGCTATAACTGCACCGGAAATGCGCGTTTGAATCCGGAACCCTCACAGCAGTTACAGGTGCTCGGGCAGACGAACTGGAGGCCGCGCGCGTCGACGGGATTGGAACTGCAGATGTTTCTGCCCGTCGTGAATGCTCCGTTCCGCATTTATTGGGCGTACAATCCGCTGCGGCTCGACGAAGGCGCCACACCGCCGATACCGATTACCCGCTCCATGTTCCCGCCGGGTGCAGCTGGGGACTATACCTATCACCTGGCTGTGAACACCTATGCCCCGAATTTCCTGTTGCGGGAGCCGCGCAAGACTTTCCGGTTTACCGTGGCAACAACGTTCTAGGCCGCGGTTTTGACAGAGTTTGCTGTACTGGTTCGCTTCTCGTGGCTATGTTTGACGCGCGAATAGCCAGGTCTCTATAATGTCCTCCACACCACTTAGGAATCGAACGAGGGGTGGAGCGCGCGCCCACAGGGCGATGCGTATGACGCTGGCAGTCTGGTGCGCCTTTTCCGATGGCGGCCGCGAATACGGCGGAGACCTCATTCAAGTGCGGCCCGGCGTCGACTGAAGAAGCGATCTGAGAGCGATATTCAAAGTTCATTCCCGGAACAACGTGTATGTTCCAAGGAGTTCAACCGATCCATGCTCAACCGAACCATGTCTAAGCGAAAAATGTTTAACCGATCCATGTGCGACCGGACTGTGAGAGTGTTGTTGCCACTCTTTCTGGCGATCGCGGTGATTTTTGCGATTTCGGCGGCGGCCCAAACCAGCACGGCGTCCGCACCTTCGAGCGCGGCACCGGCGGGGGCTACCGCAGCCCCGGCTAATCCGTTGCCTTCGGCGCCCGGCGCTAGTACCGGCACAAGCGCCGCAGCCAGCGCGAGTGCCAACAGAGTGGGAGCCATCAATATCACCGAGGCCATCTTCGCCAGCAACGAAGGAGCCCGCGACCTTGAGACCTTATCCAAAAAGTTCGAGCCCAAGCAGGCCGAACTCAAGAGCCAGAACGACGAGCTTGAGGCTCTGAAGAAGCAGTTCGACACGCAGAAAGACAAGCTGAACGACGACGCTGCCGCGAACCTGAAGAAGCAGATCGAGAGCAAGCAGAAGACGTTTGACCGCGCCGTGCAGGACGCGCAGGAAGACTTCGGCAATCAGCGGCAGGAAATCGCGACTCGTATCCTGCAGAAGCTGGCGCCGGTGATCGTGAAGTATTCGCAGGACAACGGATTCGGCATCATCGTCGATACCTCCAATCCGTGGCCGCAAAGCCCGATTCTCTGGTGGAACCCCGATAAAGTCGACATCACCAAGCCCGTGATTGACGCGTACAACGTGCAGTCGGGCGTGCCTGCACCGGCCAATCCGGCCGCGACGAAACCGGCAGTGCCCAAGGCCCCGGCGGCAACCACACCGAAGCCTACAGCCCCGTCGTCGAACCAGCCGAAATAACGGACAGGGACACCGCTTCATTCGCAAAAGTTCCGGCAAGCCGCACGAAAGTGCGGCCTTTTTTCTTTGCGCACGCATCGCCGGTGCGGCCGCTCGTGGTGTCCATATGAGCAAACAGTTCCCTGCGGGAGGAAACCATGGTGGAACGAGCGAGGCTGGAAGAGACCATCTTCGAGCATCCGATGTTTGCCGAAAGTTTGCTCGAGATCCCCTGGGCGCAGCACGCGCGCCGCAGCTGCACCACGCTGACTTCGTTCGGACTGCAGGCCGTCATGATTACGCTGCTGCTTCTGATGCCGCTGCTGAGGACGGTCGTGCTGCCGGCTGCCCGGACGGTTTCCACACCGATCAGCATGGGGCGGCCAGCACCAATCCCGCTCGTGGCACGGCCGCGCAGCGGAGGCGCGACGGTCAGGCCGAACCCTGCGATGGCGCACTACCTCTGGAACGGCGGATCGCACAAGCCCAATTCAGCGGCCGGAGATGATTTTGCGCCGCAAATCGGAGGTGGAGGTGATGGCCCGCCGGAGATCGGGCTGCCGGGGGCTCCGGGTGGTTTTCCTTTGCCCATCAGTGGAACGCGGCCTATCCTACCCGCTGCTCCAGCTGCGTCGCTCCGTACCTTCCGCACTTCGAAGATGCTGGAGGGCAGCCTCTACCATCGCGTGCAGCCTGTCTATCCTCCGTTGGCGCGAGCCGCGCGAATCCAGGGCGAAGTCGTTCTCTCGGCGACCATCAGCAAGGAAGGCACGATTGAGAATCTGCAGGTTCTCCGTGGCCACCCCATGCTGGTGAAGGCCGCACTCGATGCCGTAAGCCGGTGGCGCTACCGACCCTACATTCTGAACAACGAACCCGTTGAAGTGGAGACGCAGATCACCGTGAACTTCACGCTGTCGGGAAACTAGCGCCAGGCATTCAATTTGTCGATATGCGGGAGTAGCCCCTGCGTAACCTCAGGACCTCGGCTACTCCCGCTATAATCGCGACAGTGGCAACCACAGCAGAAATTCTCAGCCGCGCGGCGACGCGCCCCACCTGGGCCGAAGTCTCGCTGGCCACACTGCGCCAGAACTTTCGCACCGTGCAAAAACATGTGGGCGCAAACGTCACCGTATGCGCCGTGGTAAAGGCTGACGCCTACGGTCACGGCGCGGTTGAATGTTCTTATGCACTCCAGGCCGAAGGTGCGCAGTGGCTAGGCGTGACCTCGCTCGACGAAGCGATCCCGCTGCGCGAAGCCGGCGCCGGCGCAAACATTCTGCTCATGACCGGCTTCTGGCGCGGCGAAGAAAGTGAGATCGTGCGCCTGCGGCTGACCCCGACCGTGTGGGAGCCGTGGCAGGTCGAGTCGCTTGAAACCGCCGCAGCGGCGCTGGGTGTAGCGCGGCATCCCGTCCACCTGAAAGTGGACACCGGTATGGGGCGCCTGGGCGTGGCACTTGATCAGCTTCCCGCGCTGCTCAACGCGGTGCGCGGCGCGAAGCATCTCGAACTCGAGGGACTCTCCACGCATCTGGCGTCTTCCGAGATCATGGACGCGCCTTCCGTGGCGGAGCAACAGCGAAATTTCGTTGAAGCGCGCCGCATGGTGCGGCAGGCTGGTCTGGAGCCGGCACTGGTCCACATCGCCAACACGAGCGCAGTCATCTCGCGGCGCGAAACGTGGGCGGCAGAAAACCAGACGGGGGAGAACAGAGCGGGCGGCAAGAAAATCAGTGCGAAAACGAACAGCATGGTGCGTCCCGGCATTGCCCTCTACGGCTACTACCTCCCATTTCTGCGTGCAGGGCGTGAAGTCAGCGGAGGCACTCTGCGTTTGCCAGTGAAGCCGATCCTTACCTGGAAAACCCGTATTCTGTCACTGCGCGATTTTGGAGCGAATCATGCGCTGGGTTATGGCGGGACGTACGTGACAAAAGCTCCCGCGCACGTGGCCGTGCTTCCCGTGGGCTATGCCGACGGATACAATCGCCAGCTTTCGAATCGCGGGCGTGTGATTGTGCGTGAGCACTACGCGCCGATCGTTGGCAGCATCTCGATGGATCTGACTCTGGCGGATGTGACCGGCATTCCCGGCGTCTCCGTGGGCGATGAAGTCATCCTGCTCGGAAACTGCGACGGCATGAGCGTGGACGCGATGGAGCATGCGCGGCTCGCCAGCAGCTCTCCCTATGAGATTCTCTGCAACATTTCAAAGCGCGTGCCCCGCCGGTACGTGAGCTAACTTCTCATCGCTGTCAGTCCACCCGCTCAGTGGCCCAACCTCGACCGCCAACGCTTGATTTCGACCGTTAAGTGCCCTCGACTCGGAAACAAGGCCGTCCTGCTTGTTACACTGGAGTGTCATCATGCCTTCCCGCTACGCACAATGGATGTACGACTGGGAGCACCGGCTCGCCTCTGTGGACAATAATCGCGTCGTGCGTCCACTGGAATGGGGCGTGGAATGGGCGCGGGAGTGGCCCTGCCGAAACGGCTTCTCGCCGGGCCATGCGGCGAATGATCCTGAAAAATTCTTCCTTGACTACAACTGTCGCATTCTGGCGGCAAGCGACGAATTCTATTCCTACGAGCGCCCGTCGGATTTTCGTGTGGAACGCCGCGAAGTGCGGGTTTTCTCCACTCGCGAAGTACCCGATCCCCGGCTCGATGCCAAGGTCAAGGGAACATTTGCAGAGTTCCTGCGATTCACCTCGCCGGTGAAGACACCGTATCCCGAAAATAATTTAGTGAATGCACGCTGGTTCCCGGTGCAGGGCCGCCGCGCGATTGTCCTGCTGCCGCATTGGAATTCCGACGCCATCGCGTACACGGGCCTCTGCCGAGTGCTGAACCTGCTGGGAATTTCGGCACTGCGGCTGAGCATGCCGTATCACGACATTCGCATGCCCGCCGAAATTCGCCGCGCCGACTATGCCGTTTCGGCCAACATCGGCCGAACGCTCGACGCCGCACGCCAGGGCGTCATCGACGTGCGCTGCTGCCTCGACTGGCTCGAGCAGCAAGGCTTCACACGACTTGGGATTGTGGGCACGAGCCTGGGTTCGTGCTATGCGTTTCTCGCCGCGGCGCATGACCCGCGCATTCGCGTGGCTGCATTCAATCATGCGTCTACGTATTTTGCCGACGTGGTGTGGCACGGGCAATCCACGCGCCACATTCGCCAGGGGATCGAAGAAAAGATTGATCTGGAGGAATTGCGCCACGCATGGCTGGCAATCAGTCCGATGTCATTTTTCCGGCAGTTCGCACGCTGGCCGAAAAAGTCTCTGATCGTCTACGCGAAGTACGATCTGACGTTCCTGCCGGAATTTTCGCAGCAAGTAGTAGATGAGTTCGCCGGGCGAGATCTTGACCACAAGGTTGTGGTACTGCCCTGCGGCCACTACACGACCGGCGAGGCTCCATACAAATATATCGACGGCTGGCAACTGGCGTCATTCTTGCGCACGGCGTTTTGAGCGCAGAGTCTGCTCGATGATCAGCTAGAGGAGCTCCGTTTGAAATCCCGAAGGGAGAGTTCGAGCCCGCCATAGTCTGGATGGTCGTTGTGGCCGATGGCGAAGGCAATGTCGAGTGTATCTCCGGCGAGTAGCGGAGCCTGTGCGAGGCGCTCGGCCATATGCCAGCCGAGAGCGTCGAACGTGATCTTGCTGGCGAGACCCGTTGGCAGCTCCGGATTCCTCGACTGCTCTGCGGCTGCGCCGCGCGCCGCGACCTCAGCCGCCAATTCACTACGGCGAAGCGCGGAGCCATCAGGATGGCATCGCGGCGTTGCCAGGATGGCGGCTGGAGAGAGTTCTGGTTCTTTGTCCTGCTGGTACGGCAAGCGAGCTGCCGAAATCGGCCCCGATCTCAGCTTTAGCTTGACATGCTTATCCTTGAGAATGCGTGGAGGCGCGGTCAACTGCGCGCCTCGCGCGGCAAATACGGGCTCGGGATTGCCCACGCCATAAGGTTCCAGCAGATGCAGCGCCTGAAACAATTCAGGGTTGATGTCGCACAGACTCAGCTCCGCGTCAAGATCCAGAACGGGATCGAAATCTGCAGGCGTGAGGCGGGATCGGGCGAAGGCGTCGAGACGAGAGCGCAACTCGGCAATATTCACGTAAGGCATGGAGAATCCGCATGCGTGCGCGTGGCCGCCATAGCGCGAAAAAAGATCGCGGCACGACTCGATTGCTTCCAGCAAGTGAAAGGCGCGAATAGAGCGGCCCGACCCAAACGCCTCGTCGCCATCGCGCGCAATCACGACCGCAGGCCGGTTGTAGCGCTCCACTACGCGAGTCGCAGTGATGCCGATGACACCGCGGTGCCAGCCGTCGCCATCCACTACGATGCAGTAGGCGTCACACAGCGTCGGATCGGCCAGAAATCGCTCGTCGATTTCGCGCAGGATGCGGCGCTCTTCCTCCTGGCGATCGGTGTTGAGCCGGTCCAGTTTTGCCGCCAGTTCGCGAGCGCGCACTGTGTCCTTTACGCTGAACAGTTCGATGACGTCACGGGCCACGTCCATGCGGCCGGCGGCGTTGATGCGCGGCGCGATCCGGAATCCGACCTCGCCCGAGGTCGGCGGCCGATTCGCCGAAATCTGGGCTACTTCGAGCAGAGCCTTCAGGCCTGGATTCACTGCTTTGCGCAGCGCCTCCAGACCAAGAGCCGCGAAGATGCGATTTTCGCCGGTGAGCGGAACTGCGTCAGCAATCGTGGCAATGGCTACGATTTTCATGAACGACAGCAGAAGTTTGGCGTGATCCTTTGCGTCTAGCCGCCGCTGCATCAGCCCTTGCGCCAGTTTGAAGGCGACGCCCGCCCCACAGAGCTGTTTGTAGGGATAACAGCACCCGTCCTGATTGGGATTCAATACCGCCAGCGCTTTGGGGACGCCGTCGGGACCGGGCAGGTGGTGATCGGTCAGAATCAAATCCACGCCCAAACGCTGCGCCGTTTCTGCCGGGGTGAAAGCGCGAATGCCCATGTCCACGCTGATGATCAGCCGAATCCCGGCTGCGGCCGCGCGCTCGATCACATCTCCGCGCAGGTCATAGCCCTCGCGGATGCGGTGCGGGACGTGGAAGTCGGCGGTGCCGCCGCACAACTCGATTGCAGTCTTCAGGATGATGACCGCCATCGTACCGTCAACGTCGTAATCGCCGTAAATCAGAATCGGTTCCTTACGCTCGATAGCCGCGTCGAGTCGGTCGACCGCTGCACGCAGGCCAGTCATTTGCTCCGGTGCATGCAGATGCGAGAGTGAAGGTGAGAGATAATTCGCAGCGGATTCGGCGTCCGCGATGCCGCGCCGGAAAAGCAATCCTGCCAGCGTTGTTCTCAGCCGATCCGATTCCTGATTTGAATTGCGATGACTGGAACTGCGGGTAGAAAACCGGCGATCTCTAAGGACTGGCAGATCAGCGAGGGCGGCAGCCAGAGTGCGAATCTGCGCGGCATCTCCCGAGCGAAGCTCCCAGCGCACGGCTAGTTCTCTTCGTCCTGGTCGGGCTCATCCATGGTGAGGCCGCCGAATTCGTCGGAAACTTCCAGCAGCCGCTGATAGCGGTCGTACCAGTCGGTCGAGACCTCGCACAGAAACATGGTCCCTTGATACGCCCAACCTAGCTGCAGATAGCCGACCTTGCCGGCATGTGTGCGAAGCCAGCGCGCGTCCTCGACGTCGTCACGGTCTGTGAATTCAGAATTTGTCAGGCGCTCGACCAGCTCATCCAGTTCCTCACGCTCAAGTGCCCAGGAATGCATGGTGAGAAAAGGCGCGCTTGCGGTCTTGGCCAGCTCGACAAAATCCTTCCAGCCGTCGGGATTGCCATCCATATCCCACATGACACACTGCACTTCCTCGTAATCCACGAATCCGTTGAAGCGGCGCATGCCGTGGCCCTCGATGAAAGCGACCATGTCATCTTTCACGGTGGAAAGATCGTCTGGAATGGGAGACATAGTTAGAAAGCTCGCAGAACGTCATTGTATGCTGTTCGCAACTTCGGTGCCACCACCCACAGAGCGGAACGATGAATTTCTTCACTCCGCCAAAATGGGCAACCGTGCAGAAAAAAACGGGCAGACTGGACCGCTTCCTGTCTGCCCGAAAACAAGCTGTAGTGTGTTCTAGAACTTCAATTTCAGTGCGAACTGGATCAGTCGCGGATTGTTCACGGTGTTGTTGATTACCCCGAAACTCGATGGAGTATTGATGTCCTGCTCGCCGGTTGCGCTCACGCCTTGCAAGAAGTACTGGGGGTGGTTAAACAAGTTGAAGAATTCAGCCCGGAATTGCAGACTCGTTCCCTCGCGGAAGGACAACGGGATGTCCTTGAATAGCGAGAAATCGGTATTCACGAAACGAGGCCCCGTCACCGGCGCGCGTGGCGCAGTGCCGATCTCACCAGCGAGGAAGGCCGTAGAAGTAAAGGCACCCACCACGGTCGTCGGTGCCGTTTCAAAGGCACAGGGATTAAACCAGTTTTGAATCGTGTGAATCCGCGCCGGGGCATTGCAACTTGGATTGCCGGCCACTTGCCCTGGCTTGTTGGGGTCGCCCACTTCATTGGGACGCTGAACCGTGAGTCCGTTGTAGTCGAAGAATATGCCCGAAGAATCGGAACTATCGACTACAAACAACGGGAACCCGGACGTGATGCGCTCAATCAGATTTACCGACCAGTTTCCGAGAATGGCATTTGTGGCGCCATTCCAGGTACTGCCGTAGGCTTTGCCCTTGCCGAACGGTAAGTCGTAGAGCACGCTGGCCGTAAAGCTGTGAGTGAGGTCGAGCTGCGAGAGTCCCCAATCCAGTTTTGCCGTTCCTGGCAGCGGATAGTACAAGGCGCCGGGGTTGGTTCCCAAGCCATCCGTCAGGCCGGAGTCATCGTTCTTGGATAGTGTGTAGCCCAGCAACGCGTAGAGTCCATGTCGCACGCTCTTGGTCTCCGCCTTGATTATCATGGAATCGTACTGGGCGGCCCCGACGCTGTTGTTAGTGAAGACATTCTGAAAGAATCCTCCGTTAGGCTGGTTTGCAGCGTACGGAAAGGACGGAAAATTGCACCCTAGGGTGTAACCGGGGATAACGCCGCATGCGCTGGGTGGGGAAAGGTTTTCGTTCAACTGGCTGACCAGAATGTGGTGGCTGCGACTCCCTGCGTAGCCGGCCGTAACCACGAGATTCAACGGCAACTGGTGCTCCAGGTTGATATTGAACTGCTGAACCGATCCCTGCTTAAAATTGGGATTCATCGCCTGAATGGAACCAGTGTAAGCGGAGGGGTTGACCGGTGAAGTGTAGATGGCGCCAAGACCGCCGTTGACCGTCGTGCTGGACGGCGTACCAACGGGAAGAAGGAAGCCATTCGAAAGACCGCAGCAACCGGTGAAGGGATCTACCTCCGCATAGTACGGCGGATTCTGCCACAACCCTTGTCCGCCCTGATCCCACGAAGAATCATGGTAGATGGCGTATCCTCCGCGGATCACGGTGTTGTCGCTTGCGGTCGGCTTCCATGCGAATCCAATGCGCGGTTCGACCGCAGTCTTATCAAATTGGATGCCCACGCGTCCGTCGGTCGTAATGCAGTTCGTGCAGCCAGTCAAGCCCGGGCTGCCTTTGGGGACGTACCACGTGAGATTTGCGATGTTGTAGCTCGCCTGTCGATTCCTGATTTCGGTTTCAGGCGTTACCAGAGCCCAGGCGACCCCCAGGTTCACCGTTAGACGACTGCTGACGCGCCAGTCATCCTGAACGAACGGGCGAACCAGCTTGTAGCGGCGGCCTACTGTGCCGCCCAGGAAGGTCTGATCGTGGGCCGCGAAAACTCCCATACTGCCAAGGAGCAGGTCGCCGATGGGATCTCCGCTGACCGTGCCAAAGTTTACGATGTAGCCATCTTGAAACGCGTTGTTTCTTATATTCATTTCGTTCGCACGATAGACTCCACCAAAGCGGATTTCATGCTTGCCGCGAATCAGGTCGAGCGTGTCGCCGGCCGAGTAGACATTCGTACCGCCTTGGTACGGTGAATAACCGCGATCACCGATAGAGAAGTAACTACTCATCTGAAACGAAGGCATGCCGCAGCTGATGCAGTCGTTGGTGGCTTGGTTCAGATCGGTTGGGTAGCTCGCATTGATGGGATAACCGGCGCACACGCTGTTCAAGTCTGAGCCGGGGATGCCTAACGCGGCTCCCTCGCAACGCTGTGGGCCAAACTCTCCATAGGAAAGAATGTGATTGAAAATGCGGTTGTAGCCGCCGGTGAACTGATTAATGGTATTGGACGAAAAAATGTGGGTTTCCGACACCACCGCATTGCGTCCGTGGTTCTCAATGTGCTGATTGCTGCCAAAAGCGGTCCACTCGGCCCACGTCGGTGAGCCGCCGGGAACGAAGTTGGTAGCTTGGTCGTAGCTAAAGCGCCCAAATACTGAGTCTTTGTTGGAAAAATTATGGTCGACGCGGACGTCCCAGGTACCTCCGTTGAGTTTACGAGTCGGCTGGGTAGCGTAGTTAAAGGCGGGATTGTTCTGCACGTTAGGTTGAGGGTAAAGCTGGGCGACTTCTATACCAATTGGATTAATCAAGCTGCCGGGAATGATGTTGCAATCCTGAGTAACGCCTGGGACAACAGGCTGGCTTCCGGCGTTCGGGTTCCCGGCAGGAACCGGCGTCTCAGGAAGACCGGTTGCGATTACACACTGGAAGGGAACTGGGACGAGGAGCCCCACCGAGTTAAACACTTTCGGGGTGTACGGATTGTTGAGTTGAATGCCAAAGGGATTCGTGCTCTCGTTGTAATTGCCATTTGCGTCAGGCGTCACCATGGGCTTCGTCGGAACGAAGCCGGTAAACGGAACGCCCTCGCGCTGAATCTTCGCCTGATAGTCGAGGAAAAAGAACGTCTTGTCCTTTTTGATCGGGCCGCCGAGCGAAGCTCCGAACTGATTCAGATTAAATTTTTGCGGCGAATTGAAAAAGTAGCGAGTGGCATCGAGCTTCGTGTTGCGGAAGAATTCGAACACCGTACCATGAAACTGATTCGATCCCGATTTCGTCGTCACCAGCACGGTGGGACCTGCGCGCTCGCCAAATTCGGCGGAGTAGTTGTAGGTCAGAACTTTGAATTCCTGAATGTCGTCGATCGACGAGAAGATTCCGATGCCGCCTTCATCCAGCTGATTGTTGTCATTGCCGTCAAGCAGCCAGTCGGTACTCTGTTCGCGCGAGCCGCCAACGGAGAGCGAGAATGCACCACGCGTGGCCGCCTCGCTGCTGGGGCCGTTCGTGAAGAAGCTGACGGGGCTCGTGGATTGCGTCGTGCCCGGGGTGAGCGTAGCCAGCTGCACAAAATTGCGGCCGTTCAGGGGCAGGTCGGCGACTTCCTCAGAAGTGATAACCTGGCCGAGTGTTGGGTTCGCCGTTTCGACCGCAACCTCGGTCGCGTTCACCTCAACGCTCGTGCTGACCGATGCGGGCTGCAAAGTAAAGTTCAGTTCACGCTGCTCGTCGATCTGAAGCCGAATCCCACGGGCTTCTGAGGCTTTAAATCCGCCATTCTCAACGCGGACGGTGTAGTTGCCTACGCTCAGCAACGGAACAACGTAATGGCCTGTATCGTCGGTCTTCGCATCGCGGATCGCGTTCGTGGCTTCGGCGATCACGGTTACCTTCGCGCCCGCAATCACTGCGCCAGAATTGTCCGAGACCGTGCCTGAAAAGCTGCCGGTGGCCTGGCCGTAGAGCAGCGAACCGGAGAGGCACACGACTACGCAAAAGATCAACGCGCCAAGCGTCTTTTTTGACATTCTTTCTGAACCCCTTTCGGTGGCACCACGCCCCAAAGAAAAAGACCCTCCCTACTCACAGGAAGACGGGAGGTGTCCTGAAGTCTGCAAGACAGGGCTTATAAATGGCTTAGTATCAATAAGTCAAGAAGTTTTCTAGTGGAAAAGTGCTAGCCAATTTCTGTTCTCCAGAACTGCACAGACTTCAGCGATAGCAGAGAGAACTCTAGCTTCGCGCCGCCCACTCCGCGTCGAACTGCGCCCGGTTGTAGAACGACTTCTGCGTGCCCACGCTTGTGGTCGACAATCCGGCGTAAAGATTCGCCCGCCGCACCGCCTCCCTCTCGGGGACACCCTCGCCGAGAAAAACGGCGAAGCTGCCAATGAACGCATCTCCTGCGCCCGTGCTGTCCACGCTTTTCACCGCAAAAGGCGGCACGTGTTCGCTGCCTTCTCGGCTTGCCACCAGCGAGCCATTCGCACCTAAGGTAATGATGGCGCGGCGAATGCCGGCAGCGACCAGCTTCTCGGCGCACGTGTTCGCCTGCTCGGCATTCTTCACTGGCAGCCCGGTGATCGCTTGCGCCTCGCTTTCGTTGGGGACGAAATAGTCGAGTCCTTGGAGCGCAGCCAGATCGACCGGTTGGGCGGGCGCTGGGTTCACGATGCACCGGATGCCATGCTTTCGCGCAAATGCGATGGTGTAATAAACCGTCTCCAGTGGAATTTCGAACTGCAGCACAATGCAGTCAGCGCGCTTCAGGGTCTCGGCCGCGGCGTCGATGTCAGCGGGCTTGAGCGCATCGTTGGCGCCCTTCACCACGAGAATGCGGTTCTGCCCGTTGGGCTCGACGAAAATCGGCGCCACTCCGCTCGACAGTCCTTCGACCTGTTTCACATGAGTAGCATCAATTCCCTGCTTGCGGAAATTCTCAATTGTCGCCGGACCAAAAAGATCGCTGCCCACACGCGCCACCATGAACACCTCGGCGCCACACAGGCGAGCGGCAACGGCCTGGTTCGCTCCCTTGCCGCCGAAGCCCAGATCAAACCGCGGCGCAAAAATCGTCTCGCCCGGCTGAGGAAACCGGTCGGTGAATGTGGTCAGGTCGATGTTGGCGCTGCCCACTACCGCAATGCGAGGCCGTTTTGCCATGATCGTGTTCGCTTTCTCCGAAGCACGGCGAGTCTAGTGAGCGCAACCAGCGGCTGTCAATCCGCGGACGAGGCGTCTGGGCGTTCCGCAATCTGCTATAGTTTCGTTCCTCGACAGTCCAGTTCGCACTCCTGAAGCTTCGGAGGCTCCATGGCCCACAAAGTCCGCTGCGCTTTGATTCAGGCCAGCAACGCCCTCAGTACCGAGCGCCCGCTCGCGCAAATTCGCAAGGCCATGATCGACAAGCATCTGAAGCTGATTGAGCAGGCTGCGAAGAAGAAAGCGCAGATCCTTTGCCTGCAAGAGCTTTTCTACGGCCCTTATTTCTGCGCCGAGCAAAACGCACGCTGGTACGAACTGACTGAACGCGTGCCCGAAGGCCCGACGACACGGCTGATGCAGAAAATCGCCGCTAAACATCGCATGGTCATTGTGGTTCCGGTCTACGAAGAGCACATGCCCGGCGTCTACTTCAACACAGCGGCGGTCATCGACGCCGACGGCCGTTATCTGGGCAAATACCGCAAACATCACATTCCGCACTGCCATCCGGGATTCTGGGAGAAGTTTTATTTCACACCCGGCGACCTGGGCTATCCCGTGTTCGAAACCAAGTACGCGCGCGTCGGCGTCTACATCTGCTACGACCGCCATTTCCCCGAAGGCGCGCGCATTCTGGGATTGAACGGCGCTGAGATTGTGTTCAACCCCTCAGCGACAGTTGCGGGACTTTCCGAATATCTGTGGGAACTCGAACAGCCGGCCCACGCCGTGGCCAATGGCTACTTTGTCGGCGCGATCAACCGCGTCGGGACCGAGAAACCCTGGAGCATCGGCGAATTCTACGGCAGGAGCTATTTCTGCAATCCGCGTGGCAAGATCATCGCCCAGGCCAGTCGCGATAAGGACGAAGTTGTCGTCGCCGATCTCGATCTCGACATGATCGCTGAGGTAAGAAAGGTGTGGCAGTTCTTCCGCGACCGCCGTCCGGAAACCTACGGGCCATTAACGACACAGAGCATGTCTTATCAAGCAGCCCCGGCCGCGGCGGATTAGTTGATGAACGAAAACCGAACCGTCCAATCCTCCCGCATCGAATCCAGTTCGCTCTACAACCCCGACCTCGCGCCAGCCAGCGCGGAGAGGCGCCACTGGGGCACATACAACTTCGCAGCGCTCTGGGTCTCGATGTCGGTGAACATTCTCACCTACATGCTGGCGGCCAGCCTGATTCAGGGCGGCATGAACTGGCGTCAGGCTGTCGCCACCATCTTTCTCGGCAATGTGATCGTGCTCGTTCCCATGCTCCTGAACTCGCACCCCGGAGCGAAGTATGGAATTCCCTTCCCGGTTCTGGCGCGAGCGTCGTTCGGAGTGCTGGGCGCAAACATTGCGGCTGTGCTGCGCGCGCTCGTGGCCTGCGGATGGTTCGGCATTCAGACCTGGATTGGCGGTGAAGCCATCAGCACATTGTTGGCGACACTCGTACCCGCCTGGAAGAACCTTCCACATCGCGACGGCGTCTGCTTCTTGATTTTCTGGCTGATCAATCTTGCGGTCGTGCTCAAGGGCATTGAATATATCCGCATACTGCAGGGAATCAGCGCGCCGATTCTTCTTGCCGTTGGTCTGCTGTTGCTTGGCTGGGCCTACAACACGGCGGGCGGTGTCGGCCCGATGCTCTCTGTGCCATCGCGGTTCACGAGTTTTCCGGATTTCCTGAAATTTCTGATTCCAGCTCTGAACGGGACCGTGGGATTCTGGGCAACAGTCTCACTCAATATTCCTGACTTCACGCGCTTTGCCCGTAACCAGCGCGAGCAGGCCATCGGGCAAGCGCTGGCTTTGCCGACCACAATGACGCTTTATGCCTTCGTCGGCATTGTCGTGACTTCTGCAACCGTCGTGATCTACGGCACCGCAATCTGGGATCCCGTGCAACTGCTCAGCCGCTTTCATTCGCCAGTCGCAGTGGTTATTTCGCTGGTTGCTATTGTGCTCGCCACGCTCAACGTCAACATCGGGGCGAATGTCGTATCGCCAGCTAACGATTTTTCAAATCTGTGGCCGCGCCGGATCAGTTTCCGCACCGGCGGAGTCATCACTTGTTTCATGGGCATCGCGTTGATGCCCTGGAAGCTGCTTTCGAATTACAGAACGTTCATTCTCGGCTGGCTCGGTGGCTACGCGGCGTTTCTTGGGCCAGTCGCTGGCATCATGATCTGCGATTACTTTGTCATTCGCCGTCGCGAACTGGTGTTGCAGGACTTATATCTTCGCAACGGAACTTACGAATATTCGCGTGGCTTCAACTGGCGCGCGGTGATCGCACTGGCGTTGGGAGCTGGCACAGCCCTGGCCGGATTGATCGTCGATTCCCTGCGCGCGCTGTATGACTACTCGTGGTTTGTGGGATTCGCCGTCTCTTTCGTCGCCTACTACGCCATGATGAAGGGAAAATGATGAGCGGAGAACGATGAGCAGAGAGCGTCAGAGAAACTCCGGCAGTACATCTCGCTGATAGTCCACCAGCGTCTGCTCTTCATCCCCGCACATCAGGTAGGTGTTGAACTGGGTTACTCCGGCTTTCTGCAACTCGCGCAGCCTCTTGCGATGAGCCTCTGCGTTCCCTATGAGACAGAAGCGGTCAATCACTTCGTCCGACACGAACTCGGCGTTGTCGCTGCCCACCTCGCAATGATGCTGATAGTCGTAGTGGCCGCGATCCTGCACATACGAGGTCAGCGCCGGCGGAAGATCCTCCGGCTTGTACTGGCGGACCAAATCCATCACGTGATTGGAAACTAGCGCAGGAAACCATCGGACGCGCTCGCGCGCGACTGTAAGATCGTCGGAAACCCACACCGGCGCAGCCGACATCACTTCGATCCTGGCTGGATCGCGGCCTGCCGCGCGTGCACCTTCCTTCACGAAACCCAGGCACCACTCGATCAGTGCGGGATCGGCAAACTGCAGAATAATTCCATCGGCCACACGACCGGCCATATGGAGAACCTTGGGTCCGTACCCGGCCACCCAAACACGCGGAGGTTCTTTTGCCCATGCCAGCCGGGTAGGCTGGCCGTCATGCAGAACTTCTTTGCCCGAAGTGAGATCGCGAAACTCTTTGACTGCGTGTTCCAGCTGCGACCAACTTACCGGCTTCTTCCCCATGACACGCCGCGAACTATCGCCGCGGCCAATGCCGAGTTCCATGCGTCCGCCGGAGATCAAATTGAGCGTTGCAAACAGGCTGGCGGTCACCGTGAGATCGCGGGTCGCGGGATTGGTTACGCAGGTGCCAATCCGCATTCGCTTCGTATTCGTCGCCATCAACGTCATCAGTGGATATGGCTCCATCCACAACACATGCGAGTCGAAAATCCAGCCGTACTCGAACCCGGCGGCTTCAGCCTGACGCGTAAGGCCGATGATGCGCTCGATGGAAATGTCGGGCTTGACGGTTATGCCGAAGTGCATTGGCTCGTACCTTAAGTGAAAACTTTTTGAACAACCGTCGAAAAGGAGCTAAGGGGTCGCAGTGTAGCATAGAATTCCTTCCGCATCTCGGCGGGCGGAACTAGGGAGGACTCCGATGAGCTTCGACTTGATCATTCGGAACGGCAAAGTAGTGACCGCCACCGACGCGTACCGGGCAGACGTCGCCATTGCCAACGGCAAGATCGCCGCCATCGGAGCGGATCTGGGATCGTCTGGTGCAGGACAGTCCGCCAGGAAAACTATCGACGCCAGCGGCAAGCTCGTCCTTCCTGGCGGCATCGACGTCCACACGCATCTCGACATGCCCTTCGGCGGCACCACCAGTGCCGACGATTTTGAAACTGGCACGCGCGCAGCGGCCTTCGGCGGTACGACCACGCTCATCGATTTCGCCATTCAATACAAAGGCCAGCGTCTCCGGCAGGCTTTCGATACATGGATGAACAAGGCCACAAGCAAAGCCGTCTGTGACTATGCGTTTCACTGCATCATGACCGACGTTTCCTCCGGCCAGCTCTCCGAGATGAACGACCTGGTGCACGACGGTGTAACCAGCTTCAAACTTTTCATGGCGTATCCGGGCGTCTTTATGCTCGACGATGCCAGCATCTTCAAGGCCCTGCAGACCACGTCGAAGAACGGCGGCTTGATCTGCATGCACGCCGAAAACGGCAGCGCCATCGACGTCATCGTGCAACAGGCGCTGGCGGAGGGGAAGAAGGCTCCGAAGTATCACGCTCTGACTCGCCCGACCACAGCCGAAGCCGAGGCCACGGCCCGCGCTATCGCTCTGGCCGAAATGGCGGGAGCACCGATTTACATCGTGCACCTGAGTTGCAATGACGCGCTCGAGAAAGTTCGGGAAGCACGTGACCGCGGGCTTCCGGTTTACGCTGAAACCTGTCCGCAATATCTGTATCTTTCCATCGAAAATTTCGACGCGCCCGGCTTTGAGGGCGCGAAATACGTTTTCACTCCTCCGCTCCGCGAAAAATGGCACCAGGAAAAGCTCTGGAATGGGCTAAAGTGCGACCACCTGCAAGTGGTCTCGACTGATCATTGCCCGTTCTGTTTCAAAGAGCAGAAGGAACTGGGCCGCGACGACTTCACGAAAATCCCGAACGGTGGTCCGGGCGTTGAACATCGCATGAGCCTGATTTATTCCGGCGCCGTAGCCGGCGGCCGTTTCAGTGCCAATCGTTTTGTCGAATTGGTTTCGACCACCCCTGCGAAATTGTTTGGACTTTATCCCCGCAAAGGAACGATCGCGGTGGGCAGCGACGCTGATCTCGTGATTTTCGATCCCAAGCGCAAGCACACCATCAGCGCCGCCACGCACCACATGCGCGTCGATTATTCGATGTTCGAAGGCATTCAGGTCACCGGAATGCCGGATGTGGTCATGTCGCGCGGCAAGGTCGTTGTCGAAGGCGACAAGTTTCTGGGCCGCGCAGGGCAGGGCGAATTTCTGCGCCGGGCGACCTATGCGCAAGTGAACGGATAAGAATCGATGCCTTACAGTTAGAAATTTTTCAAGGAGAACGAATGTTTACGCCGCCGAACTTGACCATCGCGCTGCTGATGATGATTGCCAGTGCTGTCTGCTGGGGCTCGTGGGCTAACACCTACAAGGGTGTCAGAAACTACCGGTTCGAACTTTTTTATTGGGACTACGCAATTGGCATTTTTCTGATCTCGCTGATCCTGGCTCTCACCATGGGAAGCACGGGCCATAACGCCGAGAGCTTCCTGAACAATGTGCAGTCCGCTGATAGGTCCAACATCGTTTCGACGCTGGTGGGCGGGGCAATTTTTAATCTGGCGAATTTATTGCTGGTAGCCGCGATCGACATGGCCGGACTGGCGGTCGCCTTTCCCGTTTCGATTGGAATCGCATTAGTGGTAGGGACGGTGCTCAGCTACATCCTGCAGCCGAAAGGCAACCCGCTGTTCTTGATGACCGGCGTTGCATGCGCGCTGATCGCGGTGATCCTGGATGGCAAAGCGTACGGTTGCCTAGCCGGCGTGGGGCGTTCCATCGAGCGCAAGAGTATCGTCACCTGCATCGTTTCCGGCGTGCTCATGGGACTCTGGAATCCGTTCGTGGCGTACGGTTCGACCCGCGGCAATTCTCTCACCCCCTACAGTTCCGTCGTGTTTCTTACGCTTGGGGCACTGCTCTCGTGTTTCGTCTGGAACGTGTACTTCATGAGGAAGCCGCTGGTGGGCGAACCGGTTGGAATTAGCGGATTCTTCAACGCACCGCCTTCCGGCCATCTGCTCGGTTTGTTCGGCGGCTGCATCTGGGGTGTCGGCACAATGTTTAATGTGGTCGCGGGAAAATCCACCAGCTTCGCAATCTCCTACGCCATCGGGCAGTCCGCTCCGATGGTCGCAGCGCTGTGGGGAGTTTTTGTATGGAAAGAATTCGCGGGATCTAGCGCACGCGCGAGGACGTTCCTGGCCCTCATGTTTGCGTCTTACATCCTGGCGATTCTGCTCGTCGCCCGCGCCAACGGATAATCACTTTCCCGCGGTCCGGCTGACGAACAGGCGCAGAAAGCGCTCGGCGTCGGATGCCAGACAGACGCGCGCATTCGGCTTCAACTCGACCACTCCCTCGATCTCGTAGTGGTCGCCGTGCAGCACGTTGTTCTCGTTTGATCCCATGCGATTGGCGACCGTCTCCCCTCGCGTGAACTCGCCTTTGATTTCCACGTCCACGTGCATGGCTTTCAGCGTCACCAGCGATGGATCAATCACCGTGGCGACTGCAAGGGGATCGTACATCGCGGCGCCCGGATAGCCGCTCTTCTCCGAACGCGTGATGTAGAAGTCGGCGAGTTTGGCGACGAAGTCGCTCTCCGGGCCGTGCTGGGCTTGGAGTTCAGCGAGATGCCTGCGCGTGATGATCGTCCGCTCGCCCACGTCGGAACCCACCATGGTGACCATCCAGCCTGCATTGAAGACGATCGATGCCGCTTCCGGATCGTTGTAGATATTGGCCTCGGCGGCGCCGTTTACGTTGCCGCCCGAGATCGACCCGCCCATGATCACGATGTCTTTGACGAGCGGAACGATGGAAGGATCTTTCGACACGGCCAGCGCGATGTTGGTCAAGGGGCCAATCGGAATCAGAGTGACCCCATGCGGGTACCGGTGGACCGTTTCAATGATCAGGTCAGGCCCGAAGCGTGTGTCTGCCGTGCAATTCGACTTGGGCAACTCGACTCCCGCCAGTCCGTTTTTTCCGTGCCAGAACTGCGCAGTGATCAGCTTCTGGTTCAGTGGATGCTGCGCTCCAGCTGCGACGTGAACGTCGCAGCGCCCGGCAAGTGAAACTATTTTCAGCGCGTTCTCCAGCCCCTGCCACGCCTCGACGTTTCCAGGAACGACAGTCAGGGCCTCCACTTTAAACTCTGGGGAGTTTAGTGCCAACAGAATCGCCATGGCATCGTCTACCCCGGGATCGGTGTCAATGATCACGCGCTGGGGCGTCTGCGCAGCCGCCGGAAAACATAGAGCAAGAAGCAGAATAGGACTGAGGAATCGTTTCACGGAAGAACTCCTCGCTAAGGAATTGTCGCCAGGTCCTACAACAGCATCCCGGCGATCGAAGCCGACATCAGGTTGGCCATCGTGCCCGCAAGCATGGCTCGAACGCCCAGTCGCGCGAGTTCACCGCGCTTGTTCGGCGCGAGTGCGCCAATGCCGCCGATCTGAATACCAATCGAGCTCAAGTTGGCGAAGCCACACAACGCGAACGTGGCGATGGTGAACGATCGCGGATCCAGTGCCGCTCTCTGCGGGCCGAGCATGGAAAAGGCGACAAGTTCATTAAGCACCATCCGCGTGCCTAACAGATTTCCAATGGCGGGGCAGTCATGCCAGGGGATGCCGATGATCCACGCAATGGGCGATAGCAAGACGCCCAAGGGTCCCTCGACAGTCGATGGAAACCAGCCGATGTGGTTGTGAATGCCGCCCATGAGGCCATCGAGCAAGTGGATCAGCGAGATAAACGCGATCAGCATGGCGCCGATGTTGAGCGCCATGTGCAAGCCGTCGCCAGTGCCGCGAGCGATCGCGCCGAGAAGGTTTTCGTGTTTTTCCTTTTCCTCTTCGTCCGCGCTCATCACGACTTTACCGGCGGTCTTCGGCTCCTCGGTTTCAGGCACGAGCATCTTCGATACGAGAATCGTCCCGGGAGCGGTCATGATGACGGCGCTTAACACGTGCCGCGGCTCGGCCCCGAAGGCAAAGTACGCAGCCATGATCGAACCGGAGACGTGGGCCATCCCGCTGGTCATGACGGTCATGAGTTCGGAGCGGGTGAGTTCGGGCAGAAACGGACGAATCGTGACCGGAGCCTCGGTCTGTCCCATGAAGATGCTTGCCGCGACATTAAGTGATTCGGCGCCGCTGGCGCCCATGATCCGGATCATGATCCAGGCGGCGATGCGAATGATGATCTGCATGATGCCGAAGTGATAAAGGATCGCAAAGAACGCACAGATAAAGATCACAACCGGCAGCACTTGAAACGCAAAAATGAATCCGATGTTCGAATTTTGCCTGCCCAGCGCCCCAAAGACAAACTCCGAGCCGACAAATGAATAGCTCAGCACTTTGTTGGCGGCGTCGCCGATTTTCTGAAACATGTCGCGGCCGAAGGGAACTTTGAGTACAAAGATGGCGAAAGCGATCTGCAAGCCGAGACCCCAAGCAACGGTCTTCACGCGAATGGCGCGCCGGTTCGTGGAAAACGCGTATGCGAGGCCGAGCATGGACAACAGGCCCAGAATGCCGGTGAAATGTCTCATTCAGCGCTTCTCTCCCGATTTGCCGATCACTTGATGAATCAACGGCCGCTTCACGGCCGGCGGCGAATCGGCAATCTGGCAACTCGCTTCGATCAGTTGACGGGCGCGCTGCGCCTTGGCCTCGGCATTGTAGTAGATCGTGGCCAGAGGTTCGCCGGCGCCGACGTGATCGCCCACTTTCTTGTGCAGCACAATTCCAACGGAGGGATCCACGGCGTCTTCCTTGCGCTCGCGTCCCCCGCCCAAAATCACACACGCCGTGCCGATCTGTTCGCACTGCATCGCGGCAACATAGCCCGCTCCTGCGCCGGCGACTTTCATGGTGTGTTGTGCCTGTGGAAGATGACTGGTGTCGTCGATCACGCGCGGATCGCCGCCCTGTAGTTCGATCATCTGGCGGAATTTCTCGAGCGCGGCACCGGAACGAATCAGCCGCGCGCTCTGCTGCTTGCCTTCTGACATGGTTTCCGCGGCTCCGCCCAGTTGCAGCATCCATGCGGCGAGTTCGAGACAAAGCTCACGTAAGTCCTCCGGACCGCCCCCGCGCAGAACCTCCACGACCTCGATCACTTCCAGCGCGTTTCCGATCATTGTGCCCAAGGGTTGATCCATGTCGGTAATCAGAGCGACCACGTGCTTACCCATGCGCTCCCCGGTTTCGACCATCAACTCGGCAAGAAAGGTAGCATCCTGTTGGCTTTTCATGAACGCACCCGACCCAGTCTTCACATCAAGCACCAGGGCATCGATGCCTTCCGCCAGCTTCTTGCTCATGATCGATGCACAAATCAGGTACGGGCTCTCGACCGTGCCGGTCACGTCGCGCAACGCGTAAAGTTTGCGATCCGCGGGCGCAATCTCGGCGGTCTGACCGATCATGGCGCAGCCACAGGTTTCGAGCAGACGGCGGAATTCGCTGACAGGGAGATTTACATTGAAACCCGGAATAGCCTCCAGTTTGTCGAGAGTGCCCCCAGTATGCCCGAGACCGCGTCCGCTGATCATGGGAACAGCGACGCCAGCAGCGGCTGCGAGAGGAGCCAGCACGAGCGAGGTCTTGTCGCCAACGCCGCCGGTCGAGTGTTTATCCACTTTCCTGGCCGGGAGCGATGAAAGATCGAGCACATCGCCCGAGCGCAGCATGGCGTCGGTCAGGGCTGCGGTCTCGGCACGAGTCATGCGGCGCAGCACTACGGCCATCAGCCAGGCAGAAACCTGGTAGTCGGGAATGTCCCCGCGCGTGTAGGCGTTGACCAAGCCCTCGATTTCGGTGCGCGACAACTCCAGGCCATCGCGCTTCTTGCGGATGACATCGATGGCGCGGAAGGTCTGTGGAACTGTCGTGGGCTGACTCACTGGAGGCGGAATCCTTCCGGAAGGAGCTCTGTAATGTGTGCCTGTTTTGGCCCGTGTGCACCTTGGAAGAAAACTGTCGCGTCAGGGCCGAATTCGTAAATGACCTGGCGGCACGCGCCGCAAGGAGAACACGGGACGCCGTGGTCATTGGCAACGGCCACAGCGCGAATCTCAATTTTTGGCCCTAACTGCGCAACGGCAGAAAAAATCGCGGTGCGTTCCGCGCAGTTCGTCATCCCATAAGAAGCGTTTTCGACATTACAGCCGGAAAAAACCTTGCCGTTCGTCAGCAGAATTGCCGCACCAACATGGAAGTTCGAATACGGAGCGTGAGCGTTCTTCATGACTTTCGCCGCGGCCTGCTCGAGTTTTCTTCGCACCGCAGCGGATATTTTCGGAGTCTTAGGCATATGACGTAGGCCATCCGCAAATCGTGCGCCATTGTAAACCTTCGGGCCGTTTCATGGCTTCTTGCAGGCCCGGCTGAAATTCGCGTTGCGCGAGTGCCTGCCGTACAATGACAACTCGGTGCCCTGAAATGCCAACCGATCACGACGGAAGGACAGAAAGCGAAATCGCGGTGGGAGCCCCACCCTCCGTGCGTGCCATTGCAATGCTTGGCGGACGCCCGCTGCTCGCCAATTCCGGCATTCCCCTCGATCTGAATTGGATTCAGCAAGTGCGCGTAAACACCAGCGCTGTGGAGCGCCGCGTTCAGTCGCAGGCAGCGCGGCGAACTGTGAAAAAGCAGTGGCAAGCGGCCTGGCTGTTGCGTGCGATCACCTGCATGGACTTGACCACGCTCTCGGGCGACGACACCGAGGAGCGTGTGCGCCGGCTTTGCGCCAAGGCGCGCCAGCCGCTGCAGCAGGACCTTGTGCAGAAGCTCGGAATCGAGGAGTTGGGCATCAAAGTGGCCGCGGTTTGCGTGTATCACGCGTTCATTGAGACCGCGCTGAGTGCGCTTGAAGGCAGCGGCATTCGCGTGGCGGCCGTGTCGACGGGATTCCCTGCAGGGCTATCGCCCTTGGCTGAGCGCGTGGCGGAAATTCGCCGCTCAGCCGAAGCGGGCGCCCATGAAATCGATGTGGTCATCACCCGGGCCCACGTGTTTGGCGCGCGCTGGCAAGCGCTCTATGACGAGATCGCCGCTTTTCGCCAGGCGTGCGGACCGGCGCACATGAAGGTAATCCTCGGCACTGGTGATCTGCTTACGTTGCGCAACGTGGTGCGGGCGAGCTTGGTCGCCATGATGGCAGGAGCGGATTTCATCAAGACCTCGACCGGGAAAGAACCGACCAACGCCACGCTGCCGGTGAGTCTGGTAATGCTGCGGGCGATTCGCGAATATGCGCAGCAGACCGGGATGGCCGTCGGCTTTAAGCCAGCTGGAGGAATTCGCACCGCGAAGCAGTCGCTCGACTGGCTGGCGCTCGTCAAAGAAGAATTGGGAGATTCATGGCTGCGCGCAGAAATGTTTCGCTTCGGCGTGAGCGGGTTGCTGGTGGATATCGAGCGGCAACTGGATCACTACGCCACGGGGCGCTATTCTGCGGAGTACCGGCATCCGATTGCATAGATCGGGTGGTCAACGTTGGAGTGGATTAGCGGGATGAGCATCGCTGAAAAATTCGTGACGATGGAGTACGGGCCGGCGCCCGAGGATCCCAAAGAGTCTATCGCATGGCTGGAACGGCACGGACGGCGCTTCGAACTGTTCATCGGCGGCACCTGGCAAGCGCCGGCAGCTGGCGGATATTTCGACACTCTTGATCCCTCGACTGGGGAAAAGTTAGCAGCGGTAGCACAAGGCAACGCCGCTGACATCGATGCCGCCGTCCAGGCGGCGCGGGCCGCGGCTCCGAAATGGCAGGCACTCACGCCGCACGTGCGTGCGCGATACCTCTACGCCCTGGCCCGGCTGGTGCAGAAGCACTCGCGGTTGCTCGCGGTGCTGGAGACCATGGACAACGGCAAGCCCATCCGCGAGAGCCGCGATATCGACATTCCGCTGGTGGCGCGGCACTTTTATCATCATGCCGGTTGGGCACAATTGTTCGCGAGGGAATTCCCGGATCACGTGCCTTGTGGCGTTGTCGGTCAGATCATTCCATGGAACTTCCCCTTGCTGATGCTGGCTTGGAAAATTGCTCCCGCACTGGCGGCGGGCAATACCGTGGTTCTGAAGCCGGCGGAATTTACTCCCCTCACCGCGCTCAAATTCGCCGAACTTTGCCAGGAAGCGCGGTTGCCCGACGGAGTCGTGAATATCGTCACGGGAGATGGCTCCACGGGTGAAGCGCTGGTGAAACATCCCGACGTAGACAAGATTGCCTTCACCGGCTCAACCGAAGTCGGGCGTGCGATCCGCGCTGCGACGGCTCCCAGCCACAAGCGGCTATCGCTCGAGTTGGGAGGGAAATCTCCGTTCATCATTTTTGAGGATGCCGATCTCGACAGCGCCGTCGAGGGGCTGGTGGATGGAATCTGGTTCAATCAGGGTCAGGTGTGCTGCGCCGGCTCGCGGCTGCTGATGCAGGAGAGCATCGCCGAAACACTGATCTCGAAGATTCGCGACCGGATGGGCACGTTGCGGGTCGGGCCACCACTGGACAAGGCGATTGATATTGGCGCTATCGTGGCCCGCGTCCAACTGGACCGTATTCAGCGCATGGTGGCGCAGGGCGTGGCCGAGGGTGCGACGTGCTGGCAGCCGCCGATGGCCCTGCCGTCGCGCGGCTTTTATTATCCGCCAACGCTGCTGAGCAACGTGCATCCGACGTCGATCGTGGCGCAGCAGGAGATTTTCGGCCCGGTGCTCGCGGCGATGACGTTCCGCACACCGAGAGAAGCGGTCGAGCTGGCGAACAACACTGTCTACGGCCTGGCCTCTTGTGTGTGGAGCGAGAGCATCAACGTCGCGTTGCACGTGGCGGCGCAGCTCAAAGCCGGCGTTGTTTGGGTGAATTGCGCCAATCTTTTCGACGCCGCCTGTGGCTTTGGCGGATATCGCGAGAGCGGATACGGCCGGGAAGGCGGCCGCGAAGGCATGCTCGAATACCTGGAACCTGCGTGGTTCAAGCACGCGCCGAAACTCGCGACAGGTACTGTCTCTGCTGTGAAGTCAAAAGAAGCGACCGAAACCAGCAGGCCGGCGATCGACCGAACGGTAAAGCTCTACATCGCTGGCAAGCAGGTGCGGCCGGATTCCGGCTACAGCATGCCGGTTCATGCTGCTGACGGGCGGCTGCTGGGAGAGGCGCCGCTGGGCAACCGCAAAGACGTGCGCAATGCCGTCGAAGCGGCGCGCAAGGCGGATGCCTGGGCCAAAGCAACAGCGCACAATCGCGCCCAAGTGCTCTATTACTGCGCGGAGAATCTGTCGCAGCGCCGCGGCGAAATTGTTCATCATCTGGCAGATGCGGTGGGCGAACAGCAAGCTGGCGCGGAAGTCGATTTGGGAATCGAGCGTATTTTTTCTTACGCCGGGTGGGCCGACAAGTACGACGGCGCTGTGCACAATCCCCCGTTCCGCAACATTGCTATCGCGATGAACGAAGCGATCGGAACCGTTGGCGTAATCTGTCCGGCCGAAACACCGCTGCTAGGCTTCCTATCGCTCGTCATGCCTCTGCTCGCAATGGGCAACACGGTAGTCGCCGTGCCCTCGGAGAAGTATCCTCTGATCACGGGCGACCTCTACCAACTCTTCGACACGAGCGATCTGCCGGGCGGCGCCGTCAATATTGTGACGGGATACGCTTCACAGCTTCTGCAGACGATTGCGGAACATGACGATGTGGATGCCATCTGGTGCTGCGGCGACGATGCGCTGGTTTCCGCGGCCAAGGCCCTGTCGACGGGGAATTTGAAGCAGGTGTGGACGAATGAAGGCCGAGCCATCGACTGGTTTGACCCGAAACAGGGCGAAGGACACTGGTTCCTCGAACATGCGACTCAGGTGAAAAACATCTGGGTGCCCTACGGCGAGTAGTCGACCGACGGCGATTTGCATTTTCCCCGCTCCGAGGTCTAGCATTTGTGGCAGCGTTTTTCCGTCCGGCATATTTCTTTCTTTGCAAGTCCACGTCGACTAAGGAGGACCTATGGGCATCGCAGTTTCCACAGAAATCCATCCCCGAGTGGCGGAGTTCATTGACAAGCCACGGCCAATGCTAATCAACGGCAAGTGGGTCCAAACCGCTTCCGGAAAGACGTTTCCAACCTACAATCCCGCAACCGGTGAAGTACTGGCCAGGATCGCGGAAGGAGATCGCGAAGATATCGAGCAGGCAGTCAGGGCGGCGCGCTACGCCTTTGACCAGGGCCCATGGCGTCGCATGACGGCGTCGGAACGCGGACGGCTGATGTGGAAGCTGGCCGATCTGATCGACGCGCACAACGAAGAGTTTGGCTATCTGGAAAGCCTCGACAACGGCAAGCCGCTAACGATCGCGAAGGCGGCGGATGTGCCGCTGGCGTCGGAATTGTTCCGCTACATGGCGGGGTGGGCGACGAAGCTGGAAGGCAATACCATTCCGCTGTCAGTCCCGTACACACCAGGGGCGCAGTATCTGGCGTACACGCTGCGCGAGCCGGTGGGAGTCGTAGGTCAGATTATTCCTGGAACTTCCCGCTGCTGATGGCGGCGTGGAAGCTGGGTCCGGCGCTCGCCACAGGCTGCACTGTTGTCTTGAAGCCGGCCGAGCAAACACCGCTCTCGGCGTTGCGTCTGGGCGAATTGATCTGTGAGGCAGGCTTCCCCGATGGCGTGGTCAACATCGTGCCGGGTTATGGCGAAACGGCAGGGGCGGCACTTGCGGCGCATCCCGATGTCGACAAGATCGCCTTCACCGGATCGACCGAAGTGGGCAAGCTGATCGTGCACGCCGCAGCGGGCAACCTGAAGAAAGTGTCGCTCGAGTTGGGTGGTAAATCTCCAAACGTGGTCTTCAAGGATGCGGACCTGGACGTTGCGATTCCGGGATCGGCGAGCGCCATCTTCTTCAATCACGGGCAGTGCTGCTGCGCAGGCTCGCGGTTGTATGTGGAAAAGCCGATCTACGATCAGGTGGTGGAGGGGGTCGCCAAGGAAGCCAAAAAGATCCGCGTGGGCTCGGGACTGGATCCGAAGACGCAGATGGGACCGCTGGTTTCGACTGAGCAACTGGACCGCGTCTGCGGATACCTGGAAGCTGGATTCTCAGAAGGCGCGAAGGCCGTGGTCGGCGGGCACAAGGCCGGCGATCGCGGATATTTCGTCGAGCCGACGGTGCTCGTCGATACGAACGAGAACATGAGGGTCGTGAAAGAAGAAATCTTCGGACCGGTCGTGGCGGCGATGCCGTTCAGCGATCCCGAGGAGATCATTCCGCGAGCCAATGACAGCACGTACGGGCTGGCGGCGGCGGTGTGGACGCGAGACATCGGCAAGGCGCACCGCATGGCCGAGCAGCTTCGCGCCGGCACCGTGTGGATCAACTGCTACAACATCTTCGACGCCGCATTACCGTTCGGAGGGTACAAGCAGTCGGGCTGGGGACGCGAGATGGGCCACGAAGTGCTCAACAACTACACCCAGACGAAGGCGGTGTGCGCGAGAATCGGCTAGATTGGCCTGAAAAGGAGAAGGACGATGGCTTGCTGCCATCGTCCTTTCTTTTTGTGAGCGATTTCCTGCTCTTCACTTTTCCATCAGTAGAACCTTCTCGGCGTTGTCGATTTCTGTCAGCTTGACCTCGATCACCTCGTTGGCAGTGGTCTGAACGTGGCGGCCGACGAATGTTGCCTCGACCGGAATTTCTCGCCAGCCGCGGTCAATCAGCACGCAGAGTTGCACGCGGCGCGGCCGGCCGTGAGAGAACAGCGCGTCGAGCGCAGCCCGCGTGGTGCGGCCAGTGTAAAGGACGTCATCACAAAGAACGATGCTTTTGTCTTCAATCTCGAAGCCGATTTCTTTTTCCTGCACGACGGGTTTAGGGCCAAGCGTGGAGAGGTCATCCCGGTAGAAAGTGATGTCGAGCGTGCCGACGGGAACCTGCGCGTTCTCGATGCGGGTGATGATTTTGCCCAGGCGTTCCGCCAGGGGCACGCCGCGGCGGCGGATTCCCACCAGCCCTAGGCCGTCCACGCCGCCGTTTTTTTCCACGATTTCATAGGCCAGTCGCACGAGTGTCCGCTCGATTTCTGAAGCTGACATCAGCTGGGCCTTCTGACGAAGGCTGGTTTTGCGAGAAAAATTTCTTGCGTTCATTAGAATGGCGCCTCTAAGTTTGGCGAGGCCGGTTTCTCACTCTATTCAACGGGCCTTCGCAGGTCAAGCGCCGGCCTGGACGCGGCTCAGGCGGGGTCGGTGGAAGACGAAAACTCGTTCCGCAGATCGCTGACTGTGTCTGTGGCATTACTTTCATCTCCAACACCGCTGCTGCTGTCCGGACATTCGGTTCGTACGATGTGAACCAGAGGCGGATTGCCCTCTCGGACAGACTTCAAATCGACAGTTTCGGGATTCCGGGCAACCGCATCCCCGGGCACATAGCCCACACCCTGGTTTCTGCCCAATGCCTTCGCGCGATACAACGCGGCATCGGCCAGAGCGATGACTTCTTCGGCGCAGATAGCCTCAAACGCAGCACGGCTCCAGGGATAAGGTGCCCAGCCGACAGAGCAGGTTTTCTTCACCGCGATGCCGTGGCCCAGGTCGAACAGCTGCGCGGACATCACCTCCAAAACGCGGGCGCAGAATGCCGGTGTGCCGCCGGGATCAGTGGAGCGGCTCATGATCAGAAATTCCTCCCCGCCCCAGCGCACCAGCACGTCCGATTTGCGTACCACCGTCGACAACCTTTGCGCCACCAGTTGCAGCAGCCGGTCGCCGGCGGGATGGCCATGCAGATCGTTGACTTCCTTGAAGAAATCCACGTCCACCATGATGAAAACAAGATCGCGATGATCCATCTTCCGGATGCCGCTGCCGCGCGCCCGCTGATAGTTGCGCAGGACCTGTCCCGCTTCGGCCGTGAGAATTTCCTCCATATAGCGGCGGTTCCACACGCCTGTCAATACATCGGTGAAGGAAATCTCTTGCAGCTCCAGATTCTTCCGTTGCAATTCCAGGCTGTGCCAACGCAGCGAGTGTTCCTTGTTCTCCAACTCATCTTTGAGCCGGCACATCTCCTCCAGGTTGTCGCGCGACGACCGCAGCAGACTAATTAACTCTCGATCGAGCAGGTGCTGTCTGAGAAACACCAGGGCACCCATCACGATCATGACGGCAACCGTGATGAAGAGCCGGTATTCACGGACTTTGTGCGGCGCGTCGCCCCCAAACTGCGCCCAAGCCATCATCAGAGGCGTAATGAAGACCGCCACCATTGCTAGACGAGCTTTCCAGATGCCATAGCCTGTTGCAGTCTCGGCCGGGCTCGGCGCGGCACCGTCACGCGGCAGAAAACCGATGCGCACAAACCACAACATAGAAGCAACCAACGGCACGTCGAACAGACTGCCTGTGTAATACAAGTGCAAGTCGATCGCCTCGCTGGCTGCGAGCGAGGCCAGGCAATACGACAGCGTTGCCCCGAACAGGTGCAAGTAAATGCTTCGCCAGGCGCCCTGGCTCCGCCGCCACACCAGAATTAACGCCGCGGCGAGCACGAGTTCTTCACTCACATAGAGCGAATCAAAGCTTTTGCCATACAGCGCTTCTGTAGGATGGACGTACTGCCACGGAATCACCACAAAAAGGTACAAAAACAGCCACCACGTGAGCAGAAGGGCGAAATCGAGTGTCCCGACTCGGATGGTGCGATCATCTCGTTGAACATGAGGCTGGAGCGCCACGGCCGCCATCATGGGGACGATGTGTAGAAAGAGAATCACGTCTCCAACAAATGGATTCGGCGCCTCTTGTCGCAGGTAGATCTCGAAATACGTCCAACCGACTTGCGAGATGAGCCACATCCCCAGACCGAGCGACATGAGCACCCAGAACAGACGTGCTCTACGTGCCGCCGTTCTAACGTTAAGCAGAAAAGCCACTGTGGCGCCCAAAAGAACAACGTTCTGAAGAAGGTCGCCGAAGGCAGTTAGAGGGAAACTGCGGGGTGCAAGAATCGATATGGCAATGTGCAGGAACACTACCGCGCACACGACGATTGTCCACGCCCGGGCGTGTTGGTGCGGAGTTTTCCCCACGAGCAGAATTGTATTGTTATGCCAACCGGCACAGCTGTTACCGAGGTAACCAAGAGGCGGGGGTCGGAAGTGTTTTATCGCCAGGACAACCTTTTGGAAAAGTGCTGAGCGAAGCGGTAAACGTCCTGGTATGAGTTGTATAGCGGTACGCCCGCAACGCGGAAGGTGTCCGGCTCTCGCCAGTCGCCGATCACGCCTTCGACGATGAGTTGGTTGCATAGCTGCCGGCCATTGCGAGGCAGGCGAATCGAAAGCTGAGCTCCTCTGCGGCTTGGCTCCTTCGGCGTAAGGATTTCGAATGGCGGCGATATTTGCCGGTCACCTTGCCTGTTTAAGAGAAATTCCATATATGAGGTCAGTGAAACGCTCTTGGCGCGCAGCCGGTCCATCCCAGCCTCGGCAAAAATATCCATAGCGGCACGCAGTGCGGCGAGCGCAAGGATTGGAGGATTGCTCAACTGCCAGCCCTCGGCCCCCTGCATGGGACGAAAATCCGGCCCCATCTGGAATCGGCTTCGCTCGTCATGGCCCCACCAGCCGGTAAAGCGCGGAAGCTCCCACGCACACCCATGCCGTTCGTGGACAAAACATCCACCGACGCATCCCGGCCCACCATTCAGGTATTTGTAACTGCACCACACAGCAAAGTCGGGGCCCCACTCATGCAGCTTGAGCTGCACATTGCCCACAGCGTGTGCCAGATCAAAGCCCACGACGCATCCTGCGCGGCGCCCGGTTTCTGTGATCTGCGCCATGTCGAAGAGTTGTCCAGTCACGTAATTAACGCCGCCGAACAGGATGAGCGCGATGGACTCGGCCTCGCGTTCGATCATCGACACGATATCTTCATCGCGCAAACAGGATTCACCTTCGCGCGGCGTAAGCTCCAAAAGAGACGACACCGGATCGAAGCCATGAAACTCAATCTGCGATTTCAGCGCATACTGATCTGACGGAAACGCACTTCCTTCCACCAGAATCCTGTGTCTCTGCGGCGTAGGACGGTAAAAGCTCGCCATCATCAGGTGCAGGTTTACGGTCAGGGAATTCATGACCACGACTTCGGAAGATTCCGCACCGACAAGAGCTGCGGTTTCTTGCGTCAGAAGGCGGTGATACGGCACCCACGGATGTTTTGCGTGAAAATGTCCCTCCACGCCGAGCTCGGCCCAGTCGCGCAGCTCCTGCTCCAGATAGGACTTTGCCGCTTTCGGCTGCAGGCCGAGCGAGTGCCCGCACAAGTAAATGCAATTCTCTCCGTTTTCGGTTCTTGGAAAACAAAAGCGTTCGCGGAAATGCGCGAGTGGATCGCGGGCATCCATGCCCGCGGCAAATTCCAGGCCGTCCTGAAAAGAAAATTCCGTCAAGCAGCCAGCTCCAGCGGAGTCAGTGCGGCACGAACCATTCGCTCAGCCTTGCTCCAGTCGAGATCTTCAATTCGTTCGATCGAAGCGCACAGCTCTGCAAGGATGCGCTCCTGCGCCAGGCCGCGTTTCATCGCCGTGACATACGGAATGCGATGAAAAGTCACCATCGCATACTTGGGCACAAACAGGCGCGGAAACTTCTCTTCCAGCGCCAGCTCGACCCGTTTGCGGAAGAGAAATTTCGGATCGGCGACCCGATCGCGCATCTCCACAAAATTCTCCACCGCCATGTCCGCAATTGCATCTGTGTTCACTTTTCGAGCTTGCTCAAACTCTCCGAAGACGCGGGCCCAGTCCCCTCCATGGCGGTCGATCAACTCCAGCAGGCAGGTGCAATCCTCGAAGCCGCAATTGATGCCCTGCCCAAAGAACGGCACGATCGCATGCGCCGCATCGCCCAGCAGAAGCGCCCGACCCTCCACATGCCAGGGCGAGCACTTGACGGTCACCATGGCTCCGGTCGGATTGGCGAAAAAGTCGCCTGCCAGTTGCGGCATCAACAAAACTGCATCGGGGAACCGCACCTGGAAAAAGCCGAGCAATTCGGAGTGTGTCTTCAGTTGCGCAAAGCTGTCTTTCCCTTCAAAGGGCAGAAACAGAATGCAGGCAAACGTGCCGTCGATATTGGGCAGAGCAATCAGCATGTAATTCCCGCGCGGCCAGATATGCAGCGCATTCTTTTCGAAAACGTGTATGCCACCCGGACCTGCAGGAATCGTCAGTTCTTTGTAGCCGTAATCGAGATACTGCTGGGAGAAATTGAAGCGGTTCAGCTTCAGCATCTCGTTGCGAATCGCCGAAGCGGATCCATCGCATCCGATCACCACCTGTGATCGAACCGTCTTCTCTTCGCCCGTTTGCTCATCCTGGAGATGGAGAACTCCGGTCTTCAGGTCCATACCCGTACACCGCCGCTGGAAAAAGATCCTGACTCCCTCGGCCTCTGCCGCATTCATCAGCGCCATGTTCAATTCGGCGCGGGAAATTGAATTGATGACCTCGGTTTCATTCTTTCCATAGGGTTGAAATGTTAGCTCTGAGTTAACCGCATGCATCATCCTCCCTTTCATCGGGGTGATGATTTCTTTCACGTTGCTCCACAATCCCGCCTCGGTCAGGGCATGAATTCCTCGTGTGGACAGAGCAAGGTTGATCGAACGACCCGCGCTCATGCGAACGCGCCGCATGTCGGCGCGCCGCTCGTAGATCTCGACGGTGAAACCACGCCGCCGCAAACCTATTCCGAGCAGTGGCCCGTTGAGCCCCGCGCCCACCAGTGTGACTGTTTGTAGTTCTGCCGGCATCAGGAGTTGATGGTGAGCTTTAATCGCATGGGAGTGCTCATGGGGTCTCCCCTATTCCGTCAGCAGCGTGCGCGCTTCCCACAACTCGGGGAAAAACTTCTTGTCCAGCGTGAGCTTTAAGTATGACGACCCGGCACTCCCCCCCGTCCCCATCCGCACGCCGATCGTGCGCTCGACCAGCTGAATGTGGCGCAGCCGCCAGCTGACGACCAGTTCGTCGAATTCTGTGAGCCGCTCGCAGACGTCAATCCAGTCGCGATTGTTGTGCTCGTCCCGGTAGAGCGACAGAATAGCCCGCGCCCGCTCCTCGAACCGCTGGCGCTCCGTCGCGTTCTCATCACACTTGAGCTTACCCATGGCCCGTAGTGCATCAAAAAACACATCTCGCAACGAAGGTTCACGCAGCCTCCGCTCCAGAAGCGCGTGGCCCTCCGGCGTGGGCCGATGGTACGCCAGCATTTTTTCGTCCTTCAGGCCGCACAGAAACTCCAACTCGCGAAATTGCTCGGACTGGAACCCGCTGGCAGGTTCCAGCTTGCCCCGAAAGGCCAGAAAGTGGGTGGGCAGCATAGTTTCAAGAATCGTAAATTGCTCGACCAGCACGCGCGTGATTTCCGTGCACCGGCGCAGCAGCCGTGCAGCCTCGTAGACTTCGTCGCGCGAATTCGGATTGGCTGCTGCATCCCGCAGATTCTTTACCACCGCGTCCAAATCGTGCAGCAGTTCCTTGAACCACAGCTCGTAGGTCTGGTGCACGATGATGAACAGCAACTCATCGTGATGCGGCGGCGAAGACTGCGGATGCTGCAGTTCGAGCAACTTCGGGACTTTCAAGTACGAGCTGTAGGTAAGCTGCTCACTGTGCACGACGATCGGACTGTGCTCGCCCGCTCCAGCAGCGGCCGGGTCACGCTCAAGTCCAAGGAACTCTATTGCGTTCTCGCCTAGAAGTTTGGCTTTCGCCGGCGCGTCGAGCTGGCTCGATCGAATCAGGTTTCCAATACCGTGTTCGCCGAGCGGAAAGGGATAATCCGATCCCAGCATCACGCGCTCGGCTCCCATGGTTCCGACAAGAAATTGCAGCGCTCGTTGATCGAACACCGCCGAATCCACATAGAACCGATTCAAGTAACTGCCGGGCGCAAGCTCACACACTCCATGCGCCACGGGATGATGCCGCCACGCGTTCTCCAGACGCCCCAGCAGAAACGTGAAACTTCCACCGCCATGCGCAAAGCAAATGCGCAGATTTTCCGGCAGCTTGTCGAACGCACCACCCAGGATCATTGCCACAATGGCAAGCTGCGTTTCGGCAGGCATACCGACGGTCCAGGGCGTCATGTATCTCGGCATGCGCTGGGCGCCGAACATGTCCCAGGGATGAACCAACACGGCTGCACCTTCGTCTGCGCAATGGCACAGAAATGTCACGACGCCGGGATCGTCAAGATTCTTGTCGCCAACATGATTTCCAATCTGCACACCGAGGTGCCCGGCACGCCGACAGCGGCTCAGTTCGTCGCACGCGGCATCGACGTCCTGCAGCGGCACCTGGCAAAGAGACTTCAGGCGCCCCTTCCCCCGCGCGCAGATTTCAAGCGCCGCATCGTTGAACAGCCTCGCACAATCGAGTGCATGCTCGGCCGGACGCTCATAAGCAAACAGCACCGGCGTGGCCGAGATGATCTGCAGGTCAACGCCATCGCGGTCCATCTCGCGCAGACGTACTTCGGGATCCCAACACGCGGAATAGATCTGGCGGAAGAAGCGGCCGCCCACCATGATTTCCGCCTTGCCCTCCTCCGTGTGTTTGATCCACGGCCAGTTGGGAGTGCCGTAGCGCGCGGCCAAGTCGGGCCACTCTCGCGGGAAGAAATGACTATGGATGTCGATGACGCGCATTATTGTTTGCCGGGATGAACCGCGCCGCAATGCTTGCACTTGCGCATGGTCTCATTGCTGTAAAACTGTTCGAACAAAGGTGGTAGATCGCGCACGATGCTCTTCAGCTTCACTTCCGCACGATGCACCAGTTGGTGACAATTCTGACAATACCACTCGAACCCGTCGAGAGCGCCCTCTGGACGCGGCATTTCGACGACCACACCGATGCTTCCCGGCTGCAGCCGCTGCGGAGAATGCCGCATGTGCTTCGGCAGCAGGAAAATTTCCCCAGCCTTGATCGGTATCTCAGTTGGAGGCGTGCCGGGAGTTTCCATGATGCGCAGAAAAATGTCGCCCTGCAGTTGGTAGAAGAATTCTTCTGTCGGATCATCATGAAAGTCGCGCCGGTGATTCGGCCCGCCGACGACCGTGACCATCATCTCGCCGT
This sequence comes from uncultured Acidobacteriaceae bacterium, assembly GCA_964407245.1. Lineage (GTDB taxonomy): Bacteria > Acidobacteriota > Terriglobia > Terriglobales > Acidobacteriaceae > Sulfotelmatobacter. Next base: position 46,066 of record CAYOUY010000434.1, read on the forward strand.
CCTCCCAGACTTGCGCATTGCCGACGGGCGGTTTGAACTTTTCCTTGTTCTGTTCGATCCAGCCCATGAAGTTGAACGCCTTCAGTTCCTTGATGGACGGCATGAGCACCTCCTATTTTTCCGGCTTGTATGCCACAGCCCGAATTTCAATCAGCAGGTGAGGATGCGGCAACTGGTGGACGGCAACTGTGGTTCGCGCAGGCCCGTCGTAGCCAAAATACTCGCCATAGACCTCGTTGTATCCGGCAAAGTCGTTCATGTTTACCAGATACGTGGTCACTTCCACCACGTCTTTCAGTTCAGCGTCGGCGCTGCGCAGAATGTCACGTACGTTCTCGATCACCGCTTTGGTCTGCTCACGGATGTCGACGTGAGTCGTGCCGAGTTCGTCCACTTCGGCGCCGGCAATCGTGTTGTCGGCGCGGCGGGCGCTGGTGCCAGACACGATTAGGAAATCGCCCGCACGCTTGATGTGCGGGTATTTCCCGCGCGGCTTCGCCTTCCCCGCAATGACATGGCTTTCCACTTTTCCCATGCTCTTGGTCTGCTTGCGCCCCAGCGTTTTACAACCGAACGCAGATATTGTTCAGCTCGGAATAAAAATTCAAGGAATGCATCCCCCCTTCACGCCCGATCCCGGAAAGCCCCATGCCACCGAATGGCGTGCGCAAATCGCGCAAGAACCAGCAATTCACCCATGTGATGCCGGCGTTCATCTGCTGTGCCACGCGGTGGCCGCGTTTTAGATTCACAGTCCAGATCGAGGCGGCCAACCCGTATCTCGTGTCATTAGCCATCGTCACCGCTTCTTCTTCCGCATCGAATGGAGCGATGTGGCATACCGGCCCGAAAATCTCTTCTTTCACACAACGCGCCAATTCAGGCATTCCAGTATAGATGGTCGGTTGCACGTAGAAGCCCTTGTCAAGGGTGTTGCCGAACTCCGGGATCCCACCGCCCGTGACCGGGGTCGCTCCCTCCTCGCGAGCCAGTCGATAATACGAACACACCTTCTCGCGATGCGCGGCTGAGATCAACGGCCCAAACTGTGTGGCAGGATCTAAGGGCGAGCCGATTTTCAAGCTCTCTGCCTTGCGTTTGAGCGCTTCAACGAAACGAGGGAAAATCGCGCGCTCTACATAGACTCGCTCTGCGCAAAGGCAGACTTGCCCGGTGTTCAGGAAGACGGCCTCAGCGACGCCGTTCACTGTATCCTCGAAATCGCAGTCGGCAAAGACAATCGCTGCGTTCTTGCCTCCGAGCTCAAACGAAACCGGCTTCACCGAGGCCGCAACCGTCCTCATGATCGCAGCGCCGGTCTGCGACTCTCCCGTGAAGGTCACGGCATTCACATCGGGATGCCGCGTGAGAAACTCGCCCGCTGAGTCCGGTCCGAATCCGTGCACCACGTTGTAGACTCCATTCGGAATTCCGACGTCCGTCATGGCTTCGGCCAGCAATGTGGCTGTAGCGGGAGTCTCCTCGGATGGCTTGACGACCACCGTATTGCCGCACGCGAGCGCCGGCGCAACCTTCCAGGTCAGCAGCAAAAGCGGCAGGTTCCACGGAGTGATGACCCCAACAACACCGAGCGGTTTGCGCACGGCATAATTCAGCGCGCTCTTGCCGTCGGGAGTTTCTGTGTAAAAAGATTCGAGGCCGGAGGTTTTGATCAGATCGGCAAATGCGCGAAAATTTGCGGCTGCGCGCGGAACGTCCAGTTTTGACGCCAGAGCCACCGGCTTGCCTGTGTCTGCGACTTCAGCTCGGACGAAATCGTCGAACCGAACTTCGATCGTGTCAGCGACTTTGTGCAAACGTGCTGCGCGATCGCGAATTCCAAGACGGCCCCATTCGCTGTGCAAGGCTTTGCGGGCGGCTTGCACGGCTTCATCCACCAGGCTCTCATCCGCTTGCGAAACCTGCGCGATTACGCTTCCATCGGCAGGGTTCACGTCGGCAAACTCACGCTTGCCGCGCACAAACTGCCCATTAATGTAGTTGAGGATGGACTTCACTGGGCGAGAACCCCGCCGCATCGTAACAGCCCTGCGTCAGAGGAAGCAACGACGCCATTCAGCTTAAGCGTTGCTGCAGATAACGCCGAAGCGCATCTTGCCACGAGGGCATTACGATTCCATAGCGATGCAAGCTCGCGGGCGACAAAACCGAATACGCGGGACGCGCTGCCGGCCGAGCCATTTGCTGACTCGTCGTCGGTCGCACCTCAGTGCCCAGCTTCGCGCCCTCGATTATCTGGCGCGCAAAATCAAACCACGTGCAGTCTCCGGAGTTGGTTACATGCACGATGCCACTCGCGTTCTTGCGGCACAGTTCGACGATCGCCCGTGCCAAATCCACCGCATAGGACGGGCAGCCGCGCTGATCGTCGACGACATCGAGTGCCGACCGAGTCGCGGCTAATTTGAGAATCGTATCCGGAAAGCATTTGCCACCGATGCCAAACAGCCAGGACGTCCGCGCAATGCAGCATTCGGGCACGATCTCGAGCAGCCGAAGCTCCGCCTCTGCCTTTGAACGCCCATAAACGCTTTGCGGATTACGAGTGTCGCCGATGTCATAAGGAACCTTTTTCGTTCCGTCGAAAACGTAGTCGGAACTGAGGAACAACAGTTTCGCACCCGCGCCCTTCGCCGCCTCGGCAACGTTAACCGCTCCATCACGATTCACTGCGAAGGCTAGATCGCGATGAGTCTCGCAGCCATCCACATCGGTGTAAGCGGCAGCCAGGATGATCCACTCCGGAGTGGTACGGTCCACGGCATCCCGCACCTGGCTTGCGTCGCGAATATCGGCGTCACGAGAAGTAAGGCCAACGACGTGGTCGCCGGTCCACTCGAGCACAAGCTCCTTGCCGAGAAGCCCGGAAGCGCCGAAGATCGTGACTTTCATTCTCTGATTGACCTGCCTACCAGCGATTTTCCTGCTCGCTACTCGAAGGTTTCGGCATCGCGCAGAGCGACGCCGCGCTGGTCCTTTGCGGATATGATTGGCTCCCCGTCGAGCTCCCAGTTGATCTTCAGTTCGCGATCGTTCCATGCCAGCGTGCGTTCGTGCTCCGGCGCATAGTAGTCTGTGGCCTTGTACAGGACATGCGCTTTCTCGGAGACCACGCGAAATCCGTGCGCAAAACCGGCAGGAATCCACAGCAGGCGCTTGTTTTCTCCTGAGAGCCGCACGCCTTCCCACTCGCCGAAGGCGCGCGAACTCCGGCGCAGGTCGACCGCAATGTCGAGGATCTCTCCCTCCACCACGCGAACCAGCTTTCCCTGTGCCTGCCGGATCTGGTAATGCAAGCCGCGCAGCACGTTCCGTCGCGAACAGGAATGGTTGTCCTGCACGAAACGCTCGCGGATGCCGATGCCCTCCATCACCTGTTCGTTGTAGCTCTCCAGGAAGAATCCGCGCTCGTCGCTGAACACGCGCGGCTCGAGAATGAGCATGCCTGGGAGGGAGGTCGGAATTGTCTTGATCGCTTCCATCGTTATCGCTTCCATCGTTGAGCGCACCGGACCCGCGTTCATCAGAATACCTTTTCCCGCAGAAGCTGCAGAAGGTAAGCTCCGTAGCCGCTGTTTTTCATGGAGCGCCCGATCTGTTCGACCTGTGCAGCTGTGATGTAGCCGTAGCGGTAAGCAATTTCTTCCGGGCATGCCACCATCAAGCCTTGCCTCTTTTCGATGGCCTGAATGTAGAGCGCGGCATCCATCAGCGACTCATGCGTGCCCGTGTCGAGCCACGCCATACCCCGGCCCATCACCACTACATCGAGCTGCTTCTTTTGCAGATAGACTTTGTTGATGTCGGTGATCTCCAGTTCTCCTCGGGCACTGGGCTTGAGCGATTTCGCAATTTCGACCACATGCCCATCATAAAAATATAGACCCGTGACGGCGTAGCGCGACTTTGGCTGTGCCGGTTTTTCCTCGATGCTCAGTGCTCGGCCTTGCGCGTCGAATTCCACCACGCCATACCGCTCCGGATCGTGCACCGGATATGCAAAGACACGCGCGCCTTGCGCTTTCTGCGCAGCTTCTCGAAGATCCTTGGCCAAATCGTGCCCGTAGAAAATGTTGTCCCCGAGCACCAAAGCGCTCGGGCTGCCAGCCAGAAAATCCTGCCCCAGCACGAACGCCTGCGCAATTCCCTCCGGCCGCGGCTGCACACAATAGTGCAGGCGAATTCCGTACTGGCTGCCATCCCGCAACAGCGCCTGAAACTTGGGCACGTCTTCCGGAGTGGAGATGATCAGAATATCCCGGATACCCGCGAGCATCAGCGTGCATAGCGGGTAATAAATCATGGGCTTGTTATAAACGGGGAGCAGGCTCTTCCCCATGGCCTGCGTCACCGGATAAAGGCGCGTGCCCGATCCGCCCGCGAGAATAATTCCTTTGTAGCGCGTTTGCTCTTGCATGGGTTGCTCTATGTTGTTTAACCTTCTCTGAATCTCAACCTGGCCTAGCTCGAATAATGCGTTTCAATCCACTGACGGTAGCTTCCACTCGTCACACCGCGAACCCATTCGTCATTCTCAAGATACCAGCGCACCGTCTTGCGGATGCCGGTGTCGAATGTCTCTTTCGGCTTCCAGCCCAATTCGCGTTCGATCTTGCGCGCGTCCATCGCGTAACGCCGGTCGTGCCCCGGCCGGTCCTTGACGAACGTGATCAACTCCCGGCGCGGGCGCGGGAGGGGCGGCCCCATCTCATCCACGAGATCGCAAACCGTCTTCACGATTTCCAGGTTCAGTTTCTCATTCCAGCCGCCAATGTTGTACGTCTCACCCGGTCGCCCGCCTTGCAGCACGGTTGAGATAGCTTCGCAGTGATCCCCCACATACAGCCAGTCGCGCACATTTTTGCCATCTCCGTAGACTGGTAGCGGCTTGCCACCGCGAGCATTGAGGATCATCAGCGGAATCAACTTCTCCGGAAACTGAAAGCGGCCGTAGTTGTTCGAACAATTTGTGGTCAGCGTGGGCAGCCCATAGGTATGGTGATAGGCGCGCACCAGATGGTCGGACGCGGCCTTCGAAGCCGCATACGGACTGTTCGGTGCATACGGTGTGGTCTCGCAAAACGGAGGATCGTCAGGCCCCAGAGAACCGTACACCTCGTCGGTTGAAACATGCAGAAAGCGAAAACGCTTTTGCTCGTCGGCGCTCAGACCGCCCCAGTAGGCCCGAGCCTCTTCCAGGAGCGCGAACGTGCCATTCACATTGGTGCGAACAAAGTGCTCGGGACCGCGAATAGACCGGTCCACATGGCTCTCCGCTGCGAAATGCACAATCGCCTGGGGATGCCTCGTTTCGAGAACTCGGGCGACCAGGGCACGGTCTGCAATGTCGCCGCGGACAAACTCATACGCTCGTTCCTCGGCCACGCTGTCCAGATTGTGCAGGTTTCCAGCATAAGTCAGCTTGTCCAGATTGATGATCGAGTCGGTTTTCTGCTGCATGCACTGCAGAATGAAGTTGGACCCGATGAACCCGGCGCCGCCGGTGACGAGAATTGTATTTCGCATGCGAAGTGTAGCCGGCTCGGCGCCTTCCCTGCGCAGCGCGAGACGAGCAATTGATTGTAATAAAACACTGGTTTGAAACAAATTGGGCTGAAACAAAAAGGACGGGCTTGGCCCCTCCGGCATCCGATTGCCTGATTGTGGCCGGTGCTTGGCGGTGAGGATGCCGCCTTTGGGTGGTTACCCTGTGCGACGCTCAGCAACTGTGCCTGCACTGGCGGCAGCAGCCCGAGCGCTCGGTTTCTTGGCTGGCTTCCTCTGAGGAAATCCCATGATGTCGAAGTACGCTCTTTCGATGTCGGCGGCAATCTTGCCCCAGTGATACTGCTCTTGAACTCGCCGCCTCGCCGCCTGTCCGGCTGCCTCACGCACCGCCGGATTCGCGATCAGGAAGCGCAGACGGTCCGCCAAATCGGCGGCGTCGCCGCGCCGAAATGTGTATCCCGCACCTTCCACCACTTCGCGGTTTTCGGGAACGTCGCTGGTCAACACGCACAGTCCGGCGGCCATGGCATCCAGCAGCGCCAAAGACAGGCCTTCCAGATCCGACGGCAGGACAAAGATCATCGCGTTCGTTATCAGTTCATCGAGCGTCTCGCCGGACACCCAGTCGAGCATGCGAATCCGCCCGGAAGCATGCGTCCGCAGTTCCTTGCTGTACGCATCGCAATAGCTCGATGCTCCGGCCATCACGAGCTTCACGTCGGTGTTCAGTTGCTCAAAGGCTTCGACGAGCAGATGGCATCCTTTCTCCGGCGAGAATCTGCCAAGGAACAAAATGTAGTTGCCGGGATCGAGGCCCCACTCCAGGATCTTCCGTGGCTCCCTCCACTCCCGCATTACGCCTCCGTTGGGCACATAAAACGCTTCAGTGCCGTGGACCTCACGATACCGCTGCTGAAGGACCTGCGACACTACCATGGTCGCGTTCGGAAATCGCACCGAGGCTCGTTCTCCGGCGCGCAATACGGCCGACGCCAGCCGTCCCCACTTTCTGCGCTGCCAGTCAAGCCTGCACGGTCACCGCAGTTTTGATCCCCAAGAACCGCGGGAGCAAGGAAAACAGCGCTGGCCCCAGCGCGTGATAGTGGACCACGTCAAAACCACGAGTCATGGCGTGTACCGTGCTCAGCAGGGTATGCACGACGGTCTCCAGATGTTTGGACCGGATGGTCGGCAGGCGCACCAGACGCATCCCATTGTGTTCCGAAGGCGCGGGCGTGAAATAGGTGCGGCAGTACACCGTCACTTCATGCCCCATGGCTGCCAGGCACTTCCCAACTTCTTCGTAATAGGCCTCAATGCCGCTGTATTTCGAGACCACACCCCGCCCGCCAATAAAGGCGACTCGCAGTTTCCTGGCCGGACTAGCTATCGTTTCGTCCAGACTGGGAGATGACCTCCGTCGCCGGAAACCTTCCCACGGAGCGGGTCTTGCAGTCACAACTAACCGTGAATTCCGGCGCGCCTTCGCAGCGGCCAGGCGCTCATAGATACTCGACAATTTGCGGTAATGTGTTTCTGGAGTGTGCCGTTGCCGCACGAGTTCTCGGCCCGCAGCGCCCATGCGTTCTGCCACGTCGGGCCTGGCTCCAAGCTTTGCAATCGCTTCGGCGAGCTGCTTCACATCGCCGGTGCGATAGAGAAGCCCAGTCTCGCCCTCGCGCACCAGTTCCCTGCGCGACCCCAGATCGGACGCGATGACTGCGCGCCCTTCTGCATAGGACTCGAGAATGGTCTTGCCGAGCGTTTCGTAAGCGTGCGAAGGGAGCACCGTGAAACGCGACCCTGCGATCAGAGCATCGCGTTCGGCGTGGCCAACTTGCCCCACAAAGCGAACATTGTTCAGGCCGAGCCTGGCTGCCAGCTCCTGCAAGTCCCCGCGCTGTGGTCCGTCGCCTGCGATGACCAGGTGCATCTGCGGCACCTGTTGCATCGACCGGAGCAGGTCATCTACTCCTTTTTCTGCCGACAAACGCCCGAAGTACAGGATCGCCGCGTCATCTTTGGAGACCGGCGGGGGCGCTTCATGAACCTGCTGAAAGTGCGGGAGGACTTCGAATTTCGACCCATCCCACCCGTGCTCAATGAATTTGTCGCGCACAAACTGGCTCGGCGCCAGGAACAGATCTACACACTTGCGATACGTGCCCAGCCAGCGGTGAACGTAGGCTTCCAGCATCAAGGTTGCCCGCGCACTCATGCTCGGATAGCACTTCCGAGGCACGGCTCGCCAGAATGCCCCGCCTTTACACTGCTCGCACGACTCGCCCCGCGAGACCAGGTTGTAGCTGGGACACAACAGTTTGAAATCGTTCAAGTGGTAAACGATGGGGACGCCTTGCGCCTTCAGTTCCCACAGAATTGACGGCGACAAATGGTGGTAGATGTTGCGCACATGCGCCACATCAGGCCGGAACTCTTTGATCATGGCGCGAATTCGCCCTCGGGCCGCGACGGAATAGATCGCATGGCCCGCCAGTCTCGCCTTTTGCCACAACCCGCAATTCTGCTTGAAGTCGATGTGGGGCACGAAGTGCTGATCGTACGCGGTGGGTTCTCCGCGCGGATCAGACATCGAGAACAACGCTACTTCGTGCCCCTGCGCTCTCATCAGCTCCATCAGTTCGAACAGGTACACCTCGGTTCCACTGAACCGGTAGTTGTATTTGTTGCAATAAAGAATCCTCATGATGAATGCTCTCTTGCGGAATACTTTGCTGCGGAATGACTTGCTGCATGAATAACTCGGCGAACGCTTTCAGGTTCTTGCTGCGGTTGAAATTGAGGCGGACCTGCACCCGGGCTGCATGGCGCATCCAGTCCAGTTGCGCCGCACAGGCTAACTCGTGCGCAGAGATATGAGAACGTGCGTTTCGACAATCAGGAGCGGCGTGCGCCTGCATAAGGGAATGGATCATCAGCAGGCGCGAGACGAAGTCGCCCAGTGAACCGGGTTCATAGAGAAAGCCTGTCTTGCCGGCGATCACAAGCTCGGGAATTCCGGTGATGTCGGGCGCCAGCACAATCTTGCCCCGCGCCATGGCCTCCATCAACACCAGCGGGATGCCCTCGCTGCGGCTGGTCAGCACAACCACCTCGGCGCGGCCGTAGAGTGAGTTCATCTGCTCTCGCGCTACATGCCCCAACAACGTGACCCGCCCTTCTAGGCCACATTTTTGAATCAGCGATTCGAGGCCGCGCCGCTCCGGGCCCTCCCCCGCGATCGAACATTCAAAATCGACACCACGGGTACGCAACTCGGCGCAGGCGCGCACAAGAAACGCGTGATCCTTTACCGCATGGAGCCGGCCCACGGCGAGCAGCACGAGCTGGGATGGGCCGCTCTCAAGCCCGACTGCGGGCAACCCTGCTCGATCATCCACCTCGACTCCCAGCCGTGACACGATCACTTTCGCAGCTGGGACTTCGGGATAGCGCTTCAGAATGTACTGCCGGTTGTAGCCGGAGATGGTCAGGCAGAATTTGCAATGTTCGAGCTTCACATCCAGATAGTTGCCCGGTTCGAGCAGCAGATCCGAACCGTGCAGCGTCAGGCTGAAGCCTGCCCCCACGAGTCTTGCCGCCACCATCGCGATCCAGGAGCCGAAGTATCCGTGATGCGCGTGAATATGCTGAACGCCCCGCCGTTCCAACTGAACCGCATAGCAGGCTCCGAGCCACGTGTGCAGCAGAGCCTTCACGCGCGGCGCCGGCCCCTCGCGCCCGCGGCAAACGACGCGCGCGATCAGATCAGAAATCCGGTGCCCTCTGCGAACGCACAGCCACAAGCCGCGCAGCAGCACAACGACTCCAAGACTCTGCAGCACAATTTCCGGCGCTGGCACGCCGTCCCCACCAAGATCTGCGGCAGGCGGCTTCCGCGCACTGCAGGGAATCACCATGACACCGCGGCGTCGCAGTTCCTCAATCTCCTCCACGACATAAGGCTCGACGGGGGACGGGAACTGATTCGCGAGATAGGCGACGGTTAACACGCGCAAGCCTCCGCTCTGCGGTGCTGCGCCGCTAGCATCCCTGCCATGGCGAAGAGCAAGCCATTCACGAACTGGTAGCTCATCACCACCATCGCGGCGTTTGCCCAATACACGGCCAGCAAAATCGGCCACCAACGGTGAAATGTGGCATCGAGAAACTCGTTCCTCTCTGCGTCCGGAATCGCTCCTCGCCCCAGCCGCCACAGTTCGTACATCAACCACAAGTACAGCGCCAGGCCGACTACGCCGTGCTCCACTAACAGCTCCAAGTAGGTGTTATGCGGATACAGAACCTTCTCGTCGTAGCCGCCGACAAATCGCGGTAACTCGTCCGGCATCTGATGGAAGCCCCAACCCGTCAGGGGGCGCTCGAGAAACATCTGCCATCCGCCCGCGTAAACCGCAGCGCGATAGTCCACCGGCCCTCGTTCCTCCATACGGTCGCTTAGCGCGCCGCCCAACGCGGTCGAACTGAGAACAATCGCGATACCCAAGACGGCCACGACCATCCCCACCACACAGACGAGGCGCAGCGTCCGATTCCTGGAGAGAAAGACGAGCGCCACTACGGTCCCGGCAAACGACACCCATACGGCTCGCGTCATGGTCGCGAGGACGGCAACCGGCACCGAGGCCAGCAGCAGAAGCATCTTCACCCCTCTCATGCTTCCGCGGCGGTAGGCGTGCAGCGCGAGCAATCCTAAGAGATTGAGGGAAACACCATTGGCAACCGCCTGGAGCAGCGGGCCGCGAGCCCGATCGGCGTGAAACCCCAGGCTTTCATCGAGAATGAAGCGTGGAAAAATCAAGTCCCGCGCCCCAACCAAAAATGCGATCGCAGTGAAACTCAAATAGGCCAGCACGATCAGGGCAAACACTTCAAACTGCCGGAACCGTTTTCCCCCGGTGAATACCAGTCCCGCTAGGTGAAATAGCGTGAATGGGACGATGAACTTCGACGCCAACAGCGACCAGGTTTCGTGATCGAACGGACGCCCCATGACGCTCGCTACCGCGAGCAGAGTCAGGCCGATCATCGGCCAGGTCGCCCGCTCCCACACCAGCAAGCGCTGCCGGAAAATTACGGCGCGACCGGCTACACCCACCACCAACAGGGCAAAGGCCACGCGGTCAATTTCATAAAAGGCGACGTCTGGATGCCGCAGCAGCATGGCGGTCAGAGCCGCTAGGAACAGGAGCGAAGGGGCTGCAATCAACGCCTGCATCAGACCCGAGACAGCTTTGATTGCGCCTGCCGCCAACGCAGCCCCGGCCGCATCTCGACGTTCCGCCCCCAGCGCAATTGCCTGCATCACTCCCCGCTCCCTCGCACCACGGCCGCCACCGTCTTCAGAAGAATCTGCATGTCGCGGATCAAACTCCAGGTCCGGATGTACTCCCGGTCAAGTTCCATACCACGTTGAAACGACGGGTCGCGCCGCGCTGTCACTTGCCACAGCCCCGTGATGCCCGGCATCACGTCCAGCCGCGCCAAGTGCTCAATGTCGTACTTGGCAAAGTCATCCAGCGGATGCGGCCTGGGCCCCACCAAACTCATGTCGCCCTTCAACACGTTCCAAAGCTGGGGGAGTTCATCGAGACTGTAGCGGCGTAAGAAGCGGCCGACACGCGTGATCCTCGGATCGTCTGCAATCTTGAAGAACGGCCCCGATCTCTGGTTCTGCTGCCGCAGGTGCAGTTTCAAATCGTCTGCATTCGTCACCATCGTGCGGAACTTGCAGCAACGGAACGGCCTTGCCTTCCGCCCTGCTCGCAGGGCGCTGTAGAACACCGGCCCAGGCGAGTCCAGCTTGATCAGCACGGCAATCGTCCCAAGCAGCGGTGACAAGCCCAGCAACGCCAGGCCCGAGGCCGCCACGTCCACCAGCCGCTTCAGTACCAGTGCCGCCGTGGGCAGTTGCTCCGAGTGGAGACAGATCACCGGCAGGTCCCCAACGCGATCCACCTCACTTGCGGATGGTTTGCACCCGAAAAGCTCGGGAACGAATTCCACGTCCAGACGCAAACGCCGCGCCTCTCGCAGCACCTGCAAGGTCAGGTTTCGGTCACGCGGCGCCGCCAGAACGACCTCGTCTACAAATGCCGTGCGAGCCAGCCGGGCCAGATCGCTGACGCGGCCAACGACCCCGTCCCCGATTGGTCTCTCGTTGTCCAGCAAGCCGCACAGCACCCTGCCTGCATTGGGATTGGCCGCTACATGCAGTGCCATCGCTCGCCCGACCGTGTTCGCACCGACGATCAACACGTTTCGCGGATATCGGCTGCCGCTTTCGCCGCGCCGTTGTTGCCGTTCTACCTGCCAGCGCCATGTACACAACGCTCCGAAGTGCAGCCATCCAGCGGCAGAGAACAGTGCGGCGGTGAGCCAGGGAAATCCCTGCAATCCGTAGGCAAAACCCAGCACCGTCGTGGCCAGCAGAATCGATTTACCGAGAATCCGCACTTCAGCTCGCAAATCGATGCCCGGCGCGTACAAATCTTCTGTGTAGCTGAGCAGCGTAATCAGCGCTGCATGCAAGATGGCAATCCCGAGCAGGGACACGGGTGCGCCCGCGGCGTACTCGAACAGGCGAACTCGAGGGAACGCGGCCCGCAGCGGCACCAGCATCGCTCCGATTAGCAGCCAATTCAGAGCTACCAGCGCGAAGTCGCTGGCGGTCGAGCACAGCCACTTCCAAGCGCTGCGTTTCTGCAGAGGACCCGGCAGCAGCAGCTTCAGGCCACTTTCTTGGCGGGGTGCTGGCGGTGTCGGAATTTTGGCCGCTTCCGCCAACTCGACTACTCTCACCGACTGGGGCGGTTTCTTCTGCGCCTTAAACGGCTCCCGCGGTACAGCCCCTGCGCCTGGAATCATCCGTTCCCAGCCGCTTGGTGGTGGCTCTTGCTGCGTAGGATTAATGCCCGCAATCGACAAGTGAGCTCAGCTCCGCTTCGTAACTTTGTGACCTCGAACGGCGGCGTTCCTGCCTCTTCGCTACAGCCGCCGGTAAATCGCTTCTGGGATCGGGAACAGCCTGTCGCTCAGCACCGTCCCCAGCATGCGTGCCTGCGCTCTTTCCAGAGATTCTTTGATTTTGCGTGCCGTGGCCCTCCTGGTTCGTTGTGCCGACAGCACCAGAATGATCCCGTCCGCGAACTGAGCCATGGCCGCAGCCTCATGCGATTCTCCAGCCGGCGGGGCCTCGACGATCGAATACTCAAACTCCGCACGCAGGCCCTGTAAATGCGTATGCAGCGCCGACGCTGTAACCACTTCGCCGTCGCGCTCCTCCGCCTCAACCGTCCATAGGCTCCCCCGCCGAACCGAAATCGGCCGGTTCCTGCCCGCAATGGCAACACGCCCCACCGTCTCCAGCGCCAGTGCTTCGGCTACTCGCCGGCAGATGCCCCACACTTCAGTCTCCGCCTCCACCGCACTGAACACGACTTGCCGGACCGGGCGCGGGCCGCCCGAAAAGAAGACCTGGCGCACTAATCCTCGAATCTGCTCACGAGCAAAGTCCTCTGGATTCCATCTCGCCGGAGGCGGTGTGCTCGCTTGTGCCTCGGCTTCTCCCCAAGCAGGCGTCTGCGGAACTTCAGCCTGCTCGAGCCAGCCCGCACTTAAAGCATTCCCACTCATGCTGGAAGCCTTCCTCGGGCAGGACGCGGCAAGGACGCCAGCACCGGAGCATCCAGGTAGGCCAGCACATCATCCGGCGTATGGAAGCCGGCATCGATATGTTCTGCGGCAAAAGCCGCTCCCGTGCCCGCAACACTGCCGGCAGCCAATCCGACCGCCAGCACCGCCCAGCTGGACCATCGGGGCAGCGCAGGGGCAACCGGTTGTTCTGCGATCGCTACGTTGACGATGCCGCGCTCATCGAGCGCATCCGCCATGCGCGCCGCTTCTTTCTTCTTGACGTAAAGCAAATAGTTGTCCTCGGCCGCGTGTTCTGTGTTCACGAGGTCGTCTTGCGCGATCGCATCCTCGCCCAAACGCCGCGCCATCGCCCGGTACTCTGTTTCCTGGGCGCCGGTCGCCGCAGCGCGCGCCTCCAGCCCCCTCAACTGGACTTGTGCCCGTTGCAATTCCGACCTGGCCCACTCATAGTGCGTGTTCTTGTCGGTGGTCTCGTCGCGCACAGGGTTTTGGTTCTCGGTTGCAATCGCAGCCTGCGTCTGCGCGATCTGCTGTTCCACTTCCTGCACCAGCGGATGCGCCGGTTCAAACTTGGTCAGCAACTCGACCCGCTTCACCTGCAAGCCGAGCAACGTCGACTTCAATGCCGCCAGCACCTCCGGATTGTCCGCCGAGCGAATCTGCGTGGTTGTCCGCTCCGGCAGGTCCTTCAGCTGGGTCTCCAATTCCCGCACCCGCTCTCGCGTCTCCGCCAACTCCACGCGAGTCTCGTGGTAGTTGGCGTCAGCCGCGCTCAATCGCTGCAGCGCCATATCCCGTTCCTGTGCCGCCACGACGACTTCGCGCCGCGTCATAAACTCGAGCAGTTCCTGCTGCGCCTGTTCCAGCTGGTGGCGAGATTCGGATGTCTGTTTTTCGAAAAAATGAACTTCGCCGCCCGGCCGATGCACGACCGCATGCTTCTCCACGTATGCGTCTGCCAATGACTGCAGAACCTTCGCTGCCAGCTGGGGATCCTCCGAAGGATATTTCACCGTAATCAGGTTCGTTTTCTTGACGGCTTCGACCTTCAGCTTTTTTGCCAGGCGGCGAGCCGCCCGCTCCACGCGTTCCGCATGACCTTCGTTCAGCCGCAGGAAATGCAGCCAGTCGCGACCGCCCAACTTGTTTTCCTCCACCACCCTGCGCAAGACCGACTCGTCTTGCAGCAGTTCCACCTCCGAGTTCAGCTCTTCCTCCGTGATCTCGAGACGCGTCAAATCCAGCGGTGCATTCTCCTGTGCGCTGACCGGGGCGTCCGCCCGACCCGGCCGCACCAGAACCTTCATTTCGGCTTCATATCTGGCTCCGGTCAGCAAATACAGAACTGCCGCAACTAACACCAAGCCCGCCGTCCAAACGAAGACCCTCCACCGGCGGAACAACACTGTCGCCACTTCCCGCACAGTTGGTGCTGGTGTCTGGCTTCGTCGGCGGTTTGGGTCTTCGTCTGGCATGCGAGTGAGGGAAGTCATGGTCAAAATTGAGTTGGATTTACATACATGCTCATCGAGGGTCTGGTCAGGAAGGGCGCAATCTTCGAAATCGCATTTTGCGGAACAAAGACGAGATCGCCCGGGCGCAGGTGCGCATCCTCTTTGAGGCTCTTCTGTTTGAGCATTTTCTTCAGATCGAGCAGATGCGTCTCCACCAGGTCGTCGTCCACGCGGCGAAACAGCACGACCTGCGAGCACTTGGCCATCAAAGTCAGGCCGCCCGCGATCTGCACTGCCTCAGTCACGGTTGTGTCCGAGCGCAATTCGTACTTGCCCGGCCTTTCGACCTGCCCGCCAACGACGAAGTAAGGCCGCGCAAAATCCTTCAACGCAACCGCTACCTGCGGGTCATGCAGGTATCCGCGATATGCTTTTTGCACTGCCTCCTGAAACTGCTCGAGATTCAGCCCTTGCACCTCGATCATTCCGGCGTCTTTCAACATCACGTAGCCATCGGGTTGCACCGTCAGAGACTGGTTGAACTCCGGCGCAACCGTGAAGCTGATGGCCACCACATCGCTGGGCCGTAACCGGTAGAGCGGATGGCGCTCCCCTCCGAGTAAAGGGTTTCCCAGGCCATCCGCTCGTCCCGGGTTTGCGGCCGTTGTACTCCCTCCCGCTCCGGCTCCGGTTAAGCCTGGCGGTGAGGTCTCTTTGCCTGCGCTCAGCGCTTGAGTCTGGGCGCGGGCGGCCGACCAACACTGCAATGCCAGAAGCGCGATGGCTATGAATTGTCCGAATATGAAAACACGCTTCATTTTTCTGCTCCGAACCTGCTCTGAATCCCTTTCCTTTCCGAACTGTTCTGCCGGACTCTGCTGGAGAGCCTCACTCTGATTTCTGAGCAACTCTCTATCGCGCAAATTAATCTCACCCTCGGCGATCAGCAAGACATGGGAAGTGGTGTATACAAAAGTGGATTGCGGCAAGCGGCGGGGATATCGTTCAGCCGCACGAAGGGTCGTATCAAATCAAGGGCTTGCGGAGATTGATCCCAGAAGGTCGGGGAGAAGTGCCCGCGCGCGGTGCCCACCTTCGTCGTACCCACAAAAGTGGACTTGCGTTTTTGTCGGGTCACAGCGTCAAGAAATGTGCTCTCCCCGGATTTCCCGTCATGAACCTGAGCTAGTGATTGCAATCACAAGAAAAAACCACAGCTGTGATTGCGATCACAAAATTTTCGGTCAACGCAGCACCCAAGGCCCGATGATGCGCCGCCTTACAAACAGCCTTCCACAATCTGAGTTGCCTCCAAGTGGCAATCTCCGGCACAAATTCGAATTCCCGTTTTGAAAAATGCGCACAGATTTTGCGGCCGCACCCTTGTGAACAATTCTCGTGCGTCCCTACAATCACAGAATAGGTTGCTGTTTTGCGGGGGACCCCTTTTCTATGTGCCCGTCGTCCGCCGCCACTTCGGACGCCGTGCAAGTCCTTGTGGCGGATTCCAATCGAATGCAGGCCCAATTGCTGACCAGCGCTCTGCGTCGGCGTCCAGAGTTCCGGATTGCCACGTGCCACATGGACGCCGTGTCCATCCTTCAAGCCGTCACGTTCAAACCTCCCCGCGTGGCGCTGTTGTCCTTCAACCCGCCTGCCAACATCGCTGAGACGGTGACGACCATGCGGAGCTTTCATCTGGCTCACCCTGAAATTCCCAAGGTTCTCCTGGTCGCCGCCTGCGACCGCGAGTTGGTCGTCAGCGCCTTTCGCTCCGGTGTTCGCGGCATCTTCACCCTCACCGACTCCAATTTGAAGTTGTTGTGCAAATGCCTGCTCCGCGTCGCGGGCGGCCAGATCTGGGCCAACACCGAGCAGCTCGGCTATCTGCTCGATCTCATCAGCGAAGTGCCATCGCTGCGCGTGCTCAACTCGCGCGGCAGTTCCCTGCTGACTCCGCGGGAAGAGCAGGTGGTCGCTCTCGTCGCCGAAGGCCTGGGCAATCGCCAGATCGCCCGCGAACTCAGCCTCAGCGAGCACACCATCAAGAAGTATCTTTTCCGCATCTTCGAAAAACTCGGCATCTCCAGCCGCGTCGAACTCGTGCTGTACGCCGTCAACAACGGAGACCCACGCCAGGCCGAGTGGCTTGTCGGCATGAGTCAAGCCTCGCCTCGCGCATGATCTGTGCCTCCTCGATTTGAAAACCCTGCACTCCGCCTGTATAACTTGGAACTTAACCTTGCCCAACGCCGATCCCAAATCGCCCTCCGCACGCCGCTGGACCATCATCGCGGCTGGCCTGCTGCTGTTGGCTCTTGCCCTCGTGGTCATCTACACCACCCGGGCTGCCTTTCTCAGCCCGCTGGCTTTGGTGGTAGTGGCCGCGATCGGACTCGCTGCGCTGCTGTTGCAATTGCGACTGCGCAAGGATGTGAGCGCCTCCGTTCGCGCACCGGTAGGATTGAATGGGCTGGGACTGCTCTTCGCCATCGGCGCGGTTTTTGCTGACCGCCTGCACCTGAGCCCGAGCCTCATGCAGGTCGCCGCTCTCGGAGCGGTCCTCTGCTTCGCGATTGGTGGCATTTTCGTCCTGCATGCAATGCGGAGAAGAAGAAACTGAAGGCTCTCAGTATCTGCGGAGTGACGTTTCACTGCCTACTTTTCAGATAGCGATCGAACCACGCGACTGTCCGTTCCATGGCGTCAATCTGGTTCTCGCGCTTGGCGAACCCGTGGCCTTCGTCGGGATAGTAATGGGCGTCAACGATTTTGCCTTCCTTCTTCAGGATCGTCTCTGCCTGTTCGGCTTCTTCCTTCGGGTCGCGAATGTCATTCGCACCTTGCAGAATCAGCAGCGGAGCTTTTGCATCCTTGAAGTACTTGATCGGCGATGCATCCTCATACGACTTACGATCCTTCACCGGATCTCCCAGGATCGACTGATCATACTGTTGAAGCGCGGGCTCTTCGTGTTCCTGTTCCGTCAGCCAATCGGTAATGCCAAAAAGCTCGACCGCCGCCGCCCACACCTCCGGCGTTCTGCCGATCGCGATCATGGCCATGTATCCGCCATAAGAACCGCCCGTTATGCCGATCTTGTGTTCGTCGACGTAGCCCGTCGCGACCAGGAAGTGTGCGGCGTAGACCTCATCTTGCAGGTCGCCTCCGCCCAGCTCTTTGTAGTTTGCTCGCTGGAATTCCATTCCGTACCCCGTCGACCCGCGCACATTCGGCGCAATGCAAACGTAGCCGCGCGAGGAGAGAGCAGCGGCCGTCTTGCTGAAGCTGTCGGTTGTTTGCCCGGTGGGTCCACCGTGCGGAAGCACGATCGCCGGATTTGTTCCGTCCCGCTTCAGATTGAACGGCACCCACAGAAAAGCGCTGATCGTCTTGCCGTCAAATGTTTTGTAGTGAACTAGCTGCGAAGAAGGCAGGCGCGACGGATTCAGACTGGCAATCGCAGAAAACGTGAGCTGCCTCACCTGCTGTTTTGCGACGTCATACACCCACAAGTCTGCCGGCTCGATCGAGCTTTGATGCGAAACCAGCAGACGATCGCCAGAAGGAGAATAAGCGCGCGGGTTGCCCGCCGGAGAGTTGATTCCCTCCGGAAAAGGAACCCTGGAAGCGCGGCCGGTCTTGCGGTCCACCACGTAGATATCTGTGCGGCCGTCCGCGTTCACCCGGTAGGTGAAACTCTTGCCGTCGGGAGAAAACTCTCCCGCATCGGCCTCCCACTTCAGATCCGTGACCCAAGTTCGCTGCTTGCCGGCGGCGTCCAAGAACGCAACGTTCTGGTACCCACCCTTCTCGTTCGACGTGATGAGAAGCGTGCGATTATCAGGGGAAACTGACGAAACGAGGTTGAGGACATCGCCCTGATGTGGCGTGAGATTTTCCAGTTTGCCGCTGGCTACATCGATGCGATACACGTCCGAATCGGTGAAGCCGGCGTTGTAGCGATTTGCAAAGATCGTCTTTCCGTCCGCGCTCCAGCTCGCGATATCCCACTCCCGGTTCTTGGTCTGCTCGTCGGTGAGTTTGCGAACCTGCTTCGTCTTCCAGTCGAGCAGCGCAATGTCGGTCGTCGATGAAGTCTTTGGCCTGTAAGAAATTGCCAGCGTGCTGCCGTCGGGAGACCAGTGCGCGTTCGTTTCCGACACATCCGGTGTGTTCGTCAGGTTGATTGCCTCGCCGCCATCGCTCGGAACTGCAAACAGATCGTAGAGCTCCCCTCCGCCAAAATCTTGCTCGAAGACGATCCACTTACCGTCCGGAGACCAGACCGCACCGGACTGCCGGTCATCCGATTGCAGCAGCTGAATCGGCCATCCTCCCGCGGCTGACACTTTCCACAGATTGGCCCGTCCTGTCAGGTTGGTGGTGAAAACCACCTCGCGGCCATCCGGCGACCAGGCAGGCTGGTAGGTACTCCGCGTGTAATAAAGCTGCGGAATCGGCACCGGCCCTGCCGCCGGATTCGTGTTCGATACCACAGACTTCGGATCGGTTATCTGCCGGTCATCCGGCGAGTTTGCGACGGGCGAGTCCGCGGCCAGCGAATGGGCCGCCAGGAGGCTGGCCGTCACCATCAACAACCCGACCATCATTCGGCCGATTTCCCTGAGGATTTTTGCAGTCCGCATTTTTCACCTTCGCTGAGAATTGTTCGGGTGTCAGGCACAACACTGCTTAGAGCTAGAATAGCCCTACCTTTTGAACTCCACAGCGACCGTAGTCTCTACCACTGCCGGCACGCCGTTGATCCGGTACGGCTCAAATTTCCACCAGCGCAATGCATCCATGGCAGCGCGCGCCAGCACGTCGGGACCATTCAGCGCATGCATGCTGACAACCGAACCGTCCCGCCCCACGACGATGTCGAGGGCGATGATTCCCTGCAGATTCGACTGCCGCGCCTCCGCGGGATAGACCGGCTCCACGCGATGAATTACGAGCCGTTCCATGACCTCCGCCGAAACCTGAGCCTGCGGTTTCTCCGCCGCCGCCGCATTCCCATTGTCGAGCCCGGATTCCAGCTCGGCCCACGACCGGTTCCATCTCCACCAGAATATCGCCAGCCCGATTGCCGCCCAGATTAGAACCAGGATCAGAATGATGGACCAGGGCCCGGTGATCCATCTTCTCTTGAATTCGTTGGACCTGAGTTCTTTGAACGCGGCTTTCCTGGACGCGCCTTCCTCGGATCCCGGAGCGCCCGCCGATTTCGGAGGGGCTTTTTCAGCCGCTCTGGCATCGCCGCCTTTGGTGTCCGGCTTTCTCGCCTCCGTTGCCTCTCTTTTATTCGACACGTTTGGTGCCAGCGCTTGTTTTTCTGGTTCTTGCGTCACGTCTTTTTCCGATTCCACGTTCGCCGCCTTGGCCCAATCTCGAATCGCCGCCTGCTGCTCCGCGGTGAACCCGACAAACTCCATTCCGCAGCGCAACTTGTCCTGATATTTCACCATGGCACGACCGCGCAGCGGATCCGCTGCCATGGGCAGATGCAGTTCGAGCCCCACCGTCTCGCCTGCCGTCAGTTCGCCGGCCATCACAGCCCCGATCCCGCGCTCGCTCAGGTTAACTGTGCGTCCCGGCACGGTATCCGGAATCCCCGAGCGCAGCACGGTGACGTCCAGCGGCGCCTGCATCTCGAAGCGCGGCATCCGCCGGCGCGATGGCCACATCTCATTCTGCGCCTGAATTCCTGCAGCCAAATCACAACCTCTTTTGATATCTCCACCTAATCTCTTGTCAGTCCGAGCGGCGAAGCCGCGAGGAACCTGCTTTTGTTTCGACCCCCACCTGCAGATGTCGAAGCGAAGGCGAGAGTCGCGCTTTACCGCCGAAACTCCACGATCTCGCTCCCGCGCGCGACCAGAACCACACTCGCCAGCCCGATGAATAAACCGTGCTCGACCACCCCCGGCATGTCGTTCAACTGCTGTGCCAGGGAATCGGCGTCGCGAATCTGGCCAAAGTGGCAGTCCAGAATGTGATGGCGCTCGTCCGTGACATAAGGCTGGCCGTCCGCCCCGGTGCGTAACTTTACCTCCGCGCCCAGCGCTGCGATCCGCTTGGCCACCAGCGCCCGCGCGAACCCAATGACCTCCACCGGCAACGGAAATTTCCCCAGCACCGGAACCTGTTTCGACGCATCAGCAACGATCACCAGCTGCCGGGTCGCCGACGCCACAATTTTTTCCCGCAGCAGCGCCCCGCCGCCGCCCTTGATCAAGCGCAATTGCGGATCGAACTCGTCCGCTCCATCCACCGTGACTGCAATCTCCTGGCATTCGTCGAGCGTCGTCAGAGGAATCCCGAGACTCAGCGCCAGATCATGAGACCGCACCGATGTCGGAATGCCGCGCACGCGCAGCCCGTTCTTGACCTTCTCGCCCAGCAGTTGGATGAAATACGCCGCAGTCGAACCCGTCCCCAGCCCGACAATCATTCCATCCTTTATGAACTGCAGGCTGGCCCGCGCCGCCGCTTCTTTTTCCTGATCGTTCGCCATAGCCCTATTGTCGTTTGTCATTCCGAGCGAAGCGAGGAACCTGCTGTCGCGTTCCTCGACACGCAACCTCAACGTGAGCACTCCTGCCAAAACAGGCGTGAAAGAGCGGCGCTTCAGCGCCGCGTGAAACTCCTTTGGGCCAGGGGCTTTAGCCCCGGCTCAACCCAAACTCTTCTCCGTGTAAATCAAATACCCCGCCAGCACCAACCCGAACACCACCGTCAAAATCGTCACCAGATCCACCACGAATCCCGCGGGCTCAAACGTGGCCGAATCCAGCTGCGCCCGGGTCTTGCGATACCGCACCAGCCCCGCCACCACCAGCAGCACGCCCGCCACAATCGATCCTGCACCCATCCAGACCGAAAGACCCAGCGTCCGCACGGGATGCCCGCCGAAAGCGGCCAACTGTCGCATGGCAATCGAGAACCGGCCGATAGCGAACCCGAACACCACGATCGCTGCCCCGGTCCGCACCCAGGCCAGAAACGTGCGTTCATTCGCCAGGTGATCGCGCGCCCGGTCGGAGCGAGCATTGGAATTTGCGTTGTCTGCCACGGACCCTCCACTGGCCGCCTGCATTATTCCACAGCCTTGGTGATCAGTCCTCCGGCTCCCGCCAGATTCTTGATCAGTTCGGCAGGCACACTATGACGTTGCTGCAGGTAGTCGGGACTGTTGTACGTCACCCAAACCTCGGCTTCGGCATTTTCCGCCACCAGTGCTTTTAGCGGCAAGTCAATGGCCAGGCTCGGAGCCGCCACCATCAGCGGCGTTCCGCCCTTCGGGCTGCCGAAGATCACGACCTTCGTTGGCTTCATCTTCAGCCCCACTTTTTCTGCCTCGCCACTGTGATCGATTACAGTGAACACCTGCATTCCCTTTTCCGTGAAGGCCGCTTTCAGTCTGCCGACCGTATCGTCTACGGAATACTTGCTCGGAACCTGAACCAGTCCATTGTCCTTCGTCATAAGTTCACCCACAGGTCCGCCACTCGGCTAATCCCTCAACCGGCAGACAGATGTCAGACATGATAGAAGAAATAGAAGAAGCTGGTCGGCATGACCAGGGTCTCGCAAAATCCGGCCGTCGGATCGTTCTCAGAGGCAGTTGTTCGATCGGCACGAGGCGCACGGCCAGCCTCACGCGGACTTGGCGGAGATAGCACTATGAGTTGCACTCAATCCCTGCGGCGGACGATTCTGACGGCAGCCCTGGCTGCGCTGCTGATCAGCGGATTCGCCATGGCAGGTTATCGACTGACCTCGGTTCATGCAGGCCAACAACGGCCCTCGCAGGACCCCGCCGCTTCGCAGAAATCCGAGGAAAACGCGCTCGTCATCGAGACCGATCCGAACCTTCCGGATGCCTTCCCCCGCCGAAACTATCAGATCCGATTCAACGCCCACGGCGGCATTGGCCCGCTGCGCTGGCAGCGCGAAGCCGGGGCGCTGCCGCCCGGGCTCAAACTCGAACCCTACGGAGTTCTGCACGGCGAACCCGAGCACGGCGGCGAGTACCGCTTTACCCTCTCCGTCACCGATAGCGGCAGTCCCCGCCAGTCCGTGCAGCGGCAATTCCTGATTCGCGTCCGCTCCGCATTCAACCTCAACTGGAAAAATCCCGCGCGGGTGGAGGGCAACCGCATCGAAGGCAGCGTCGAGGTTTCCAACACCACGCCTGACGACATCGATCTCACTTTCGTTGTGCTGGCGGTCGCCACGAACGGACGCGCCACCGCCATCGGATACCAGCACTTTCCCCTTCCCCACGGCGCCACCGAGCAAGAATTGCCTTTCGGCGATACCCTGCCCCGCGGCGGCTACGTGGTGCATGTCGACGTCATCGGCGAGGTTGTCCAGAAAAACTTGATCTACCGCGAACGCCTGCAGACGCCCGGGCGCTTACAGGTCACAGTTGGGCCGTAGGCGCTGACATGGGATGTCATCCACAAGTGGGTGCCTCACTTCTGGCGAGTGGCCCGCTTCTGGCCGTTTTTGCCAGAAGTGGGGATGCGATAAGGTTAAGCTCGCGCCAGCACCCTTACCCCGGTCACGTTGACTCAAATTGGACATTTCTGACAAACTAAAACCCTTGGAAGCTACTCGCCTTCTGCTTCGCCACGGATTTGATGGAACTGCTGCTCAATCTCGCCTGGCTGCTGCTGGCCCTGCCCGCTTTCTGGTTGTGGCGTGGCGCCCGCACCGGACGCAAGTACAGTTCCCTGCAGTGCCTTCTGGCTCTCGGCTGTGTGCTAGTCGTCCTTTTTCCGGTCATTTCGGCCACCGACGATTTGCACGCCATGCGGTGCGAGATGGAAGAATCACCGGCCAGCAAGCGTAGCGTGCGCCAGGCTGGCCAGGACAAGGCCTCGCTTTGGAACAGCCGGTTGCAGACCTTGCCGGCCGTTCTGCCCAGCGTCACGTCGTTTGCCCCATCCGACGAGCACTCAGAGTTGCCCCTCCACGTAGATTTCTCTGTTCCTCGGTCGCCCTCGGCTTTTGCCGCCGGCCGCGCTCCCCCTCACTTGGCATAGATTCTGGTCACTGCTGCGTCTCCGCGACATCGGACTGCGCGTTCGGTCCCATTGAAGAATTGGCGCAGCAATCTTCAATCTTTTCTTTATCTTTACGGATTCTTAACCAAGCAGGCCCCATACTGTGGGCGGTCCGCAGCGAGCGCTCCGCAAATGGTGTACGGGGCGTGCAGATTCCGGAAATAGTTTCAGAGACAAGCTGATGCGGAAAAAATCCTCAGGAATCGTGATTTTGCTGGCTGCGCTGGCCACATCGATGTTGCAAGGGGCCGTGTCTGCCGCCGCGCAGCAATCGCCGCCGCAAACTCAGTCCAGCCCAGTCGTCTGGACCTGGGATACCGTCAGAAACAACTTCGAAATTCACAATACGACCCTGCTGGCGGGACGTTTGAACATTGACGAATTGAAAGCGCAAGAAATCACGGCCTTCCTGCGCCCCAACCCTCAATTCAATTTGACTGTAGACGGAACCCAGATCGCTCCCAGCCACGGAGAGTGGCAGCCCTTCGCTGGAACCTTCGAGTCGCCCGGCATCAGCCAGTTGTTCGAGCGCCGTCACAAGCGCCACCTGCGGCTCGATGCCGCCAAGCAAGGTACCGCTATCGGCGTCGCCCAGCAGGACGATCTCGACCGCACCCTCCTGTTCAACCTGCGCAGCGCCTTCGTCGGCGTTCTCAATGCCAAGGCCGTGCTCAAGCTCGCCCGGGACAATCTCGACTACTACGACCACGTCCTGAAAATCAGCCGCGACCGCTATCAGGCCGGCGACATCGCCCAGATCGATCTCGACCGCCTCGAGCTGCAGCGCGTGCAGTACGAATCCGACCTGCAGGCTGCGCTGGTCAATCTGCGCACAACAAAAATCAACTTATTGGCCCTGCTCGACGACCGCCGTCCCATCGACAGCTTCGACGTCGACGGGCCCTACGATTTCGCCGAGGATCTGGCTTCGCTCGAGACCTATCGCAAAGACGCCCTTGATGCCCGTCCCGACCTGCGCGCGGCGATGCTCACCGTTCAGCAGGCCGAGACCAACTACAAGCTGGCCGAGGCCAACGGCTCCACGGATCCGACTTTGAGCGCCTGGTACACGCACAACGCCTCCACCAACAATCCCGGGGCGATCAATACGCTCGGCGTAAGCGTCGGCATCCCGCTGCGCGTCTTCGACCGCAACCAGGGTGAAAAACTGCGCACCAGGATCGACATCAAGCGCAGCGAGGAGCTGCGCGAAGGCACAGAAATCCAGGTCTACAGCGACGTGGACACCGCCTACGCCCAGGTAGTCAGCAACATTGCCCTGTTGAAACCCTACAAACGCCAGTATCTCGACCAGGCGGTGCGCGTGCGGGACACCATCTTCTTCTCCTACCAGCACGGCGGCGCTTCCCTGCTCGATTTCCTGAACGCAGAAAGCGACTACCGCACCGTGCAGTTGAGTTACGTCAATCTGGTCGGCACCTATCTGACGGCCACCGCACAAATGAATCAGGCGGTCGGCCGTGAGGTTATCCCATGAGGACTCATTTCCTGCAACGAATTCTTCTCCAGACGAGGGTGCCCCACTTCTGGCCGTTTTTGCCAGAAGTGGGATTCTCGACCCTGTCGTTAGCGCTGGCGCTGACCCTCTCCGCCTGCAGCAGCAAGTCCGACGAAAAGGCTGAAGCCCCGCCGAAACCCGTCGTCGAGGCCGAGCTCGATGCCAACAACTTCAAGGTTGACCATCCCGATCAGTTCCCTCTCGTTGCCGCCACCGAGCACAAGGCGGTTCCGACGTTGAACGTCACCGGCGTAGTTCAGCCCGATATCGCCCGCGCCGTACCAGTGATTTCCCTCGCTACTGGCCGTGTCATCGAGCTCAAGGCCCGCCTCGGCGATACCGTGGAAAAGGGCCAAGTCCTCGTCCGCGTGCGCAGCAACGACGTATCCGGCGCCTATCAGACTTACCTGAAAGCTGAGAATGACGAACGTCTGGCCCGTATACAACTCGAGCGTGCCCAGACTCTTTACGACAAGGGAGCCATCGCCAAGAGCGCCCTTGAGCAGGCCGACGACACCGAGGCCGACGCCAAAGCCGATCTCACGGCTGCGACCGAACAGCTACGCACTCTCGGCATCGACAAAGACCATCCCTCTGCCATCATCGACATCACCGCCCCTGTGTCAGGCGTAATTACGGATCAGCAAGTGACCACCGCTTCCGGCGTGCAAGGGCTGTCCGGTCCGAATCCCTTCACTATTTCTGATCTTTCCTACGTCTGGATCATCTGCGACGTTTACGAGAACGATCTCGACGCGGTCCGGGTCGGTGACTCAGCTGACATTCGGCTCAATGCCTATCCCAATCAGGTGCTCAAGGGGCGCGTGGACAACATCCTGCCCGTGCTCGATCCCAACATCCGCACGGCGAAGGTTCGTATCGAAGTGAAGAATCCGGGAATGATGCGCATCGGCATGTTCGCCACCGCCACTTTCTATGGCAAGCAGGCGGAAACGCATTCTGCCGTTCCTGCCACGGCCGTGCTGCACCTCCACGACCGCGAGTGGGTCTATACGCCCTTGGGCAACGGCCATTTCCGGCGTGTGGAAGTAGCCACAGGAATCATGCTGCCCGACAAGAAGCAGGAAATCGTCTCCGGCTTAAAGCCCGGAGATCAAGTTGTCGCCAACGCGCTCGATCTGCAGAACACAGTGGAGCAATAGGTGTGGCCCCGGACGCTTTCGTCCGGGGTTGCGCGCAAAGCGCGCAATGAGTGACGAAGCTACTGAAACTGAGAACTGACACATGATTCGCCGCGTCGTCGATTTCGCCCTTGGCAACCGCCTGCTGGTGCTCGGCTTTGCCTTGCTCCTGTTTGCCTGGGGCATCGTGTCGTTCCATAACCTGCCCATCGAGGCCTACCCCGACGTCGCCGACAACTACGTCGAAATCATCACCCAGTGGCCCGGCATCTCCGCCGAGCAGATCGAAAAGCAGGTCACGATTCCGCTCGAAACCTCGATGAATGGCATCCCGGGCGTGGTCCATTTGCGTTCGTTCTCGCTATTCGGCTTGTCCGACCTGAAGCTTATTTTCGAAGACGGTACCGACAACGCCTGGAACCGCGAGCGCGTGCTCGAACGCCTGAGTCAGGTCACGTTGCCGCCCAACGTCGTGCCGCAGATGGGCACCGACTGGAGCCCGGTCGGCCAGATTTATTTCTTCACCCTCCGCAGCACCAACCCGAAATACGACCCGATGGAGCTCAAGTCCATCGAAGACTGGGTCGTCGAGAAAAATCTAAAGTCTGTCCCCGACATCGTCGACGTCGCCAGCTTCGGCGGCCCCACCCGCGAATACCAGGTCCGCCTCGATCCCAACAAGCTCGTCTCCTACGGCCTGAGCCTCGCGCAAGTCGAGCAGCAACTCACCAACAACAACGCCAACGCCGGGGGCAGCTTCATTCAGGAAGGTCTGCAACAAATCAACGTCAACGAAGTCGGGCTGGTCGACCATGTTCGCGACATCGAAGAGACTGTGGTTTACACCAAGAACGGCACGCCGCTTCGCATCAAAGACATCGCCGTCGTCGCCCAGGGGCCGAAAATCCGCCTCGGGCAGTTTGCCCGCGCCATCCACAAAGAAGACGGAAAGATCATCGACAACGACGACGTCATCTCCGGCATCGCGCTTCTGCGCAAAGGCGCACCCGCCGACCCCGCCCTCAAAGCGCTCGAAGCCAAGATTAGGGAGATGAACGATCACATCCTGCCTAAAGGAGTGAAGATCGTTCCCTTCATCGACCGCAGCGACCTGGTGCACTTCACCAGCCACACCGTGCTGCACAACCTGACCGAGGGCATGATCCTGGTCTCGATCATCCTCTTCTTGTTTCTCGGCAATGTCCGCGGTGCAATCATCGTCGCCGCCACCATTCCGTTCTCTCTGCTGTTTGCCTCGATCTGCCTCGATCTCAGAAAAATCCCCGCCAACCTGCTCTCGCTTGGCGCACTGGACTTCGGCATGGTGGTGGACGGTGCCGTCGTGATGATTGAAAACATCGTCCGCCACATGAATTTCGCCAACGGCACAAAAACGCCGACCGAAAAAATCAGCGAAGCTTCTCACGAAGTTCAGCGCCCGGTTTTCTACGCCATCGCCATCATTATCACGGCCTACCTGCCTATCTTCACACTGCAGCGCGTCGAGGGCCGCCTGTTCAGCCCCATGGCGTGGACCGTCGCCTTCGCGCTGCTCGGCGCTCTCATTTTTTCTATGATCATCGCGCCGGTGCTGGCCAGTTTCGCCTTCGCCAAAGGCGCCAAAGAATGGCACAACCCCATCATGAATTTCCTGACCGCGCGCTATGCCAGCGCCGTACGGTGGGCGATCCGCCGCCGTGGACTCACAGTTGGGGTGGGCGTGCTGTCATTGGCTCTGGCTCTGTACCTCGCCTTCGGCGACGTCATTGGTTCCGAATTTCTGCCGCACCTCGACGAAGGCGCTCTCTGGGTGCGCGGCACGCTCGCTCCTTCTACCGGCCCTGACGAGGGCATTCGCGTCTCGAACGAGGCGCGCGCCGTTCTCTGTTCTTTCCCTGAAGTTCCGCAATGCACCAGCCAGGTCGGCCGCCCCGACGACGGCACCGTCACCACCGGCTTCTTCAATACCGAATACTTCGTCGATCTGAAGCCCAAAGAAGAGTGGCGCCCGTTGTTCCACGAAAATAAGGACGAACTGATCGCCGCCATGCAGCGCGAGCTCGACAAGATTCCCGGCGTCGTCTGGGGATTCTCGCAGCCCATCGAAGACAACATGGAAGAAGCCGTCAGCGGCGTGAAGGGCGAACTCGCCACCAAGGTTTACGGCGATGACCTACACACACTCGAAGACAAAGCCGATCAGATCGTCGCCATCATGCACGGCGTTAAAGGCATCGAGGATCTCGGAGTCTTTCGCGTGCTCGGTCAACCCAATCTCAATATCATTGTCGACCGCGAAGCCGCCGCGCGCTATCAGATCAACGTCGCCGACGTGCAGGACGCCATCCAGACTGCGGTCGGCGGCAACGCCCTGACGCAAGTCCTGCAGGGCGAAGCCCGCTACGACCTTGTCCTGCGCTATCTTCCGCAGTACCGCGACACCAAGGAAGCCATCGACAAGATCCGTCTGCTCTCACCGACAGGCGAGCGCGTTTCTCTCGCCCAGCTCTGCAAGACCCAACTCGTCGACGGTGGTTCTGAAATCTATCGTGAAGGCAACCAGCGTTACGTGGCCATCAAGTACAGCGTGCGCGGCCGCGATCTCGGCGGCGCCGTGGAAGAGGCAATGGACAAAGTAGCCAGGCAGGTCAAGCTGCCCACGGGTTACCACGTCGACTGGGTGGGGGAATATTCGAGTAAGAAGCGCGCCGACGAGCGCCTGCTGATCGTGCTTCCCATCACGATCCTGATCATCTTCATCATTCTTTATACGATGTTCAAGTCATTCAAGTGGGCCATGCTGATCATGGCCAACGTGGCTATGGCGCGCGTCGGCGGCCTGCTCGCGCTTCTTCTCACTGGAACCAACTTCAGCGTCTCCTCCGGCGTCGGATTCCTCGCGCTCTTCGGCGTCTCGGTGCAGACCGGCGTCATCATGCTCGAATACATCAACCAGCTGCGCGTGCGCCGCTACTCCATCGAAGACGCCGCCGTCGAAGGCGCGGTCCTGCGTCTGCGCCCCATCATGATGACCATGCTGGTCGCGACTCTGGGCCTCCTCCCGGCCGCGCTCTCTCACGCCATCGGTTCCGACTCACAGCGTCCCTTTGCCATCGTCATTGTTGGCGGGCTGATTTCCGACCTCGTCATGAGCATCTTCCTTCTTCCGACGCTCTACGTCTGGATC
>CAYOUY010000435.1:0-3437 GCA_964407245.1 uncultured Acidobacteriaceae bacterium
ATTGGCGTCGCGATGGCGATGGTTCGCCTGCTCGGCTGGCATTGGGAATTTCTGCCGTCGTTCCTGGCGAAACTGATTCCGGGCGCTGACCTCGTGCCCTTCTGGACGCTCGCCGTGGCCAACGTGTGGCGCAAGGCCAAGTGCTCCGCCGCCACGATGAACGTGGAGAAGCCTCCGGGGCTTCTCCCGGCTGACCTGTCGAAGCGATAACTCCTTTGTTTACGTTGACAAATGTTCCTGCAGGAACATAAGTGCGGTTTGTGAAAAGTGTTCCTGAAGAAACACTTCGATGTACTGCGATGTACGTACAATAGTATACGTAATTGATAAGCCATATGGTTCGCTGAGGTTACGAGGCCTCTGCGGCGCCCCTTGGGGCTTGGCTTCGTCGGTTCCGGTTAGAGGTGGTCAAGCCGGACGCTTGACATCCTGCCTGTAAGCAGCTAGGATATGTGATGTCATGGCTGAAGCATGATGACGGCGAAGCGAGCCAGCAGCCGGCCGCGGCGCGAGAAACGCGTCGACCAGACGTTGCATCTTTCAGGCAAGCGGCGGGGTGCAGTACTGAAGGAAGAGGTCTGGTACGAAGGCGGGCGCGTGGTGAAATACAGCCTGGCCTACATCAATCCGCGAATCTGCGGCGTGGATAACGGCCGCGTGCTCGGCTATGACAATACGCATGAGTACCATCACCGGCACTTCATGGGCCAGGTTGAAAGAGTCGAGTTTGACGGCTATGAGGCGCTGGTGACGAGGTTCGAACGGGAAGTGCGCGCCTTATGGGCGGCGCAGGATAAGGATGAGAATGAAGAAAAACGGAAAAGTCCGCGTAAGGAATGACGGCGCGAAGGGTTTCTTTGGCCGCGCCCGTGAACATGCCCGTGCGCTCGACCGGGGTGAAAAGCTTGCGCCGGAGATGACGATTTCGTTCGAGAATCCCAGCGACATTCTGCAGATTCTTTCCCCGCAGCGAATTCGCATCCTGGAGTTTGCCAAAAAGGGCGCGAGGCCGGTTTCGAGCCTGGCCAGCGGATTGAAGCGCGACACGCGCGCCGTCAGCCGCGATGTGGAGTTACTGGAACAGTTTGGACTGCTGCGCACGCGGTACGAGACGAACCCGGGGCATGGGAGACGCCGTATCGTGGAATCCCGAGCCGAGAAGTATCAGCTGATTGCGACGGTGTGAGTCATTTCGGACTGCTGTCATCCGTCTCGTTTATGACTCGTACCATTCAGGCGGAACGGTCACGCTTAGGATGGAGCGTTTCCTGCGCAGAAACCTCTTTACGAAGATAAATGTGTTTTTGTCTTGAAGTAGGTTCGGCACTTTATCGTTCAGCAGCGGCGTGGAGATTATGACCGAGAGGACGCCATTCAGGTATTCAACCAGTAGCACTCGTGAGTTTCCTGACACAGACCGCTCAAGGTACGCGCCGCAGGCGACCTCAAGAAGGTTCAGGAGCTCGGCGAGGTTGTAACTCACCGCCGCCTCAGTGCCCTGCGACGGATCAAGGCACCTTTCCCACGCTTGTCGAAATCCTTCGTTCAGCGTAACCAGAGTTGCGGCGGAGGCGGTCTTGTTGGCCCTGAAGATCGCGTAAATGGAAAGCCCGAAAGCTGCAATCGCGATCGCCAGAGAGGCTGCGGCGATCTGGTCGGACGTCGACAAGGCTATTTCTTCTCCTCGCCTCCCTTTTGTCCGGACCCTCCGGCGTGGCTCGTTGACCCGGATTGTGAGGACGTGCCCAGGTTGCCGGCTTTCTGCTTAAGGTGGGCCGTGGTGAGGGTTCTTAGCAGCTCGGCTGACTGCTCTACATGCCGGGTTGTCATACTGTCGTTGGCAATTGCGTGGATCGGCTTATCTTCCTTCGTCATTATTTCCTCCTAGTCGATTGTACCCAAACAAAGCCCCGAGAAAGAGAAGAGAAAGAGAGCCAGACGAGCGGATGCGATTATGGCCTGTGCCCTTACACCAAAGTCAGAAACCCCACCCTGTCGCGCAAAACGCGACGAGGATGGGGCAGCCACGCCGCTCTGCCACCGTCTCAAAATCAAAAGCGGCCCGAAACTTCCGGGCCGCCTGGACCCATTCGACTCCCCTCGTCCCTCGGGTCGCTCAGAGCAGGCTCTCGAGGGCGGCTGTCCCTACATGGTTCTTGTCTAGCTCAGTTCGTCCCCCTCGCGCGGCGGTTCGCTTCCGGCCCGGTCGAGGATGCGCAACGCCCCAGGAATATTGGCTCGCTTGGCCCGTTCGCGAAAGAAGTCCTCGGTGCGCATGGCGGAAATCTTTTCGGCGACCGCAACGTTGATCAGCTGATTCAGCGCCACCCCCTCGCTCTTGGCAATCTTGCGGGCCTCTTCCAAAAGGGAAGGAGCCAGCCGCAAGGCTACATTGCTTCGTCTCATGTCATCACTCCCGCGCTTACGCGTTTCGCCTCGCCCGGATTTCGCGCACTGCCTCGCGGGGCAGAATCGCGCGGCATCCAAACGGCTCGCCTACGGTTCCGAAGTCCTGGACGTTGAACGTTACGATCCAGCTTGCGCCCCCGTTGATGGCCGTTTCCAAAACCATGTCGTCGTTGGCATCGGTCAGCAGCGGGCGCCAGCGGAAAGAAAACCGAACCTGCTTTGCTACAGCTGCCAGAGCGTCTAAGATGACTCCAACGTCTCCTCCGGTGAGCTTCATCGCTGCCAGATGTTCCGGCCGATTCAGCACCGCCTCGTATTCGAGCAGCAGCGGTACGGAGACGGCCACCCGGATCTTCCGCAAAAGCACTCGACTCAACAGCCAGCGTGACGCCCCGCTTGGGCTACGCAAAGCAGCCACAACAACATCCGTATCCAGGACGATCACCACGCCTACTCTATGATATTGCATGCAATATCACATGTCAAACTTCCCACATAATCAAAAAGCGGCCCGAAACTTCCGGGCCGCCCGGGCGGACGGGAGCGTCCGCCCCTCCATATTTTTCGCTGATAGCTGAAAACTGAGAGCTGACAGCTACCTTTACGTTCCTTCCGACCAGCCCGCCAGGTACTCTTCCTGCTCCGGCGTGAGCTTGTCGATTTTGATGCCCATGGATTCGAGCTTCAGCTTCGCTACGCGCTTGTCGAGCTCGTCGGGGACGCGGTAGACGCGATTTACCAGCTTCTTCGCGTTCTTCACCATGAATTCGACCGAGAGCGCCTGGTCGGCGAAGGACATGTCCATCACGCTGGCCGGGTGGCCTTCGGCGGCGGCGAGGTTGATAAGTCGGCCTTCGCCGAGCAGGTTGATCTTGCGCCCGTCCTTGAGCGAGTACTCGTCCACAAAATTCCGAGTTGTCCGCTTCGACGAACTCATGTTTTCGAGCGCGGGGATGTCGATTTCGACGTTGAAGTGCCCCGAGTTGGAAATGATCGCGCCGTCTTTCATCAGCGCGAAATGATCTTTG
>CAYOUY010000436.1:0-5035 GCA_964407245.1 uncultured Acidobacteriaceae bacterium
GTGCTCGCCCTGCTGCGCAAGTTCTCCGACGGCGGGCGCATGAACTTCTCCCAGCGCTATCGCTACAACGAAATGGCGCAGCGCTACGCGATCTACAGCGATCTGTGGCGCAAAAAGACGCGCATCCGCGAGGAAGGCTACCGCCGGCCCCAGGACGCTCTGCTCTCTGTTCAAGGAGTTCGTACTACCGAAGAAGAACTCAAGCCGCACCACCATCACGCCTACGGAGTGCACCATTCTGCGACGGAAGGCTCGCCGCACTTCGTGCTGCACAGCGTGGACCAGAGCGAGCGCGAACAGGTCGAGCGCCTTTACAACACGCTGGTCGCAGCGAAGAAAAAAGCAGGAGAGAAAGTCTCGGGCGGCATCGATTCCTTCGCCACGTTTGTGCAGAAAAAAACCGAACAGATTCGCAAGCAGTACCACTGCGAGGGCGTGGAATACTCGGTCGAGCTTGCGGACGGCCACGTGAAGCTGAAGGCAAAAGCGAAAACGTAAGACCCGCCGTTAGTCGTTCGTGGCTGGTCGCTCTCAGCTGCTGCTCTCACACCTCAATCGCTCTCATTGCTGATAGAATTTCCGGTCACGATTCCGCAAACAACTTTAGCCTCGTTCCGGACCAACTCGATTTTTCGATTTTGAGATCCGTGATCATCCGCGTTAATCCGTGGCTACGAATTTCTGTGTAAGGGATTTTCATGTCAGGCAATCAAAAAATTCGCCGCGCCATTCTCTCTGTCACCGACAAATCCGGACTCGTCGACTTCGCCCGCAAACTCGCTGCGCTCGGCATTGAACTCATCTCCACCGGCGGCACTGCCAAACTTCTGCGTGACTCGGGCATCGCGGTTAAAGACATTTCCGAGCTCACCGGATTTCCCGAAATACTCGACGGCCGCGTGAAGACACTGCACCCAAAAGTACACGGCGGAATCCTGCATCGCCGCGACGATCCAAAACACGTAGCTGCCGTTGCCGAGCATGGCATTGAGCCCATCGACATGGTCGTCGTGAATCTGTACGCCTTTGAGAAAACCACGGCTAGGCCCGGCGTCACCTTCGACGAACTGATCGAAAACATCGATATCGGCGGTCCGTCGATGATTCGCTCCGCGGCGAAGAATTTTCGCGATGTCGCGGTCGTCACCTCGCCAGCCGACTACGACTCCATCGCGGCGGAACTGGAGCGGGAAGGCGGGAGCCTGTCGCTCGCGACGAAATGGCGCCTTGCCCAAAAAGCTTTCGCCACCACGGCTGCCTATGATTCGGCCATCGCATCCACGCTGGAGCGCATCAGCGCCGACACATTCCAGTTGCAGCCCGAAGCTGCAACGTTCCCGCAGATCTTGCGTCTCTCCTTTCGCAAGAACCTCGACCTGCGCTACGGCGAAAATCCGCACCAGAAGGCCGCCATGTATTCCGACGGCTCGGGCACGGGAGTGGCCAACGCCCGCCAGTTGCAGGGCAAGGAACTTTCTTACAACAACATCGTCGACCTGCAGGCGGCCTGGGACCTCGCGCAGGAATTCAACGAAGGATCTTCCGACGACTCGCCCTTCTGCGCCATCATCAAGCACACCAATCCCTGCGGAGCCGCCACGGGCAAGACTCTGGCCGAAGCTTATAGGCGCGCGCTCGAGTGTGATCCCGTCTCGGCCTTCGGCGGCGTCATCGGCGTCAATCGCCCAATCGACGCCGACGCAGCCGAGGAGATGCACAAACTGTTTCTCGAAGTCATAGCCGCGCCCGCGTTCGACGCCGCAGCCAAAGCAAAGTTTTCTTCCAAGAAAAACCTCCGCCTAGTCGAAGTCACCCCATCCACGCAGAAATGGACTTTGAAGAACGTTTCCGGAGGCATCCTCTTGCAGGACGCCGACATCCGCCCGCTGCAGGAGGCCGATCTCAAAGTCGTCAGCAAGCGCGCGCCCACACGCGAAGAGAAGCGCATGCTGCTTTTCGCCTGGAAGGTCTGCAAGCACGTGAAATCCAACGCGATCGTTTACGCCCGCGATGGCCAAACAGTCGGAGTAGGCGCCGGCCAGATGAGCCGCGTCGACTCCGCCAAAATCGGCGCCATGAAAGCTCAACTCCCCCTCAAGGGCACCGTGGCCGCCTCTGATGCATTTTTCCCGTTCCCCGACGGCGTGGAAGAAATTGCCAAAGCCGGCGCGACGGCTATCATTCAGCCCGGAGGTTCGCAGCGCGATCCGGAAGTCATCGAAGCCGCGGACCGGCTTGGTCTGGCCATGGTTTTCACCGGCGTGCGGCACTTCCGCCACTAAAGAGAGGCAGCTCCGTCGCCGAGGAGCTGGCCTTTACATAACTTCACGTTTCCCGCCGGTCCTTGTCCTTCCGGTGCGAACCGAATCCAGGCTGAGCCCACGTTTTTCCCCATCCCTGTGTCGCCTCGCGGTAGAATAAAGGCACCTTTCCCCCGGCGCCGTTGCATCCAACTAGCAGGGTTTCGGAAGCGCTAAGAGCGCAGTCAGGTGAAGATGAACAGAATTTTTCGCCTTTTTTTGATGCTTGCTGTCGCCGCAGCCGCGGCCGCCGGACAAACCAGCGATTCGTCCGTGAGGGAATCCACCGCGCCGGACACCAAGCCAGCTCAGTCTTCGCCCCACAAGGTCGATCGCAGCGCCGCCTATTACCACTACACGCTGGCGCATATGTACGAGGAGATGGTCACCGCTTACGGCCGCAGCGATTTGGCCAATAAAGCCATCGAGGAGTACCGCCTCGCCATCGACGCCGATCCCTCGTCCGAATTTCTGACTGCCGGCCTGGCCGAGCTTTACGTGAAAACCGGCCGCATCCGCGACGCGGTGCTCGAAGCGCAGGACATCATCAAGCGAGACCCAAAGAATCTGGAAGCCCACAAACTGCTCGGCCGCATCTATCTCCGCTCGCTGGGGGACATGCCCAGCGGCAGCGGCACCGATAACGTGCTGAAACTCGCCATTGAGCAGTACGAGCAGATTGTGCAGATCGAGCCCGATAGCGTGGATGACCACCTGCTGCTCGGCCGCCTCTACCGCCTGAACAACGATCTGATCAAGGCGGAGCAGCAGCTCAAAATCGCCATCAAGCTCGACCCCGGCTCGGAAGAGGCCGTCACCACCCTGGCCATCCTTTACACCGATGAAGGCGACACCGCACACGCGCTGCAGGTGCTGAGCGCCGTGCCAGATTCGGCCCGCTCCGCCAAGCTGTACGCCGCGCTCGGTTCGGCTTACGAACAGCGCAAGGAATACAAGAGCGCGATTGACGCCTACAAGCACGCGGTTGTGCTCGATCGCGACAATCTCGACGCGATTCGCGGCCTGGCCGACAACCTGCAAAACGATGGGCAGCTCGATGCTGCGCTGGAACAGTACAAGATCATTGTCGACTCCAACCCGGAAGACGCCGAGAGCTACGTTCGGATTGCTGAGGTCTACCGGCGCATGGGCAAGTACGATCTCGCTCTGGAAAGCTTGAAGAAAGCCGATACTCTTGCCCCAGAGCAGGCTCAAGTGGCTTACAACATGGCGGCGGTTTATCAGTCCCAGGGCCGCTACGACGACGCGGCCAAAATTCTCCAGGACTTGCTGAAGAAGACCGAAAAAAGCGATACCAATTACAGCCAGGCCGACCGCACCAATCGTTCGATCTTCCTCGAGCGGCTGGGGATGATTTATCGCGAACAGGAAAACTACACGGCTGCGGTCGAGACCTTTCGCAAGATGCTGGCTCTTGGTGACGACAACGAGCGCAGCGGCTACCAGGAAATCATTGACACTTATCGCGAGGCCAAGCAGTGGCCGCAAGCGACCGCAGTCGCCAAGGAAGCTGTCCAGAAACTGCCCGACGACCGCGATCTGCGGATGGTGCTCGATGCCCAACTGGCCGACACAGGAGATGCAGACAAGGCGATTGCCGATGTACGTTCGATGCTGAAGGGTGATGCTGCGGATCGCGACGTCTACCTGCGGCTGGGCATCATGTACGCCCGGGTCAAGCGCTATAAGGAGTCCGAGGAAGCGCTCGCCAAAGCCGAGCAACTGTCCGCCAAAGTCGACGACAAATCGGCGGTGTGGTTCCTGCTTGGCGATACGTTCCAGCGGCAGAAGAAGTTCGACGAGGCAGAAGTTCAGTTCAGGAAGGTTTTGGCAGCGGTATCGCCCTCCGATCCGCAAAGCGCATCCACGCTCAACTACCTCGGCTACATGAATGCCGATCGCGGGGTGAAACTTGAGGAATCGCTGAACTACATCAAGCAGGCCCTCAGTTTTGAACCGAACAACGGCGCGTACCTAGATTCACTCGGCTGGGTCTACTTCAAGCTCGGCAAGTACGACCTGGCAGAAGAGAACCTGACGAAAGCCGCGGTTCACATGGGTTCTGACCCGACCGTGCAGGAGCACCTCGGCGATCTCTATCAGAAAACCGGACGCCTGAAGCTGGCTGCTGCCCACTGGGAGCGTTCCGTCGAGGAGTGGAACAAGACGGTCCCGGCAGAGGTGGACACCGACGCTTTTGCCAAGGTCCAGCAAAAACTCGACGCCGCCAAAGTAAAGCTGGCCAAGGAAGAATCGGAAAAGCAGTAGTGAGAGGGTAGGGCACGACTTCAGTCGTGCCATCAAGGATTAAGGACGATTCGGCTTTAGCCGCTGAGGGTTACCTTTCGTTGTGTTCGGCATTGGCTGCGCGTCGCCTCTGATAGTTCACCGCTTTCCTGCACGAGCCTTTCAATCAAAAATCAACACTCAACAATGCTATTCTCTCCCCATGCTGGCCGGCTACGCGGTGCACGTCGAGCACTCCCGCGGACGCCGCTTCCTTGAACCGCAGCATCCCTACCGCAACGACTTTCAGCGCGATCGCGACCGCGTCATTCACGCCCGCGCCTTTCGCCGTCTCGAAGCCAAGACGCAGGTCTTCACTCGCCGGTACAGCGACCACTTCCGCAACCGCCTGACCCACATGCTCGAAGTTTCGCAGATTTCGCGCACCATCGCCGGAGCCCTTAATCTGAACACCGATCTCGCCGAAG
>CAYOUY010000437.1:0-3122 GCA_964407245.1 uncultured Acidobacteriaceae bacterium
GGAAGGCGATCAGGTGGTACTGCAGTAAGGCTCAGTCTTGGATCAGCAGATTCAAGCATTTCTATTTTTCGTGCGTCATCCCGAAGGCCCGCGCTTTCAGGTAGACCCCGGCTTCAGCCGGGGGCCGACGGATCTCGCGGGCAGTCCTGAAAAGCTCCGCGCGAGATCCCTCGCTTCGCCTTAAGAACGGCTACGCTCGGGATGACGCCACAAACTAGACGAGGTCTCGCTATGAAACACAATCCGTTTCTTCGCTCAGTTTTCATCCGGCTGGCGTCTGTGATCGCGCTGGTCGTGCTCGCATGCACATTCGCCCTGGCTTCCTCAACGCCGCAGGGCTCGTTTGAGCGGACGTTGCAGGTCAGCGGGCCGGTTGATCTGGAGGTGCTGACCCACTCCGGCGACATTTCCGTGCGCGCCGGTTCGACCGGCTCAGTCGTAATTCGCGGCAAGATTTTTGTCGGCGACCGCTGGTTTGGCGGCAGGCGCGAAGCCGATGTGCACGCCATCGAGCAGAATCCTCCCATCCGGCAGGAGGGCAACAGCATTCACATCGACTACCTGAACGAGCATGACATCGCCGTGGACTACGACATTACGGTGCCGACCGATACGACCCTCCGCACCCACAGCGGCTCCGGAGATCAGACCATTGAGGGCACGCACGGCAACCTGGACGTGCAGACCGGCTCGGGCGACGTGAAACTCGACAATCTGACCGGCGAAGTGCGGCTGCAGACTGGATCGGGCGACGTGCGGGCGCGCCAGATCGCGGGCGCCGTGCGGGGCGGAGCGGGCAGCGGCGACATCGAGATTGAAGAAACCGGACCCGGCGACATTGACCTGCATACCGGCTCGGGAAATGTTACGGTGCGTGGCATTCAGGGCAGCTTCCGGGCTGAGGCGGGCAGTGGCGACATCACCGCCGAGGGCACGCAGAGCGGCAGTTGGCAAATTCGCACCGGCTCGGGCACGGTGCGCGTGCGGCTGCCGGACAGTGCCGCTTTTGATGCAGACATTTCTACGAGTTCAGGCAACATTGACGTCGAATCACCGATCGAGATGACGGTGCAGGGCCGCGTGAACGAAGTGCGCAAGCACATCCAAGGCAAAGTGCACGGGGGCGGGCCGCTGCTCTCGGTGAGGACCGGCTCGGGCGACATTCACATTCAATAAATGCAGTTCGCCGCGGATTAACGCGGATACGCGCGGATTGGTCGAAGCATAAATCGATCAAACATAAGAAGCCTGATCCGCGTTCATCCGCGTCGATCCGTGGCAAAGAAGTTTCTTCGCGCCCGCCATTACCTCGGTGCGTTGACTCGGTCCTTCTCCGCCAATTAACCTCGCGGTACTGACTATTCTGTCTTCCAGCGAGGGGAACGTTGTCACATCGTCCGATCATCACTCTCACCACGGATTTTGGGCTCAACGATCATTTTGTAGGCGCTATGAAGGGCGTCATTCTCGACATTGCGCCCGAGGCCGAAATTGTCGACATCACGCACGCCGTGCAGGCCTTCGACGTGCTCGACGGCGCCCTGGCCATTTCGCAAGCGTATTCGTATTTCCCGCATGGGACCGTGCATGTGGTGGTTGTCGATCCGGGCGTGGGCTCGGAGCGGCGGCCGATTCTGGCCGCGAGCGACGGATACTATTTCGTCGCGCCTGACAATGGCGTGCTCTCGCTCGTGTACGCGCGGGAAGAACGGGTACACGTGCGGCACATCTCCGCGGACCACTATTTCCGGCAGCCGGTGAGCCAGACGTTTCACGCGCGCGACGTATTTGCACCGGTGGCGGCGTATCTCGCCAAGCTCGTCGATTCACACAAATTCGGGGAAGAGATCGAAGACTACGTGAAGTTCGCCGCGCCCAAGCCAAAAGCGGCCGGCGAGAATCGCATGCGCGGCGTGGTGTTGAAAGTCGACCGCTTCGGCAACCTCATTACCAACATCACCCCTGCGGACATTCCCCCGCTATTCGCTGAGAAGCCTGCCGGATTCAAGATTGTGGTCGGCAACAAGGAAGTGACCCAGATTCGCTCGGCTTATTCCGAAGGCACGCAGGGCGAGGTTTTTGGCATTCTCGGCAGCATGGGATATCTGGAAATCGCCGCCAACCGCAGCGCAGCAGCGCAGATCACCGGCGCAGGCAAGGGCAGCGAAGTCAGCGTCCTGCTAGGCGAAGCGGCGGCAGCAGGTAAGGGAGCCTAAAACCTTTCTCACCACAGAGACACAGAGGCACGGAGAAAAACCGATTCTTCCCTTTGTTTTTGCTCTGTGACTCCGTGTCTCCGTGGCGGAACGCGGTCTCAGAGGCTTTTCGGCTTGGGATGGACGTAGCGCTCCATCTGCCCGGTCCACTTCAGAAAGCGCCACAATTCAGTGCGCTCCCGCCACACGAATTCCCAGAACTCCAGAAAGCCGATCTGCGTCATCTTCACGCCGGTGTAGGTTTCGATTCGCCACAGCAGATACGGGCTGCGCCAGGGCGCGAGATGGTGCCCCTTGGTGGCGTTCCAGAGAAAGCGCAGAGTGTGACGCATGGAAGCATGATAACTGGAACATTCCAGAACTTGAATTCGTTTTTCGGCGGCGTCATCCCGAACGCCCGCGCTTTCACTGGCGGGCGGAGGGATCTCCCTGAAACAAAGCTATGGGCTTGGGAGATCCCTCTCTCCGCCTGAAAAACGGCTCCGCTCGGGATGACTCCATCGAGGGCGACTGTCTCTATATCAGGCATGCTATTATCCTGTCTCCGCCTGGGAATTTCCCGCATGTCAGACCAAAACGCGCGCCAGAAAGCGGAAGACCACTACTATGCCGCGCTCGATCTGATGGCTGAGGGAGCGTTAGAAAAGGCAGTCGCGGCTTATCGCGAATCGCTGGACGCCGATCCAACATTTACCGAGGCCATGCACGGGCTGGCGCGCGCGCTGCAGGATCTGCAGCGCTACGATGAGGCCATTGAGGTCGCGAAGAAGATTGCCGAGATCGATCCCGACGACGTGCTGGCCCACACCAGCCTGTCGGTGCTGTACCAGAAAAAAGGGATGATTGCTGAGGCTGAGGCGGAGGGAGCCAAAGCGCGAGTGCTGGGATGGAAGCAGCAGTTGAAGA
>CAYOUY010000438.1:0-20474 GCA_964407245.1 uncultured Acidobacteriaceae bacterium
AAAGGGCTTGCCCGCCATTTGCGAAACAGAAGAGGCCACGGATATAACAGTCGGTGGCATTTGACTGTTCTCGCGGAAGCGCATGTGGTCCGGTGATCGTCCCGGTCTTCAAATGGTGGAAGTATCATAAGAACCAATAGGATAGGAGCGGAATGAAGCGGAGCGATTTGGTGATTATGAAGGGTTTCGGGAGAGCCGGAAAAGTAATTGTCAGTGAAAGTGTCAGTAAGAATTTTGTTGAAGGCGGAAGGTGAAACTACTTTCGTTTTACACTTTCTTTCTTTTCATCAAGTTCTCTTCGCTGAACATGCTTTCCATACACGAACACGCTTGCGAGCGCCACAACGTCCACTCCGACAAGTAGACCGCCCGTGATTTGCTTACCAGTCGCTGCGAGATAGGTGCCTGCGGCGATCACGAAAACACTGATGAATAGCCCCATCCACTGACCTCGGTGCTCAGCCTTCACATTGCCATGAACGACGGTTCTTTCCAGGTCGTGCCGATGTGTCTGTTGCACTTCGGCCATCTTCATGAGGCGTTCTGCCCCATTCGGCACAACGTCGTTGTATTGGCTGAGCAGTTGAGGCGGAGGCAGAGGCCCGGAAAAGCTGAATGCTTGCACCTGCGAACGCGCGATCTTTTGTTGCTCGTTTGGTGCCATCTTTATGGCATCCACGTCGATTTTGAGGTCAGGCTCGCTGGGAAATGGCTGCTGCTGCTTAGCAGCCAAAGTTGCTAGGC
The DNA here is from genome assembly GCA_964407245.1 of uncultured Acidobacteriaceae bacterium. Lineage (GTDB taxonomy): Bacteria > Acidobacteriota > Terriglobia > Terriglobales > Acidobacteriaceae > Sulfotelmatobacter. The sequence continues at coordinate 745 of CAYOUY010000438.1, forward strand.
GGGCGCGTTTTTCGGCCCGCTTCCTCTGTTTTTTATTCACCTAACGCGGTTGCCTTGTCAGGCAAGCCTTTGGTGAGTGCAGATCGGAACGCATCACCTATGCAAATCCAATCGACACGGACCGCTGTCGCATCGGCCTCGGCTTCCGTAGAACTAGCATTGTAGGTGTCAAAGACCCCACCGAAGTCGAAGAACCGCGCCATCCCCGCAGCAGGAGAGGGGCAAGCGAACAGAAAGGTAGCTCGCGCATTCTTCATGTCGTTCACACTTCTAGGGGAAGAGGATTGTTTTGCAATGGGAGTATAGCACCTCAGGAAATTGCAAGTACTACACTTTGGTAATAGCCAGGGAGATTACCAAATGGTGGTAAGAGCTACGCAGCCTCTTCCTCCTGGTCAGCCTCTTCGAGTTGCTTGCGAGTCACAGACTCAATCACATTTCCGACAGCGAGCCAATCCGCAAACATGGCCTTCTCATCTGCTTCTTCAGGTGTTGCGCAAGAGTTGTACTCATCAAATGTCCCACTGAAATCAAACAAACGTGCCTGTCCGAAGAGGGCCGATGGCCGCGCGAATAGGAAATCACTCGTTGGGATGATCTTCTTGTTCATAATGCTCAGTGCTCTCTAATTAATGAGAGTTGTTTGGGAGAGAAAAGGTTTCACCACTTGAGCGAACTGAGCAACGTAACCAGGTAATTATAATGCACTCTGCCTTCTTAGTGTAAAGAATGCTCTCTGAGCGAGATTTCGGAGTGCTACCTCATTTCGTTTTTCATTCGCTGCTGTTCAAGCATTGCACAGTCCGCGTGATGTCTACCCTTCATGCGTAAATAGTGCGGACAGGCAAGTGAGGCCGGGTTGCCCCCATCGGATACGACTTCTTGCGAAGCCCAAAGTGATGGGGGCTTGTCCCGTGCTGGCAGGGAACGAGTCATTGTTGGTCAGGTGCCCCGCGTGGTCGCCTTGGCTGGAATCCCTTCCAACGGCTCGCACCACCAAGGTCAAAATCGAAGCTTACTGCCAAACCGCTCCGCAACCTCTATCAAGCGGAGCATCTGGCGAAACCTTAATTCCAGTTCAGGTTTGCCCTCAATCACACTTAACATTGCAAGAGCACCCATCGCAGGATCAACTCGGTTTTCATGGGTTATTTGCCTCTGCCGTGATTCGTTCAGCAGGAAGTTGATGAACTCGCGCAATTCCTCGCGTGTCAGGTCATCTAATGCCTCAGCAAGGTATGTCTCTTTCCAGTAGTCGGTGACAAGCTTGTCCGGGGTGGTCTCGCGGCGAGTGGTGTTCTCGTTCACCGTGAGCATGTGCCTATCGCGCAGGAGTTTCACGGCGCGGCAGGTTGTGCTGTAATGATCCTCGTCACGATCATGGAGTTTGTAGGAGACACGCTTACGCACCCCATCGCGCATCTCGAAATAGCGAACGTAAAAACTGTCGGAAGCTTCGTAGATGATGCCCTGCTGGTTGCGGGTCTTCATGGCTCCAGCAGTATAGTGTCAGTAGAAGTGTCCGTAAAGAGTACGGAAGTAATAGCTAAACTGCTTTTGAATCAATAAAATGGAAGCGCATGCGGTCCGGTGATCGTCCCGGTCTTCAAAACCGGCGGGCGGCGGGTTCCCCGTCGCCGGTGGGTTCGACCCCCACTCGCTTCCGCCAATTCTTGGGTTCCCTCGACTTCGCTCGGGATTTCGCCTGCCGGCTCCCGCTTCGCTCACGCCGGCAGAACGGCTCAACTTCAAAACCGGCGGGCGGCGGGTTCCCCGTCGCCGGTGGATTCGACCCCCACTCGCTTCCGCCAGTTCTCATGGCCCGTGCCTTACAGTTGAGTCGGCGATATAGAGAAAATGCTTAAACAGTGCAAGAAAGCGTCCTTAGGAATCGCAAAGGCAACGGGCCTTTTTGGGCTTGCGGCTGCCTCGCAGCGAAGGAGTTCACGCCTGCTGGTGATTGGCTATCACGGAGTCTCGCTCAAGGACGAACATTTGTGGTGGCCGGCTCTATATCTGAGTCCTGAGAAATTCCGGTCCAGGATTGAGGCGATTCGAAGATATTCTTGCCCGGTGCTCGGCTTGCAGGAGGCTCTCGATCTGCTCTACAGCGGTAGACTTCCAGAACGTGCGGTGGTCCTGACGTTTGATGATGGTACGGTGGATTTCCGCGCTGTGGTGTGGCCCATCCTTCAGGAGTATGGATATCCTGCGACTTTGTACTTGACCACGTACTGGATAACTGTGGCGCGCCCCGTGGTTCCCGTGATCTGGAGTTACTTGCTTTGGAAGAAACTCGGGGCGGTCTATCCAGCGCTTCCTTTTCTTGGAAATGGGCTTCCTTTAGATCTCAGGACTAACGGCGATATGTCGAAAGTCTTGGCGAAAATGACTTCGCGAGCCGATTCCCTGCAGCTTGAGGGACCAGAGGCAGATGCAATTACGCAACAATTGGCGGCAACGCTTGGAGTGGATTACGACCAAATCTGCAAGGAGCGGATTCTTCACCTGCTTCAGCCCGATGAGATTCGAGAACTGGCAAAGAGTGGCCTTTCGGTTCAACTGCATTCGCATCGTCACTTCAGCCCAGATCGTGAGGATGAATTCAAACAAAACCTCAACCAGAACCGAGAATACATTCGCGACTTGCTTGGCTCGTTACCGGAACATTTTTGTTATCCGAGCGGTCGTTATAAGCCTGAGTATTTACAGTGGTTGCGGGATCTCGGCATCCGGTCGGCGACAACCTGCGATCCCGCGCTCGCGTCTCGAAACACGGACCCGCTGCTGATCCCACGCTTGGTGGATGGCTCTGCGCTCTCCGATATAGAATTTGAGAGCTGGCTCGTGGGCGTAGGAGACCTCTTGCCACAAAGAGCCCGCAACACCCATTGATGAAGGATCTCGCGACCCAGGTGGCGGCGACTGCGGAAATCTGCTCGAACGCATTGAAGACGCCGCCTCTAGTACGAACGGCTGAACGAATCGAGCAAGTGTCCCAGGCACTTGGAAGCACAGAATCGGCAGTTCGTTCCCTTACAGTCTCCCGCAATTGCAAAGCTGATCTGTCCGCCGTTGCCCAGAAAGCTGGCGTGGAGGAGGATCTTACCAGTGCCTGCCTCCAAAGAATATTGCTGCTGCGAACGGCCCTGCAAAATCTTCAGAAAGTTGCGGAGCTGCCGGTCGAAGCTTCCGTGAAGGCGCTGATCTGTGAAGAATTCCGGTTTTTCGCAACTCCTACCGAGCGGGAATATCAACTTTTTGCTCCCGATGCTTATTCGTTTGTAGCTCTGTGCAAAATTGCGCTGCTCGAACGCTTCCCGGCGGGACAATTCCATTGGGAGATTTCCGGATTTCCGCGCTCCTGGCTGTTTAAGGTTTCACCAGCGGATTTGCCAAAGCTCCTCTGCTTTCTTGCTGTGGAGTTTGGAGGGCTGAGCCCCTGCTTCGTTCCTCACATGGCCACCCGCCGTAAGAATCCGCTCATGATCATCGAAGGGGAGGCCGACCGGTCCTGGTTCAGGATGGCGGCGTCGGCACAGCTTTGGTCTGGAATTCGCGGCCTCGTTTCCTGCTCTTGGTTGCATTCGCGCGACACATTTCGAGTCAGTCCGCATCTTTCGTTCATCAACAAACCATTCGTGGAGTCCGGCGCTCTGATTACTACTAGAGGAAAAGCAGACGAGTCGGAGGGATACATGGCCGGCAGTGCTCAGCGACGTGAACTGTACCGAGCAGGAAAATTCAGTCCGACAATGGGTCTGGTTTTGTGGTCAAGACAACAGATGAGGGGTTGGGCGCATTCTCATCCGGAGCTGAGTGCTCACTGAAGGTCCAGTTTTCTTGTAACTATACAAGCTGGGGGTAATCGTGCCGGAAGATTTATTCGCAAAAATTTGTGCGTTCCTTACTCAAGTTCTGAAAGCTAAAGGCGTCGAGCGATCTGTTTTTCGACCTGAGGACCGGTTGTATGAGGACGGGATCGGCCTGGATTCATTGGATGCGGCGACGCTGGCGGCAATGCTCGACAACGAATTTTCGGCCGATCCCTACAACGCGGGCGAGTTTCCCGAAACCGTCGGCCAAATTGTGGAGTTCTACATCGCTGATAAGGCTACGTAGATGATCTCTGCCCTTCTCGATTCTTTTGCGGCTCAAAATCCGCGGTGTCCGGTTCTGATTGATGCTCGAACGACAATCAGCGCCCACGATGCCTCCGGGTTAGTTGCGGAATTGGCGGAGCAGATCAAACGCAGGAAACAGGATCGGGTCTATTTTTATGCAGCAAATTCTGCTCATCTCATACTCGGCGTGATCGCAACGGAAGCCGCCGGTTTGCAATGCTGCATTCTAAATCGTCAGTCTCCGCGTGAGGAACTGGTCACGCTCTTGGATCGGCTGGGCGCGGGTCTCTTTGTGACTGACTCCAACGTCGCGGTTCCCGCCGCCCAAGGCGTTTTGTTGGACGATCTGGCTCGCGCCGCACAAGAAAGGCCGCGACTCAAGAGTCATTCCGTTTCCAAGGAGCAGCCTGGAACGATAGTTGTGCTCACGACCGGTACCACAGGCTTGCCCAAAGCGGCCCAATATACATGGGATCGCTTGCTCGGAAAAATTCCTGCGCGCGAGGGTGCCAACGGAAAACAATGGCTGCTCGCTTACCCTCTAAACCACTTCGCTGGACTCCAGGTGCTTCTGGCGGCGCTCCGGGATCAGTGCACACTTGTCATCCCGGAAGCGAGCGATTTCCGAACTGTGATCGACAGTTTGATCCGGCATGAAGTGGAATGTGTTTCAGGCACGCCAACGTTCTGGCGAATGCTCGCGGCACGCATCACCGATGAAGATGCGCAGCGACTTAAGCTGGAGCAAATCACGCTCGGAGGTGAGGCGTCTGATGAGCAACTGCTGAAGAAATTGAAATCGCGCTTTCCCTCCGCGGCAATTACCCAGGTTTACGCGACCACAGAAGCTGGGACTTGTTTCGCGGTGAAAGACGGAAGACCCGGATTCCCCGCTTCGTACCTGCACCGTCGGGTCGGAAATGTCGAATTGAAGATTGTCGATGGAGAACTTTTTGTCCGGTCATCGGTGTCGATGATCGGCTATGTCGCTGAGGCGGATACGATGGGCGAAGCGGAGAACTGGAGGGCCACGGGAGATCTGGTCGAGCAAAGCGGCGACCGTATATTTTTTCGCGGCAGAAAGACTGAAGTCATTAATGTCGGCGGAGTCAAAGTACATCCGTTGAAAGTGGAAGAGACCGTTCTCCGGGTCCCTGGCGTTTCCGCAGTTAGAGTCTATGGCGCTCCCAGCCCGATCACAGGACAAATCGTCGCATGCGACATTGAAGTCGAAGAGGGAGCGATTGCGGACACCGTTCGTGAAATGACGCAAAGCGCCTGCGCGAAGAGTCTGACCCGTTATGAGCAGCCGCGCCAGTTGAGAATTGTCGATCGTCTAGAGCGAAGGAACGAGAAGCTGGTGAGGAGGCGAAATGGCTAGAACCGTCATTATCAGCGGCGGAAGTCGCGGGCTGGGTGCGGTCCTGACCAAGGCCTTTCTGGCGGACGATGCCTACAATGTCGCAATCTGCAGCCGATCGAAATCGACATTCATCGATTCACTATTGGCCGACGATCGGTATAAAGATAGCTTCTTCTTTCGAGAAGTCGATCTCTCGGCCCGCGCATCCGTTCGCGACTTTGTGCGTGCCGTTAAGGAACGTTTCGGCACGGTGCATGTGTTGATCAACAACGCGGGTGTGGCTTTGGATGGCGTTCTAGCTTTGCAGCCCGATAGTGCCATCGATGAATTGATTGACATTAACCTCAAAGGAACAATCGCTCTCACAAAGTCGTGTGTTGGCGAGATGCTGATCAACCGCTGGGGAAGAATCATCTCGATTACTTCGATTGTAGGAAGGAGCGGTTTCCGCGGCTTGTCCGTTTATGCGATGACCAAAGCCGGTCTGGATGGATTTACGCGAAGTTTGGCGCGAGAGCTCGGAGACCGCGGCATCACGGTAAATTCCGTAGCGCCGGGCTTTTTAGAAACAGAAATGACGCACGGACTGTCTCCGCAGCAGAGAGAGCAAATCGTACGCCGAACCCCGGCGGGCAGACTCGGACGATGCGAAGATGTCGTTGGAATCGTCACGTTCCTGTGCAGTGACGCCGCCGAGTTTATTACAGGACAAACGATTGTGGTCGACGGCGGCGCAATGGCATAGCGCCGAAGTCGAGTTGGCTTGGATTTCTGCAACACTGATTAGGAGCAATGCGAAATGCCGCCAGTGGAACGGCCGGACCCGGCCTCTCACTACGATCGTGTAACCGATGCCTGGCAGCACTTATTGGGAGAGGATCTTCACTACGGCTATTTTGAAAATCGCAACGCGCCACTGGAGACGGCCACCAACGCCTTGACCCAACTCCTCGCAGCGGAGGCCGCGCTGCAACCCGGGATGAGTGTGCTCGATGTAGGCTGTGGCACGGGCAATCCAGCTCTCGCGTTGGCGCGAGAATACCATTGTTCAGTGCTGGGTATCTCCACGAGCGAAGTCGGAATTCAGCGCGCACGGGCGAGGGCCGCCGCCGCGAATATGGGCCATCAGGTCAGCTTTGAACTCCGCGACGGGACGGCAACAAATCTGAACGCGGAATCTTTCGACCGCGTTTGGGTGATGGAATCGTCTCACCTCATGCCACGGAAGGATTTGCTCCTCCAGGAATGTTTTCGAGTGCTGCGGCCGGGCGGACGGTTGGTCCTTTGCGACCTCGTGCTGCTACGCCCCGTTCCTTTTAGCGAAGTGCTTGCGCACCAGAAAGATCTTCTTATTCTGGATAAGGTCTTTGGTCGGGCGCTGATGAGACCCTTAAGTGAATATACCCGCTGGGCTCAGGAAGCGGGCTTTTGTGCAGTAGTACAGACGGATATCAGCCGCGAGACAATGCCAACTCTCGCTCGCTGGCGCGCCAACGCGGAAGCAAATGCGTCTATTGTGGAGGAACTTCTCGGACCAGAGGGCTTGGCCCAGTTCTGCATGGCGTGCGATATACTCCAACGGTTTTGGCTGGCCTGGCTGGGTTATGGAATTTTCGTCGCTGACCGGCCGGCTAGAACCCAGCTTTAGGGTGTTGCAACTGCCATAGAACTCGCCGATCGTCGGTGAGCGCAATCTTCTGCTAAGAACGGTAGGGAATTGCCCTTTTGAATCCCACCGCCCAACGTAGGGATCCGTTCGCAATCTGTTAACCGGTTCTCCCCCTTGTCTTTTATGTACTTTCCTGCCATCCGTGGCGCTGCATGTTTTGGAATTTACGTTTTCGAGCGGGTTTTGCGTGTGGGTACCCGGCGGAGTTTTCAACCTCGCGCTATACTCGCATTCCACCCCATGGCTAACATTTTGTATGGAGTTAACGGCGAGGGTGCAGGACACTCGACTCGCGCCAAGGAAGTGCTTTCTCATCTCGTTTCGCAGGGGCACAGAGTCCAGGTCGCTTCCTTCGACCGCGGCCTGCGCAATTTGCAAGAGCATTTCGACGTTAGCGAGATTTACGGGTTCCGTTTCGCTTACGTCAATAACCGCGTGCGCTACAAACGCACGTTCGGGAAGAATCTGATTACGCTCCCGCAGGCGGCGAAAAGCAATGCCCGTCTCAAGCATCTCGTCGAGGAACAGCAAATCAACCTCGTGATCACCGACTTCGAGCCGCTCACCTGTCACGTCGGCCACAGGAAGGGGCTGCCGGTGATTTCGATCGACAACCAGCACTGCTTGACCAACGCGGTCGTGTCGTATCCCAGCCAATACCGGCGAGATGCGGCGGCCGCCAAATTGGTCACGCGCCTGATGACGCCGCGGGCCGACGCCTACCTCGTCATCTCCTTTTTTACCGCGCCCATTCGCAAGCGCAATACGTTCCTGTTTCCCCCGCTGCTGCGGCGGGAGATCCTCAACGCTTCGCCGATCGAGGGCGATCACGTGCTGGTCTACGTCACCTCGCCCGCACTCGCGCTCGCAAAATTGTTGCGATCGGTCCGCTGCCGTTTTGTGGCGTACGGCTTCGCCCGTGAAGGACAGGACGGAAACATCATTTATAAGAAGCCTTCAGTCGAAGGCTTCTTCGCTGATCTGGTCGGCGCCCGTGCCGTCATTGCCAACTCCGGATTCTCCCTCGTCACTGAGGCTCTGCATTTGAGTAAGCCTTATCTCGCGGTTCCCGTGAGCCATCAATTCGAGCAGATCTTCAACGCGTACTGGCTGCAGAAATCCGGCTATGGTGCCTACTGGGACGTACTTACCCAACAGTGCGTCGAGGCGTTCCTGTTCAACTTGCCGGATTATCGGGAAGCGTTGAAACAATACCCGCGGCGTGGAAACGGCGAACTTTTGAGCAAGCTGGACTCCTTGATCGCTGGCTACGCCTAAGTTCGACTTAACCGCGGTGGTACTAACGTAATGTCCGCTTCTGTGGGCTGCCCGGATAGCATGTGTTGAGCACGCCGTCCCTCCCTCGACGGATGCCTGGGGGGTATTTCCCATGCGCGACTTACGCCGATTTCTGTCCTTGCTTCCGGCCATCGTCCTCGCCTTGACGCTTGCGGTTTGCGCCCAAGACGAGCCCTCGTTAGGAGACGTTGCCCGCCAGACGCGGCAGCAGAAACAGCAGAAAGACGCAGAGGTCAAACCCGCCGCCGCCGACCCGCAGAACAATGTCGCCCAGAGCAAAGGCCCGCAAAGCGTGGATACAAATAGCGGCGCGCAGAATAAGGACGCGCAAAACAAGGACGGACAGAACAAGGACGGGCAGAACAAAGAAGCCTCGGGCAAAGACGCATCCGCCAACCCTCCCGCGCCCAAAACGCCGCACGTCATCACCAACGAAGACATCTCTTCACCTTTCGGGACGACTCCTCAGACAGCAGGGACTCACGCGTCGAACGCGAAATCTCCGGCGGAAGGAAGCGAGAATGGCAAGGTTCCCGCTGAAACCTGGAGGGCTCAGATCCAGGCGCAGAAAAATGCGATTGCTTCGTTGCAAGCTGAAATCACGCAGCTGAACGACTCCATCCAGTTCGCCCCGGGAAACTGCGTTTCCGGATGTGTGGAATGGAACGAGCGCCAGAAACAGAAACAGGATCAGGTGGCAGCCATGAAAGTGCAACTGGAACAGCTGCAGCAGCACCTGGAAGAGATGCAGGAAGCCGCGCGCCAGCAAGGCTATGGCAGCTCCGTTTACGATCCATAGGAATTCAGCCGCCCACTTGCCTCAACTTCGCCACTTACGTCGACGGGTCTGCAGTGTATAATCCGTGCCCGTGGATTCTGTGGGATGCAATTCATCCCCAAACTCAACCCCTGCGAGGAACCATGCCCGAAACGAAAGAGGATGATTTCGCCAGCCGTGCCGCTACATATTTCGTCTTAATCTTCCTGGCCGGGGCGATCATCGAGACCCTGATCGCCGGCCTGCTGCGCTAGGCGGCTCAACCCTCCGCTCGGATCACGGTCTTTCGAGCGCGTCACCTGCTGCAGTTGCGCTCATGCCTCGCGTGCGCTCTTTGCGCCGCTCCTCTGTGTTACACTTTTTGCTTCATACTGAGATTTCAAGAGCAGCACGACTTTAATCCACACATGCTTTTTTCCAAAGAATATGTGGGCTACCTGGCCCGCGAAGTCACCAAGAAACTGATCGCCGCCAAGATGATCGAGACTGCGGCCGTCCCTGCCGTGACCGAGCGCGTTAATGCCGCTCTGGTCGACGAACTCTCGCTCGAGGACCGCATCAACGACGAGGTCCGCGTCATCCTCGAAGCCTACTCCGAAGAAATGCGCAAGACCGGCGCCAACTATCAGGAAATGTTCCGCAAGGTGAAGACCGAACTCGTGCGCAAGTACAAGGCGGTGCTGTGAGGCTCAGCCGCGACAAAGTCAACGTGCTGGCCCGCGCCGTCGCCGACGTGCTCAAGCAGATGGACGAAGTTGAGTTCATTGAAGACCCCAACACCATCCGCCAGGAAACCCGCAAGATTCTCGAAGACCTGCTCAACCAGGAAGAAAAAATCGACGCTGCCGCCAAGCAGAAAATCGAGAGCCAGAAGCGCACCATCCTCGAAGGCTCGCAGGAGTGGGACATCCTATACCGCAAGTACTACAACGAGGAAGTCAAGAAGTTCGGCGTGTAGCTGTCGCCTCCGCTCGGATCCCATCTTCTACTGGGAGGCCTATTCCCGAAGCCTGGTGTCCTTACGAGCGAAGCGAGGGATCTCGGCGCGGAGCGGCTAAAGCATAATCCTTTCCCCGCCATGAAAAAAGCCCCGCAGGCGCGGGGCTGTAGGGAGATCGAAGCGGACTCAAGGGGTTTGTCAGGCCACGTGGATCAGGCTTTCTCTGCGACGCTCGATCGTCTGCAGGTGCTGTTTGTAGGTCTGCGCGTTGGTCACGATCTTGCGCTGCGGCAAGCTGGGCACCCACAGGTTCCGCGAAACTGCGCGGCGCTCGCGGCGCGAGCCCACATGTCCACGATGTCGCATGTTCGTGAGACTCTTCTGTGCCGTTACTTGCTGCCAACCGCTGCCTTCGCTGATGTTGAATACCCCAATGTATCCCCCGGCCAGAAGTTCCAGCGGGTTCTGCATCTTGTTCATGCGGTCAAACTGCGTCGAGCCCTGCGCGCGAAAATTCTCAAACCACGCTGGATACACAAAGTCCGACACTAGAACATTGTTGATCTGGTATCCGAGGCTGTCGTCTTCGCACGCGTCGCACACTTCGTAGGCAAAGAGCGTTCCGCTGGTGTTGGCGTTCTGCACCAGGACGCTCAAATTGATATTCGGATCGGCCAACATCTCCAGCAATTCGTGGCTTGCCGTGACGCTCCACGAAGTGCCGGCCTTCAGATCGCTGGCCGCGAAGACTTTGCCAATCGGCAGCCCGTCCGGCGTCAGATCGTGGTAGCCGAGCGCTCCGGCCTGATCCGAATCATCCAGCATCACCAGCCACCAGGTTCCGGCCAGCGGTTGCGCGCCCTGCGGAATCATCTTCAATTCCGCGTCGATGCCCCAGATGGGGCGGAAGTCGTTCGTCACCTGCTGTTGCAGGGCGATCACGACCGGGGTAACTTCAGCATCGGTCAGCACCGTGCTCTCGTTGATGACGGATATCTGAGTTGTCGCAAGCTGCGCGTGTGGCATCTGTGGCATCTGTATTCGCTCCTTTCATCAACCGGATTCCCGAAGAGCCCGCGAGAAACATGCGTGACTCTTCAGCGCGAAGGTAATACCCTGAATTTCGTGGGGCAAGAGATATCGCAGCAAAATCAGCGCGATTCCTGATTTGGGATGCCAGTTCGGGAAGCGGAGCTTGGAAAGCAGCTGACGATTTCAGATTGAAGATTTCAGATCGCAGATTGTGAGACGCCGTCTGACACAAAGCGCAAATCTGCAATCTAAAATCTGAAATCTGCGATCGAAGTGTCTCCTCTCAATCACGGCAAGATGCAGATCACTCTCAATGCCGAACTCAAAGCTCTGATCCGCCGCGCCGCCAGCGACGTCGGCTTCGACCTCTGCGGCATCGCTCCCGCCGCTGACGCTGCTGAACTCCAACACTTTCCCGCGTGGATCGCTGCCGGCCGCGCCGGCGAAATGAAATACATGGAAGCCCGCGACGAACAAGGCGAACTCAAGCGCTCCTCGCTCGCCCGCGTCGCTCCCTGGGCGCGTAGCGTTATCGTCTGCGCGATCAACTACAACACGGGACATCCTTATTCGACCCAGGTTCAACAGTGCGAGGTGCAACAGTCAGAACAAATACGTTCGGGTGCCCCACTCAAGCCCGATTTTGGCTTGAGTGGGAAGGGCTCTGATAAAGGCCGCTCTGACAGAGGATGGATCTCCCGCTATGCCTGGAGCCGGGAAGACTATCACGACGCGGTCCTGCGCCGCCTGAAACGGGTTGAGGCTGCACTGCACAAAGAAGTGTGGGGCGGGCACTCCTGCCCGCCAACTAAAAAACTTAACCCGCCGGATCTCATCACGCGCTCCTACGTCGACACCGGCCCCATCGTCGAGCGCGTCTTCGCGAAATACGCGGGGATTGGATGGATCGGCAAGAACACCTGCCTCATCAATCAGAAAAAAGGATCGTGGCTGTTCCTCGGCGTGATTCTCACCTCGCTCGAGCTGTCCCCCGACGTTTCTGATTTGAATCCGCCCGCCCCCAACCGTTGCGGCAGCTGTACTCGCTGCATCCAGGCCTGCCCTACCGATGCCATCATTGCGCCGTACCAGCTCGATTCAAACAAGTGCATCTCTTATCTGACGATCGAGAAGCACGGCACCATCCCCGAAGACCTGCGAGCGGGCATGGGCCGTCACCTCTTCGGCTGCGATATCTGTCAGGACGTCTGCCCCTGGAACCGCAAGGCTCCCCTGACTACTGCGACTGAGTTCGAGCCGCGCCCCGGCTTGGTCAGCCCCGTTCTTGCCTGGCTTGCAGAAATGTCAGAAGAAGAATTCCGCGAGACCTTCCGCCGTTCGCCCATCCGCCGCGCCCGCCGCTCCGGCCTCCGCCGCAACGCAGCCATTGCCATGGGCAACAGCGCAAACCCGGATTTTCTCCCGCTGCTCGAAAACCTCTCCACCGACCCGGATGAATCTGTCGCGGAAAGTGCCCGCTGGGCGAAGGCGCGTCTGCGCGCGCCCAGGCATCAATGAGTGCTATCGCCTGTGGGTTCTGAAAAACTCTTTCGGCCGGTTTCCAGCTTGGAAATTCGTCTGTGAGTTATTGAATCTTCGTTTGGGCACAATGACTAAAATCCGCCGAAATTACTCCCTTGGGTCCTTTTCAACAGCCACGCCTGATTGCAACAATTACGCTTATAGCTTGGCCTTACCGTTTTGCCGCGGACGTTACGGCAGATGCTCAATGAAGGCACGCAACTCGCGGAGCACGTCGGCTTCGTTGCTGAAGAAGACGTAGTGATCCGCGTTATGCAACTCTATGATTCGCGCTTTGGGGGCTTCGGCCGTTAACGTTTGTTCCAACCGCTTCGTGCAGGCCCTGTCCGTGGCGTATATCTTGTTAAGAGCGGCACGCTCTTCGTCCGTCGTTGGTTGAAATCGGTAGTACTCTGACCATCCAGTTGCTTGATCGGGCTGAATCGGGACAAACGCGAGAATGGGTACTTTGATCTTGGAATAATCTCTCTTCTTCGAGCCTTCAGCGATGGCCTTCCTGACAAACGCCGGTGCCCGGACAGAACCCACTGATCCGTCCGGCTTCTGATCGAACATGCCGCGCAGCTCCGACTCCGGGAAAGCAAAGTTAACGGTGCGTCTTTTCCAATAGCCGTAAAACGCCTCGAAAGATTTCTTGTCTGCATCGGTTGATGGGGCAGGATCTGACACCGCACTAGGGAGCAGCTTAAAAAGTGCGTGGTATTCAGGGCTGTTCCAGCAAGTGTCAGTGGGGTCGTCGTTCGCATCAAGATAGATCAACCCTGACAATCGGTCAGAGTGCTGGTCGCCTATGGTGGTCAATTCCGACCCGGCCATGGAGTGGCCCACCAAAACAGGCTTGTCGATTTTCAGTGAGTCCAGCACGGCAAGAACATCATCAGCCAAACGTTGGTCGTCGTAGCCAGAATCAGGTTTGCTGGAGTCACCGAAGCCACGTCGCGTTACGCCATAAACATGAAACTCGGAATTGAGCTTCGGTGCAAAAGCATCGAAGACATGGGCAGTGTTCCCGGAGCCTGCCAGAAGCACGATGGGTCGGCCCGAGCCAGCCCAGTCAAGCACTTCCAACTTCACGTCCTTTTCTACGGTGACGAACTGAACCTTGTGCGGTGATGGATCGTGCCAGGACGCCGCCTGTTGCGCTGAGACCGGAAACACCGCGAGGAGCAGGGTGAAAACAGCGGATCGGAGAGGGCGCATTCGGTCGTCCTCCGTTCAATCATGCCCACCAACGAGCCATTATGTCACTCGCTCCCTGGGTTGTTGGGCGTAATATCCGGATTACGCTCAAAATCTGACCCGTTTTCGCTTTATATTCACCCATGCGCGTGTACAGTTTTCTACCCAGAGTCTTCCCTCCTTCCGTAACTGGTTTTTCAAATTGGCAGAAACTATTCTTTCGCTAAAGGGTTCTTAGTAGGCAGGTTACAATCTTTTGTCTGGGGTAACGATGCCCACACGCCACATCCAACCCATGCGGCGCGCTACCGGCGGCAGGCTGATCCTGCTGCTCCCGGCTTGGTTCGTTCTGACGTGCTCGATCTTAGTCTGCTCGACTCTCGCCAGTGCCTCGGCCACCCTTTTCCTGGAAGAGCCCTACGGCAAACTGGGATTCTTCACCGCGACCGGCCACGCCGCCGTCTATCTTTCCGGCGTCTGTGCCGACACTCCGCTGATCCTTCGCCCCTGCGGCCCCGACGAAACCGGGATCGTGCTCAGCCGCTATGACGGAGTCGGCGGATACGACTGGATCGCCATTCCGCTCGTTCCTTATCTCTATGCCGTCGATCGCTCGGAAGACGTGCCCTTGTTCGCCGACGCGAAGACGGTGGCTTTGCTGCGCGACCGCTATCGCCGCAAGCATCTCGAGTCCGTCGCGCCCGACGGCCCCAACGGCGAGACCCCGGGCGGAAACTGGTACGAGTTGGTGGGTTCGTCCTACGACCGCACCATCTACGGTTTCGAAATTGAAACGACGCCGGAGCAGGATGCAGCCCTGATCCGCAAGCTTAACTCGGCGCCGAACCAGTCGCACTTCCGCACGGTCTCGCGAAACTGCGCCGACTTCGCCAAAGACATCATCAACTTCTATTACCCCAAGGCTCTGCACCGCAGCGTCGTGGCCGACGTCGGCATCACGACGCCCAAGCAGATGGCCAAGATGCTGGTGAAATACAACCAGCGGCATCCTGAGATTCAGTATTCGCGGCTGGTCATCGCGCAAGTGCCGGGCAGCATGCCGCGCAGCTTCGCCGTGCACGGCGTGGTGGAGTCGTTCCTGAAATCGACGAAATACATTGTGCCCACGGCTGTGGCTTGCCCGTTCTGCGCGGGCGGCGTTGTGGCCGCTTATGTCGGCACGGGGGCGGGCCGGTTCAGCCCTCCCAAGGACGCGCTGGTCATGAACCCCGGCCGCGAACCAGAACCTCATCTCGACACCGAGGATTTCCGCGCCTACCAGCACCAGCTCAGGAATCTGCTCGCCGAGAACTACCCCGTCACTTCCGGACGGAATGTCGGCAAAGCGTGGTCCAAATTGCAGGCGAGAGCGAAGAAGGATTTTGACGACGACGGCCGGCTGGTTCTCCGGATGCAGTACGAGGGCCGCATGGTCCGCGTAGGCGCTTCTGCGGAAAACGTGCTGAGCGGCAATGCACCGCCGCAACTCGTCCGCGAACTTCTTGAAGCCCGTTTGCAGTCAGAGTTGCACGGGAAGTCGCCTCACGAAGTCGCAGAAAGCGAAGTCTCTCGCGACTGGAAATTGCTGCAGCAAACCCTGCCCGCGGCCGCATCTCCTCTGACTGCCAGCACCACGCCCCACTCCGAAACCGTGCGCGGCAACGCACCCTGACGACTGGGCTCCGCTTATCCAACATCTGCGCTGGCGAGGAAGAGCTCCGTGCACACCCAGAAGACTTCGACCGATCCGCGTGAACTCACGGCATAGCTGGGCTTGTAATCAGGCGTCCAACCCGCAGGGGCCTATTGGTCTTGTTGCTGCTGCTGTTGCGGCGGCTGCTGCGGTGGTTGCGGCGGAGTAACTCCCGGGCCTGGAACCGGCGGCTGTCCCGGCTGTTGTTGCTGCTGCTGTTGTTGCTGCATCAGCAACTGGCGCTGCTGCATCTCCTGCAGCAACTGCTGCGGCGTCTTTGGCTGGTTGGCATCAGAGGGTGGTGGTTCCGCCGCCTCGGCCGCAGGCGGTGTCGGCTCGGCGTTGTCGTCTGCGTTCTCTTCCACCGCGTCCGTATCGTTCGCTTCCTGCGCCATCTCTTGCCCAGGCTGGCTCGCGTTTGGCGGCGCAGGCTTCGCGGGCTGTGCCGGACTGGCGCCGGGCGGGTTCTCCGGGCCGCTTTTCGCCACCAGCACGACCCGCGTCAGCAGGTTCGCGTCGTCAGGAGATCCCAGCAGAACGTAGTTGAAACGTGATCCATTGAGCAGCTCGGCCACGACCTCGCGCGGCGTCCCTGGCCCCAGCCGCATCACCACGCGCTCCGGCGCGTCTGGAATATCGATGTCGGCTCCGGTCAGTTTCTTCACCGCCTTCAGGATCTCGCCCAAGGTTGAGTTCGGCGAAACGATGGTCAGCAGGCCGTTCTGATAACTCACTTGCGGTGCGATCGGCCTCACAGAATCCAGAGGAACTTGCGGTACCGGCCGGCCTGTAGGTCCGGACGGTAAGGGAGGCGGAAGCTGAGGCGGCTGTTTCTTCTTCCGCGGATGGTTCTGCGTGTCGGCCGCTCGCGCGAAACTCAAGCTGCTGAAGCCTGGGATAACAGGGGGCAGCACAACAAGGCCGAGCACGGCCAGGCACAGGACGACCCTCTTCAAAGACTTCACGACCCTGCGCCCAGTACTCATTTTGACCCATCCTCCCAACCGCGTGTTTCAGGGGACACAGCAGATCTATAAGAATTCTACACCGCGCCCAGCCCGAAGGAATGCCCGACGGAATGCCACCAGAAGTACCCCCAAATGGAACGTTGCAACTTCTTTCCCTTGCGCCTTTTCCCCTGCGCGTAATCTCGGTGCTAGCATCTTTATAGAGTAGGTCGCGGAAGCCACGATGATTCATTGCCTTCGCTTCATTTTCGTCGTGCTGGCGATGGTGGGCAGCTCAACCTTGGCGGCAAGCGGGCAGAGCTGCCAGACGTCCGCTGATCTCGACGACGCCCCCCGCGCGGCCATCACCGCCGCCAGCCAGCGTTACTTCGACATGGCGGCCAAGGGAGACGCCGCGTCCCTGCGCCAGAGCGCCGTTCCCGCGCTCGCCGCGGATTTTTCCGGCGTGGAATCGGCGATCAAAGACCACCAGCAGGATCTTGCCAGCGCGCAGGCCACGCCGAAGATTTTTCTGCTCGAAGTCGCAGGCACGGAGCCCATGCTTCACGCCGAATTCCTCTGCGGAGTCTTCGGCAAAAACGGCCAGACCGCCAACAGCGCGGCTTTTTTCCTCGACAATCTCGCACCGGCAAAGTATGCGGTCGTGCTCTTCGACGCCGTCACGCCCCGCGCGCGCACGAATGTGTCGCTCATCCTGCAGTTGGTAGGGAACGACTGGAAGGTTGCCGGTTTCTACGTGAAGCCCGCGCAGCTTGCCGGACACGACAGCGAATGGTTCTCCGCACGCGCCCGCGAGTACAAGTCCAAAGGCCAGGTGCACAATGCGTGGCTCTACGCCCTCGAAGCGCGCAATCTGCTCTCACCTGTGCCGTTTATGAGCACGCAGGCCACCGACAAGCTCGACACCGACGCGCAGAGCCTCGAGCCCGCAGACGTTCCCGCGAGCGGCAGGCCCGCCGAGCTGGTATCGATCACTTCGGCTGGCACTTCGGCCGGCGCTTCGGCCGGCTCCGCCGCGGGCACGACGACGTATAAGCTCACCGCGCTCTTTCCTGCCGCAGTGGGCAATGACCTCGACCTGATCGTGAGGTATCAGGCCGCAGACGTCTCTGACACCAGCAAGGCCTACGCCGCAAACGTTGCCGTGATGAAGGCGCTGGTCGGGAAGTATCCCGAACTCAGGGACGCCTTCGCGGGTGTGGTCGCCCGCGCCACCGATCCCTCCGGCCGCGACTACGGCACCCTGCTCGCCATGAAAGACATAAAGTGAAGGCGATTAAGGGGTTAGGTGGAGTGGCGCGCCTGTGGAAAGAGTGTTCCTGAAGGAACATTGTGCATGCATGGGTGTACGTACAATTCTGAATGGGCAATACGTGGGTGTATGTACAAAGCAACGGAAGTGGCTGGGCGAGTTAGGGATACGGAAATTGGAAGACTCGCTGCGGACCGGGCCTAAAGGCCTGGTTCTTTTGCGGGCACGCTTAACGCGGCCATAAATGGCCGCTCTTCCACGTCATCGTCGACGGCATCTCGTGGATCAGCCCTTTTCAGGGGAATCGCAGCCAAGGCTGGAGTCGAATCTGGATTGACGCTTCTGAGGAAGGATATCCTCGAATGCTGTTCCTGCCGTTCGGCGCTCCGAGCGTGTCCTGTCGCCGTGGAAGAGCGGCCCTTCAGGGCCGCGTCAAGGAGGCAAGAGAAGAACGGGGCTTTAGCCCCGGAGGAACCGGGTCTAGCCGCAATCCTCTGGCCGCCGACGAATACGGATACTCCTCCGCTCGCCCGACCAACCCGGCCCGCACCGGATTGAGCCAGATATACTCGCGATGCGTCGCATAGTCCTCCAAATCCTGCACCCGGTGATTCGTGAAACTTTCCTGCCAGATTACACCTCTCTTCAGCCGGAACGAAAATCCTCCCTTGACGAATTGCACGGCCCGTTCCAGAGAAATTTCTTCAGCAGGCGTGATCAGCAGATGCACATGATCAGGCATGATGACGAATTCGTGCAGCAGATATTTCCCTTCGTCGCGATAATGGGCGAGCGTTTGGAGAAAGAGGTTAGCGGTTGTCTCGCGGCGGAAGATGGGCAGATGTCCCGCAGTTATCGTGGTGACGAAGAAGACGCGGTCGGAGTCCATCTGGCGATGGTGACGTTGGTCGGGGTTGAACGTCTGTGAGGATTGTCACAAAATTGCGCGCGCGTTCCAAACCGGAACACAGGGCCTAAAGGCCAGCTATTCTTTTTGGACACTTGACGCGGCCATAAATGGCCGCTCTTCCACGTTACTCCAGGCGGCATCGTGTCGCCAGGGTTGCGCTGTGTGAACATGCAGAGGCGGATGGTGGGTGCCCATGGTTTTTCCAGCGCCGTGGAAGAGCGGCCCTTCAGGGCCGCGTCAAGAGTCCCCAAGAATGAACACGGGGCTTTAGCCCCTGTGAACCGATTTCCGCTCGTTCGTCCGAGCTCATCCCAGCCGGGAAGGGCACGGCTTCAGCCGTGCCGATCATAAGCGGGAGAGAGGAGCCGGCTTCAGCCGCTGAGGACGGGCGTTGCGGTCCTCAGTCCTAGATTGCGGCCAAGAACTGCCCGAGATCGGTTGCTTCAGGTTCGACCCTGTTCATCCGACGCGCGAATCGTGTTTGCTGCTTCATAGGTTAACAACGCAAACCCAGGTCCCTCGGCTCACTCATCTTTGGAAGGTCGCCTCGCGCTTATTGCGATGCCAAAGAGCGGCATCGCGGCGCGGTGGCTCCCCAAGATCCTTCGCTCGGCAAAAGAAACAGCGCCTCGCTCAGGATGACAACGTCACGCTTGCTTCGCTCGCGGGGCGGACGAATGCGTCCGCCCCTACACAAGCAGACTCGCTCGAAGGCGTCGAGCAGCGCGTGGCTGCTATGCCGCCGATCGTGCTCGGCAAGGACATGGCCGACAATCTGGGCGCAACGGTCGGGTCCGTTGTGCTGGTCACCAGCCCGCAGGGGGAACTGACTCCCTTCGGCATGGTGCCGAAATACAACCGTTTTCGCGTGGTGGGAATTTTCAACTCCGGGTTCTACGATTACGACTCGTCTTGGGCGTTCGCGCGCTTGTCGGATGCGCAGCGGCTCTTTGGTTTGGGCGACCTGATTTCAGTCTTGGA
>CAYOUY010000439.1:0-11039 GCA_964407245.1 uncultured Acidobacteriaceae bacterium
TCATTCTGGTGATCAAGCGGCAGAGATTTTGATAGCCGGCGCGGGAGGCCACAAGAAGAGGCAACCGGAATTCACCACAGAGGCACACAGCCACAGAGGAGCGCGATTGTTGATTGGCGATTTTTGATTGTTGAATGATCCTCTCTGTGTCTCTGTGCCTCCGTGGTGAAAATAACATGGCAGAAACTTCTGATCCAATATGCGCCTTGAGGCCGATTTTGTTTGCCGCGAGGTGAAAGCGTGGCGCGCCGTAGACGCCGTTGGTGTCGAGCAGCGCCATGGCGGGCATGCCAAGTTGGGCGCAAGTAGAAATCAACTCTTCAGGCAGGGAAGCGCCTTCGAGAAAGCTGAACGCAGAGCGGGCGTGAAGTTCAACGTACATTGAGCCGCGAAAAACCGTTTCACCACAGAGACACAGAGGCACAGAGCAAGACAAAATAAAAAACAGCGATATATCTTTCGAATTTCTCCGTGTCTCTGTGCCTCTGTGGTGAAAAGAATTTGTCAGTCATAGGTGCCCTCAATGAACCATCCCCCACCGAGCAGATCGTGCACCAGGCGGTAAAGAGCGATCGGAGCCTCATTGCGTGTCGCGTCGTTTTGCAAAGTGTTGTTCTGCAGAGCGATGTCCCACTCGTCGCGAGACCAGGCTTCGCGTTCCCACCAATCGCCGGAAAAGCGCCAGGGGCCGGCTTTCCAGAGGACTCGGCCCTGCACATCGTCTTTTCGACAAACCAAATGCACTGGCTGGCCATCTTCCAGCGTGACCTTGACGCGCAGAGGCGGGCGAAAGCGGCGCAAGGCGGTGACAGCAAATTGGCTTTCTTCAGTCAAATTGGATGTTGCAGGTTCGACATTGTTCTTGCGCGAAGTTTTTCGTGAAACTTCGCTCATGAAGTGCTGCATGCGGAATCCTTCAGGACGGTGCGTGTCGAGTAATTCAAGAGCACCGGCTTTCTGTTCGCCGACCAGACCTGCAATGCGGGCGAGCGTGAGCTCGAGCTTTTCCGGTTCGGGCAACGGAGGAAGGAAAAGCCCGCCCTGCGCAGAGCGCGGCCGTGCCGGTTCAGCAGCGAGGTGAATTTTTACGATGGGTGCCCCCGGAGGATGCGCGTTCAAATCCAGTTGCAGCAGCTTGAGAAACACTTTTGCGTCGAGCATGGGAAGAGGGAGGCGGAGAGTGCGAACAAATTTTTGATTGCTGATTTTAGATTGCTGATTGAAAAGCGAATCACTTTCGAAATCGAAAGCGGGATCGAGCTCCAGCGCAAGGCGCAGTTCCTGCGTCGCCAGGGCGCGCGACGCCAGCCGCGCACAAAGTTGCTCGAGCAGCCGGTTGAGCAGAAAGGCGAGCGGTTCGAGCAGGACAATGGGATACTCCGGTTCGACCATTTCTTCAAACACCAGCGGTTCTTCGACGGGAACCAGCGTGTGCGAAGCCGTGCCGCGCGCCAGTTTTTGCAAGCGCAGGCCCTCTTGCCCCAACCGTTCACTGAGCGCGACTTCGGGCAGCGCCGCCAGCGCGCGCAGATTGCGAATGCCCCAGCGATCGAGGGTTTCAAGCAGATCGGAGTCATTGCTCTCATTTTGCGGATGACCTTCCCGTGAACTTCCATCCACCCTGCGAAAATCGCGTAGGGTGCGGCACCCAAATAAAACCTCCACCGGCAACGAACCGAGTTGCTCCGCTTCTCTGCCCGCGGGAATCAGTGTGACGCCCGGAAATCCGCGGGCCGCGAGCAGGGCCGCGTCAGGATTCGATGCGATGGCGACATGGGCATCAAGTCCGAGCGCAGTCGCGCGAGCGAAAATCGCGCGGGAAATTTCCGGCAATGAACCCAACAGTGACTCCATGCCCGCAAGATCAAGGAGCACGGTGTCGCAAGCCGTGTCTTCCACGCAGGGAGAAAACGATTGGGCGCAGTCGAGCAAGGCAGCGTGCGCGGCGGATTCCTGCAGCGCAGATCGCGGGCGCAACGCCAGTTCCGGACACAGTTCGGCTTGCGCTTTGGTCATGCCCGCCGCAATACCCAAGGTGGCAGCCTGTTTATTCACCGCGATGATTTTTTCGAGCGGAGGTTTGCCTTCGAGGATAGCCATGGCACGGGCCTGTAGATCCGGCTCGGTGCGCAGCGCGGCCGCCACGGGAAAATTCGGCACGTAGATGCAGGCAAACATGCGGCAGCACCCAGTTTTCAGTTCTCAATACCCAGTTCATCCGGCCCATGCCGTTCTGGTTTCGAAGATCACCGAACGTGCAGGTTTGCGTTCCAGTCGCGATCGAATCATTTCTGCGCTGATCTTCAGGCCAGTCAGCAGGCGCGTGTGCGTTGGGTCCATCGTTTCTTCTGAATGATTCTGGGAGCCGAGTTGCAGCCGCAGCGACGAGCAGCTCCCGGCGATGGGCTGTTGTTCGATGGCCACGAGGATCGTGGGCGTATGCTCGACGGCACGGCGGAAGCGGAACCACGTAGTCAGCGGAATGCGGCGCGCGGACTGCAACGGCAGATTGGCGAGATCGAGAACGATCAGGCCGAAGCCTCCGCTTTCGAGAAGAAGGTCAGTCGCACGCAGGACTTGCTCCAGACGATGTTCGGAGGCGCATGGGTTGTTTTCGTTCGAAGGATCTTTTTGCTTGTGGTCGAAGTTCAATACAGCCTGCGAGGAAATCCCCACTTCTGCCGCAAAATGCGCGGCAGAAATGGGGCACCCATCTTTTCTTATTTCGCTTTTCTCTGTGCCTCTGGGTCTCCGTGGTGAATTGTCTTTCCGTGGCGAGTTCTCTCCACAGCGCACCCACAGCAATCGCTTCAGTTCCACGCCAGCAGCGGCGGCGGAATGAGGGTCGAGTGCGTCGCTGGCGTCGACGAGCGCGCAGAATTCTCCGCGGCGGGTGGCGGCGGCGAGCGCAGACAGGAGCACGGTGGTGCGTCCCGAAGAAGCCGGGCCGCAGATTTCCGTCAGGCATCCGCGGGGCAGGCCGCCGGTCAGGGCGTCGAGGGCGGCGATGCCGCTTGAAACCATCTGCGGGGATGGACGGATTTCGAGCCGCGAAGCGGGGACTACGTGAGCTTCTTCATCAAAAACAAAAAAGCGGCCTGAGGCCGCCGAAGTGGAAACCACCGCGGAAGTCATAAGTTTCCTCGAAGAATTTCAGGGAACGCCGGGGCTGGTTAATTCCAAGGAAGCCGCGGAGGCAATCGCGATACTTTCGCTTTTTATTCGCCTATAAAGATTGTGCTCCTGCGGCGCCCTCTTGTCAAGTACCCGCACTTTGAGCCAGCGTCCTCGAGGGTAGGGATGCCGCCGGGACGGCGAGGCAACGGTTATCCGTATTGGCAAACCGGCGGCGCGCGAAGGGAATTTATTTCGGCACTTCGAAGCGGTAGCCGATGCCGCGCAGAGTCTTCAGATATTGCGGGTGGCGGGGATCGGGCTCGATCTTTTCCCGCAGACGTCGAATATAGACATCAATCGACCGCGGCGTCACGAAGGGAGTTTCTTTCCACACTGCATCGAGCAACTGGTCGCGCGTAAGAACGCGGCCGCGATGTGCCGCCAGGTATTCCAGCAGGCGGAACTCGCGCACCGTGGTCATCACGTTGCGGCCTTGCACCTGCACAGTCATAGAGGAGAGGTCGATTTCCAGATCCCCGAGTCGCAGTACTTCACTAGGTGCGGGCGTCTGGCTCAGACCGCGCAACACGCTGCGAATGCGAGCCACCAGTTCGCGCGGGCTGAAGGGTTTGGTGACGTAGTCATCGCCGCCCAGTTCCAGACCCTTGATGCGATCGGCTTCGGAAGTCTTGGCCGTGAGAAAAATGATGGGAGTTGCCGAGAGAACCGGGGTTTGCCGGATATGGCGGCAGAGTTCGAAGCCGTCGGTGCCCGGCAGCATCACATCGAGCAGGAACAGCGCCGGCATCTCGCGCACGGCTTCGCTCAGCACAGACGCAGCGCTCGCGAAGCTCTGCACCTCATAGCCGGCAGCTTGCAGATTGTGGGACACCAGCCGGGCGATATCCTCGTCATCTTCCACAACAAAGATGACTGGCCGCATGGCCCGCGGATGACCCGTGGTCACCGGTCGGTCGTAGGATTCTGCAGGAAAGTGCATGCGTCGTAGGTAAGCGAGGCGACCCGAATGTCCTGTCAGCCTGCGTAAGGTAAGACTGTATTTTGCGAATGTTGCCGGAATGTTTCCCGTTTGTTAAGGAAAGATGAATTTTTGAAAGGCAGTGGCCGGTGATTAGCGGCTGCCGGTCAGTGATTTGGTAGGCAGGGCTAAAACTGATTACGAGCGCGTTAAGTCTAAGTCGCCGCTTTTTTCTTGGGGACGTGCCGCAGACTGCGGCCCTCGATCAGACTGTAGAGGTCCTCGGCAAGGTTGGTGGTGTGGTCACCGGCGCGCTCGAGAGCCTGCGCCATCAGCAGCACTTCAAAGCCGGATGTATCTCCCTGGGCCACGTTTTCCGTCAAGTGCGTCTGGAACATTCCGTGACAGACGCGGTCGATTTGTTTGTCCATGTGCAAAACTTTGCGGGCGCACTCCAGGTCGAGCGTGGTGAATCCTCTATGAATCAGGTCGAGCATGTCACGCAGCACGGTCGACATCTCGACCAGGGCGCGAACATCGGCTGGCGGTATGGGCGCGGTCCTGGCCTGCACCCGCATGGCCACGCTCATGACCAGGTCGCCAATTCGCTCCAGATCGGTCGTTGATTTCAAGGTTGTCAGCAGTTGTCGCGCCCGAATTTCGTTCACCCGCGTAATAGCTGCGGGCAGGCGCTCGTCGATCTGCCGCTCGATCAGGTCGAGTTCTTTTTCGCAGTCTTTGATGGCGAGGAAGGCCATACGCGAAGAGTTGGTCAGAAGGTCATGAACGTTGAAGGCCGCGTCACGCGCGATCAGGCAGGCCTTGAGGGCCAGCTTGGTAAGATCGTCGGGAGGGTACGGCCGGGCAGCAGCCGCCGAGATTTCCTGCGTTTCGCTGCTTCGGGATGAGGACGCTTTGCGTGCCATGGAGAGAGCAAGAATCAGATATACGGATCAGACAAGGTGTATCACAAATCGCGACTGCCGTAAGCGACCCGTCAGTTTAGACCGGAAATGTGAAAGGATGATTACAGCGCGGCAGCATCGTCAGGGCCATTCGTGAATCCTATGAACAAGGATGCCGAGTAGGGATGCCGCGCGGGGGAGACCTGTGAATCTTGCTGACTATTTGCGCCGCCAGTTTGCCTATAACGAATGGGCCAACCGCGAAGTGCTGACCACGATCGATGCGAACGGAGGTGCGAACGGCGCTGCGAATCAGCGGTCGCTCGATCTGATGGCGCATATTCTCTCAGCCGAGAGCCTTTGGCTGGAGCGGTTGAAGCAACAGCCGCAAAATTCACCGGTGTGGCCAGAGGCCGATCTCGCGCAATGTGAACGCCGCGCCGCGGAAATGGCCCGGCGGTGGCGGGAATATCTGGAGCCGATCACAACCGGCGACCTGTCCGAGACAATTTCTTACAAGAACAGCAAGGGAGAGCCGTGGACGAGCACCATCATGGACGTTCTGACCCATGTGGTGATGCACTCGGCGTATCATCGCGGGCAGATCGCCAGCCACATGCGTGCCAGCGGGCAGACTCCCGCGTACACGGACTTTATTCATGCCGTGCGCCAAGGTTTCGTAAAGTAGCGGTCGGATTCAAAAGTCCACAGGCGCCCTCTATAGGGCCATCAGGCGCCGAGACGTAGTATCTCAACGATGAAAAAACTGTTCTTCATCCTTGTCCCTGTGTGCGCGGTTTTTCTGCTGGCCCTCGACCAACCAAGAAACGATCAATCGAAGAACGATCAGCCAAGAACCGATCAGACAAAAACCGACCAGCCGAAAATCGATCAGCCAAGAATCGGCCCCATGCCGAAGGCAGTCTCGGGCAATGCCGTCGCGTCGTTGAAAGGCGGTCTCGAACTGTATTCGGTCATGGGCATCGAAGAGAAGAAAACGTGGGACGCCATCAGCAATCAGATGTACATACTGCACGTGCCGTCGGGCAAGTGGAGGGTTGGCCCTCCGGTGCCGGGCGTCGCCGGCCGGCTGGGCGCGTCGGCGATCGGGGCGCGCGGCCAGGTCTTCGTTTTCGGCGGGTACACCGTCGATGGCCGTGGCGAGGAGACCATCCTGCCTGACGTGAACTCGTTCGTGGTGAGTGAGAAGCGCTGGTTCCGCGCCGACGATATTCCGACTCCGGTGGAGGGCGCTGTTATCGGCGCGGCGCAAAATCGCTATGTCTATCTCGTTGGCGGCCGGGCGAAAAATGGTCCGGTCAACAACGTACAGGTCTACGACGCGGAGAAAAACACGTGGAGCCAGGCCACGCCGTTTCCCGGTGCACCGGTTTTCGGCCACGCCGGCAGCCTCGCCGACGAGACCATCGTCTACGTTGACGGTGCGAAGAAGAATCCGGCAGCGGGCAGCCCGTACATTGCCTCCGACGAGTGCTGGATGGGAAAGATCGACCACAAGGATCCCAACAAGATCGCGTGGAGCAAGCTGCCGCCGCATCCGGGAACTGGGCGCTTTGGGATCGTCTCAGGCGCGGTGCCCCATAGGATTCTTTTTTCTGGCGGGACCACCAAGGGGCACCTTTACACCGGCCTGGATTACGACGGCAAGCCTGTGCAACTCGCAACAATGACCTTTGCCTACGAGCTTCGCAGTAACCAGTGGCAGACGATAACGGAGAAGACATTCGACGTCCGAGCCGACACGGGCGCCATTCTGTGGACACCGGTTGGTGGCATGGTTCTGGGTGGGATGCGGGAGGATGGAACTTTTTCGCCGCGAATCGTGGTGGTAGTGGGGAAGTGAATGCCATGAAAGGCTCGCAGATGAGAACGGTCTTATCCGCTTTCGGGACGATCCCCAGGGCAGAGTTCTTATCAGCTGATAACTCAGGGAATGGTACCGTCATGATCTCGCCTACCGTTTGCTCACGCCGTAGTCTTATCCCATCGAGCGATTTCACTTACCTCCTGACTCTATCCGCTGAAGCGCGGCGGATGGTCACCTCCAACCATCCGCCGTTTTTCCTTGTTTTTGCTGACACAGCCTTTGGGCGTGCGGTAAAATCCAGCCAGCGGTTCCTGGTTCCTCGAAGAAAGTCCTTAGGAAAGCGTTGCTTGAGGAAACCAGCCGTTCGGTTACTATCCACGTCGAGAAACGCTATGCACATGCCTCGCTAGTTCGCCCTCCGATCTTGCCTGCCACGAGCGGGCTCTCTACTGATCGCACTGTTCTGATTGCGCTGCTTCCGGCCACGTTCAACGAACGCGCGCCAATGTAAGGCGCAGAAAGCTAGCGTTTCTATGGACGCAAACATTTCTGGCACCATCTCTGCTTACAACTCGCAGCGCTCCTTGAGGGCGTCACTGATCGAGGCCATCCGCGGATCCCATCAGGACTACACCACCGGCAGTCTGAACCGGGCAATTCTGCTGCTGGCTGTGCCCATGGTGCTCGAGATGGTCCTCGAGTCGCTGTTCGCCGTAGTGGATGTCTTCTGGGTGGGGCGCCTCGGGGCGAATGCCGTGGCCACGGTTGGGCTGACCGAATCGATCCTGATGACCGTTTTTTCGGTGGGCATGGGGCTCAGCCTGTCCACCACGGCCATGGTGGCGCGCCGCATCGGCGAAAAAGACCCGGAGGATGCGGCTGTAGCTGCGGTGCAGGCCATTTTTGTCGGCTTCATCGTTTCGATCGCCGTTGGAGTGCCGGGCCTCCTGTTCGCCCGGCGGCTTCTCCAGTTGATGGGAGCAAGCAAGGAGATCGTGGCCATCGGCAGCGGCTACGCCACCATCGCCCTGGGTGGTAGCGGCGTGGTGGTGCTGCTGTTTCTGAATAACGCCATTTTTCGCGGCGCCGGCGATGCTGCCATCGCCATGCGCCTGCTCTGGGTGTCGAACATCATCAACCTGATTCTGGATCCCTGCCTGATCTTCGGCCTGGGACCGTTCCCGCGGATGGGCGTCACCGGCGCCGCGCTGGCTACGTTCATTGGGCGCAGCATCGGCATGATCTATCAGTTTTATCGCCTGCTGAAAGGGACGGAACGCATCCACGTTCTTACGCGTCAGATTCGCCTGCGCCTGGACGTGCTCTGGCGCCTGGTTCGCCTATCCCTCACCGGCATCCTGCAGTTTGCCATCGCGCAGACCAGCTGGATCGGCCTGGTGCGCATCGTCAGCACTTTCGGCGCCGCTGCCGTGGCCGGGTACACGATCGCCATTCGCGTCGTCATTTTCGCCATTCTGCCTTCGTGGGGGCTAAGCAACGCCGCCGCCACCCTCGTTGGGCAGAACCTGGGGGCGAAGCAGCCAGACCGGGCCGAGGCCGCAGCGTGGCGAACGGGTCTGTACAACATGATTTTCCTGGGTGCGTTGGGCGTGGCCTTCGTGTTGTACGCCGAGGCCGTGGTGCGCCTGTTCACTCACGACCCCGCCGTGGTGGCACTGGGGGCGTCCTGCCTTCGGATTGTCAGCTACGGCAACATCGGCTACGCCTATGGCATGGTGATGTTGCAGGCATTCAACGGCGCGGGAGATACGGTTACTCCCACCATTGTGAATTTTTTCGGATTCTGGCTGCTGGAGATTCCCCTGGCCTATTGGCTGGCGATTCCGCTCCACCTGCAGTCGAATGGAGTCTACTGGGCGATTGTGATTGCCGAAGGTGCAATCGCCGCCGTCAGCGCGGGATTATTCAAGCAAGGGAAGTGGAAGGAAAAGAAAATCTGAACGACGCTAGCGAGGTCCCAGGAAAAGAATTGGGGCGGGAGGAACGGTATCGAACCGCCATCTCCGGGATGGAGCCCCGGCGCATTGCCGATGTTATGCTACTCCCGCTTACAAAGACAGGCGCCTTGGACAGTGAAGGCCGATGACCAAGGTAGTTTATGGCACTTCATCTGTCAATGCGGACGCCACGTTGCGAGTGACGCAGTTTCGAATTGGTCTACCGCGCCCGCGCCAGCACCAGCGTTACGTCATCCGGCTGCTCTTTGTCGCCGATCCAGTCGTCCACCGCCATGGTCACGGCCTGACTGATCTGAGCCAGCGGCAGGCGGCGGTTTTCACGCACCAGCTGAATCAGCCGTTCCTCGCCAAATTCTCCGAAATCATTCTCCGGCTCGGTGACGCCGTCGCTGTATGCCACAAAAATCTCCCCCGGACGCATCTCGACCGCGCCTTCCCCATAAGTCATGTTGTCGAACAAGCCGATGACCGTACCTCCAGCTTCGAGCCGGCGCACCGAGCCATCCTCACCGATGAGCATTGGCGGCAGGTGCCCGCCATTGCTGTAGCTGAGGTGGTGGGTGCACCCGTCATAGATCCCCAGAAATAGAGTGGCGTATTTTTCCGGCGGCGTGCTCTCGTACAACTGATGATTCAGCAAAGCAAGGAGGGCAGCTGGCGAAACCTCCGCTCCCTCCGGCCATGCAGCCATCATGCGGCCGGATCCAGCCACCGCTCCCACCGCGACCGGTTCGCGCATCTGGGGCAAGTGCTCCATGCCGTAAGCACGCACCGCGGAGTGGATGGTTGCCATCAGCAGCGCCGCCGAAATGCCTTTGCCGCTTATGTCGCCGACCGCCAGAATCAGCTTGTGCGCGCCGGCCGCGACAAAGTCGTAATAGTCTCCGCTAACCGTGCGGGCAGGCCGGCAGAAGCCGTGGACTTCAAGCGATTCCAGCTCTGAAACCTGGCGTGGGAACAGCTGGGCTTGCACCTCCTGCGCGATTGCCAGTTCGTTTTCCAGTCGCTGCTTTTCTTTCTGCTCCTGGATCAGCTTCTCGATCGAAGCCGTCATGGAATTGAATGAAACCGCCAGCTCGGCCAATTGGTCGTTCGATTTGACTGGAATGCGATGGCTGAAGTCTCCTCGATCAATGTGCTTGGTGGCTTCGTGAAGCTGCGCTACAGCGGCCGTAACGGTTCGGGTCATGCGCGTGCCGATGATCAGCGCGATCAGCTCGATGATGGCAAAGAAGATTCCTACTGCCATCAGAATGATTGCCACGCCGCGCGCCCACTCGCCCAGTGCGGCGAAGAGATGGGCGTAAAGAGCCGAAGGGCGCGTGCGCACTCGCAGCAGAGCGGGCGTGTCTTTGCCGGTCTTCCAATCCACGACGGAGAGCGTCGTCCCTGCGAGCGGAATCTCGAGATCAAACCTGCCCGTAGCACGGGGTAGTGCACCTACGACAAACGCGGGTTGCAACAGCTGGTTATCAACCTCGATCGAAGTAGTCTGTTTGTTTGTGGTGCCGACTGCGGTGCCGGTCTTTTTGACTTCCAGCGCATCAGAGCTGCTGCCGGAAGTCTTGTCCAACCGCATAAGTCCCGAATAGAAGAGCTGAATTTCGCCGAGGTCCGCTGCGATCTTGGCGACCAGATCCCTGTCAAAGGGCTCGCTGGTGACCACGGTCAAAGTGGACGATTTCAGCGGAATCGAAGTGACAACCCGCAGGTGCAGGCCGCCGTCGCGGACGATCTCGCGGAACGTGCCATTCACGAACGTAGGGTATGCGAGGGGTTCTCCCTTGTAGTCATCGTGTAGAGGAAGTAGTCTGCCGCTGTACCACGCGCACACTTGCCGCCGGCCCCAGGTCCTGTCTCGCTTCCGCAATCCGGCCAGCGATTCGACGGAGAGACTGTCACCGCGCTCCAAGCGCGCTGCCAGTTCGTTGCTTACGGCAGCGTTGACCGCTTCGAGACTCCGCAGCTGGGAATGAATTTCCGACGTCACGAGATACACGGCAAACTGCCCGGCAAATCCATAGAGTGTGATCCCCGCCATGAAGATCAAAAGTAAGGCGGGAATCACGCCAATGAAGACATAGGTAACGATCAGCCGGTTGCGCAGGCGCCACAGGATTCTCCGCTTCAGCCAGCGGAAAGCGAGGACGGAAAACAGCACGGCGGCCACGAAGGTGAGAAATCCGACCCAACCGCTCAAGTGCTCGCCCCAGGAGGAGGCGAACAGGGCG
>CAYOUY010000440.1:0-12948 GCA_964407245.1 uncultured Acidobacteriaceae bacterium
TGAATCGATCGTCCGGCCGCTTGATATGACGCTGGCGGCGATCGTCGCTGCCGATTACGCCGACATGACCGCGGGCGAGGCTGAAGGCATGCCGGAGTTTAAATCGCAGGAAGAAGTGGATGCCTACATCGGGAAGCTCGAAACCGACATGCGCGAGGCGGCGAAACGCTTCGAGTTCGAGAAGGCGGCGAAGCTAAGGGACACCATTAAGGAACTGCGGACGAAGGAGTTTCTGTTCGTGTAGGCACCGTTCCTACGGCAAGTATGGGTTCCACTCCCCTGACGGATCTCTCCAAGGAGTTTCCTCGTAGCCGTTGGCCTGCCAAACAGAATCGACCACGGGAAGTACCGATCTGCGATATGGTCTTTGGTCTGCACGGTCGATCTGGGCTTCTGGACTCTGAATCACAGGCCGGTCGAACGTGTGACCTCCTCCGATCTCAAACAAACCCGTGCGCGAAAGCCGCATGCCCTGGACACCGATCAACGTGCAGCAGAAATAGACGGGGTCGTCAATTCCGAATTTTCTGGCGATCAGCAGCGCGTTCCCGAACGCTTCGACAAGCTTTTGTTCAAAACTCTTGCTTGGAATTTCCTTCTCTTGTCCCTGCCCGTAGTGTCTTCCAACATTAAGGATGTATCCGTCGGCATATTCGAGACAGCCATTTCGAAAAAGCTGGACATATGAGGCACAATCGTCCGCGCCCTTCAGACTGTACACGAGAAAACCATCGGCGTTGTATCGAGAGGCCGTACTCGACGAGAGGCTGCTGGGCCTGAACAAGAGCCTCGCGTCGCTCGGTACTGGCCACAAACCGACCTGCTGTTCGATGAAGGATGCGGGGATGAAGTGTACCAGGAGTTTGCTGGGTCCATCGAGTCGGAGGGGACCCTCATCAGAGAGGATTCGGGCGATTCGGTCCGCTCGCCAATTCCGAAGCTGCTCCCCTAATGATCGCTGCTCGGCAAAGGCTTGACCAATCTCCTGGACGTCGAGCTGATACTTCCCCGTGCTATGCCGTGAGTAGAACCGGCTCGATCCTTTGAACGTGACCATGTGAGGCTTGATCCAGCTCCTAGCTACGCGCAGCACCAGCACCGGACCCTGTCCTGGAACCTGAATATCCTTAGTCTGCAAGTTTGGGATTCGGGGCCTGATTCCGTCTCTCACCATCGACTCTAGGCGATCGCGCTCCGACGAGAGATTTGCGGACGTGAGACCAACTATCGACCCCGGCACCCCGGTCGGCTTTCCGTCCGCACCCCTTTCATCGCTGACTCCGTAAATGATGTCTCCGCCGTTGAGGTTCGCGAACGAACACACGTCTGACAAGAACTCCTTCTTCTCGTCGTCAGTACCGCCCGGAAGCTTTTCCTTATAGTCGAGGGTCCTGCGCTCTGCGACCTTCTCATTCACGAGGGAAGCGATGTGGTCGGGTGTGATCTCGTCAATGTTTGGTGCGAGCATCTGGTTTCTTTCGTAGTTGCGCGCGGTCGTGGGCTTCTTCGCGCGTAAGGTATCCGCCCTCGGAGCGGAGGAAGGGCTTGCGATCAGCAGATCGCTGCGCGGCCCGTTCGTAAGCAGGCTGAACGGTCGTTCTCCGTTGTCTGGAGGGCGTCACTTTTCAAGTATAGAACGCCGCCGGACGCTTTACCTTCCGTACGCGGCGCTGGCGGCCAGCGGCTTGCGGTGGACGGTGTATCCGTCGAAGACTTCCGGGCGGAAGTTGAGATTGGGCGCGCAGAGTTTTTCAGTCTGGCTCAGGAAGAGATATCCGCCCGGCTCAAGATACAGGTGCAAGCGCTCGACGAGCGCGGTTCTTTGTGCTCGGGAAAGGTGCGGCAGCACATCCATGCAGAAGATGCAGTCGAAGCGGCCAATGTAGACCGGCTTGGTC
Source organism: uncultured Acidobacteriaceae bacterium (assembly GCA_964407245.1). GTDB lineage: Bacteria > Acidobacteriota > Terriglobia > Terriglobales > Acidobacteriaceae > Sulfotelmatobacter. The sequence goes on from CAYOUY010000440.1 coordinate 1,899, forward strand.
AGATTCATGGTGTTGAACGTGACCAGGCTGCGCAGTCGCGGCTTGACCAGAAGGTGCGTGCCGGTCGAAGCGCCTGCGGCAGGGCCACCCGGGACGCCCTCAAGCGCTCCGTTCTGGATATTGGCACTGGCGATCTTCGAAAACGACGCGCGAATGCTGGCCGGAGGCAAGCCCGCCAGAGCCGACTGTGGATAAAGTCCCCGTTCGGCAACTTCGATGGCCGAAGGCAGCAGGTCGGTTCCGACGATGTGTGCCGACCAATCCTTTGTGCATTGTCCGTCGCGCGGAGACGGAGAATCCTGAATTCCACCGGCGTTGCGCCCGGTTCCCGTTTTTTCTTTGGGACCGTTGCCGGCCCCGTTGGGCAGACTGTCGCACATGGCCATCGCAATGGAGTAGGCCTCTTCTCCGGTGGCGCAGCCGGCGCTCCAGATGCGAAGCGTGCACGGACCGTCTTCCGATTTGCGCGCGTACAGCTGTGGAACCACGTAATTCGCGAGAGTGTTCATCGCGCCGGGATGGCGGAAGAACCCCGTATTGACGTTCAGAACGCCATCCAGAAAGCTGGGCAGCACAGCAGGATCCTGATCGCAAGCCCGCAGCGAGTTGAGCAGGTCTGTAGGAGATTGCATCTCCCGGCTCTCCAGGTACTCGGCTACATGGGCGACCAACGCGCTGTTGGGACAATCGAGCAGAATGCCGGTCTGTCGCTCGACCAGCAGGCGCAGGTCAGAGAGTTCATGCTCGAGAATGGTCATGCCCGCCATCAACTTATGCATAGATCCTTCCCCCGCCGGCTGCGAGATCACGCGTCATCACATCTACCGCAAACGTGAAACCTCGGGGGGAGGCTCGGTTCTCGTTTCTTGGTTTCCTATTCACGGTTCTCAATTTCTGCGGTTGTTCTCACGCACCGGCTGTCGCCGCATACGACTTGCCGGAGTCTCTTTTTGCCTGTTGCGCCACGACATTCATTTCCTTCTCGAGTGACGAGAAACGCTGCATGATTTCGTGGATGCGCAGCGCCATGTTGCGAATGGTTTCGATCTGCGCGCGCGTCTGGGCCGATAGGCTGCCGGGCTCGAGCAGCAACAGATCCGAATTGCCGAGCACGGACGTGAGCGCATTGTTCAGGCTGTGGCGCATTTCCAGCATGTAACGCCCAAGCGTGGCCTGCCGTTCGAGCGAGGCGCAGGCAAGTTCGGCGGCGCGGGCGCGAGATTCTGACCGCGATCGATGCACCGCTTCGCTCGCGGCCAGCACCAGCGTTTCGAGCCATTGCTCACTCGGCCGCAGAATGGAAATGCGCGGCCAGCGCTCGCGCACCAGTTGTGCCGTCGCGGCATCCTGGCTAAGGCAATAGATCGGCTGAGCGGTGGAATGCAGCGGCTCGAGGACAACGGAAAGCAGGTCGCGCCGCAGCTCGCCCACGATAGCTACGTCAAACGCATCCACAGCGAAGCGAGGCCACAAGTCGCCGCTCAGCAAGGTGAAGGTGGGGACGTTGCGCTCCATCTGCCAGCGGGCCATGACGCGCCGCGAGAAGTCAGCGTCATCGGAGATGATGAGTACAGTCGGCGTATCCACTTGCGGCTTTCCTTATTCGGCTTTCGGTGTACGTTCTTCTTATTCGGCTTGCCGTCTTCGACTTTTGCTGGTCGGTCCGAGACCTTCAGCTCTTCTTTTTCCCTGGCGTTGCCGGTTTCGGCTGAGATTCCGGTTCCGGCTCCCACCCCGGGGTTGCCGAGACCTCAAATTCCGCCTCTCCCGCGCTCGGCGCCGCAGGTTTCGCTTTCGGCTTCGCGGACGCCGCTTGTGCGGCCGGTTTTACAGCAGGTTTGGGTGCTCTCGAGGATGCGATCGCGCTACCGGTAGCGGCTGCCGCGCGCGCCGCTGCCGGAGCGGGTTTTGCTGGAGCCGCCGGCTCAGGTTTTCCTGCCGCCGCTGGCTTTGCGCCGGCGACCGGCTTGGCCGCAGTGGCAGACTTGGCCGGTGCCGCAGGTGAAGGCTTGGCAGCCGGCTTCACCTTGGCCTCTGCGTTGGCTGCTTTGTCTTTGCCGAGTGCGGTGTCCACCGACGCCCGCAGGTCCACCAGCATGCGCAACGGTTGCCCGGAGGAGTATTCCGCCTGGAACATCACCTTCCACGACTGGCAGATCATGCGCAGACGGATGATCGGCTCTTGCGCTGAAAACTGCGCCCGCCGGCAGTCGATGGTCTGGACGCCTTTTTCCTCCAGCGCGGTCAGCCCATCGAGAATTGTGTTGAGATCGCCCAGCATCAGGCGGAAGAAGCTGCGCCGCATCAGGTATCCGAAGCGGGTGAAAGCCGCGAGCGCCACTGGCAGATAGAACAGTTCGCCGGCCAGGCTCTTGGCCTTGCGTCCCTGCTCCAGCACGCCGCCGTGCAGCAGTTCATCGAGCGAGCGGGATTTGCGGGCCAGTTCGAGCACGCGGTCGAGCGCGTTCAGCCAAACCGGAGGTTTCAGCTCCACTGCGCCGAGCACGGGTTCGAGCGCCTTGGCCACGAACGCCAGGTCGACCTTCGCGTCGTCAACCTCGGTGGGCGCGATCTGGCTGAAGTACTGCACGAGCAGAAAGTCGATCTTGTCGCGGATTGCGTCCGTTTTCTGGGCCTTGGCCAGGAAATGATTGATCAGCGCCAGCAACGCGTCCTGATTCGCCAGCGCGCTGGTTTGCAGAAACTGGCGCAGCTGGTGCACCTGGACGCACTCATCCATCTTCTCCAGCCAGCGGTTGGCCTGTTCGACGGCCTCTTTGCCGGGCGCGTCGGCGCCGGCCTCCAGCTCGGCGCAGGGTTCAATCTCAATGGCAAACTCGCGCGCCATTTCGAAATACATGGGATACAGCTGACGGGCAATGTTCCACTGCGTAGCGAGATCTTGTGTGGGTGTGGAAGGAGTCATGATTTCACGATCCAGTTGGGCACTTCGCCCAGAAAGCGCGCGGCCACGACGGTCTGGCCGGGGTGATACTGCACGGCCACGACCGAAACCTCGACGTCGAGCGAGCTGTCGGAGTTCCGCAGCCGAAGTACGTCAGCGAACTCCAATGGCGTGCGGCAGGCAAAGAAAACTTCACGCGAGGTGCCGAATTCGATCACCGTGCTTTCGGTGAAACTGGCGGTTGCACCGGCTTCGAGCGTGCGTGCCAGTTGCACCGCGATTCGTACCGGGGTCGCCTCTGGAAAGAAACGGGCCAGTCCAGCCACTGGGCTGGCATCGTGGCTGGTGCGTCCCGTTGCCGTGGCTTGTTGCGCCAATATTCCCCTCTAAACGCGGGCCTCAAAATGCGGGCGGGCTCCCCTTCTTCCCGGTTAGGAAGAACTGGGGAGCCAGAATCCGCTGTTCGGCAAATAAACGAGCAACGCGGCAGCCAATTTTGGGAACGGAAGGTCTAGTACCGAGGTGGGAGCATTTTCAGCGGGTTAACGCGGATTTGACAGGGGCCAGATGAGGTCGAACTCACGATTCCGTCTCAGGGTGAGACGGCGTCTCACATCACTGCAGCGAGTGGCTCGCCGAGCCGGGCGCCCCCACGCTGATGTTGTAGCGTTTCAGCTTGCGGTAGAGGGTCGCGCGGCTGATGCCCAGCATGCGTCCGGCGAGGGCTTTGTCGCCTTTCACCTGCTCGAAGACACGCTGGATGGTGGCGCGTTCGATGTCTTCGAGATCCGTGGTGGAGGACGATGATGAAGAGGCGACGCGGGGATGGACCGGTCCGTCGTCTGCAGCCGCGAGATCGGGGTCAAGCACGGTTTGGGCCGATTGCACCGCCGGGCCGGAGGTCGAGGCGCCGGTCGCGATCGCCGGCGGAAGATCGCCGAGGTCGACGAGCTGTCCGTTACCCAGGGCGACAGCGCGTTCGACGCAGTTTTCCAGCTCGCGCACGTTACCCGGCCAGTCGTAGCGCATGAGCGCCTTCATGGCTGCACTTGAAACGTGCAACTCGGAACCCGGAGCGTAGCGCTCAAGGAACCAGTGCACGAGTTGTGGGATGTCGCTGCGACGCTCGCGCAACGCGGGCACGTACAAAGTCACCACGTTCAGACGAAAATAAAGATCCTTGCGGAACGTGCCGTTCTTGTACGCGGCTTCCAGATCGCGGTTGGTGGCGGCGATCACGCGCACGTCCACCTTCACGCGCTGGTTGCTGCCCACTGGACGCACTTCTTTTTCCTGCAGCGCGCGCAGCAATTTCGCCTGCAGTTCCAGCGGCAGTTCCCCCACTTCGTCCAGGAAGATCGTGCCGCCGTCAGCCGCCTGGAATAGTCCTTGTTTCGATTTAAGAGCTCCGGTGAAAGCTCCCTTTTCGTAGCCGAAGAGCTCGCTTTCGATCAGCGTGGGTACTAGCGAACCGCAATCGACCGCCACAAAGGGGTGAGCCGCAAAGGCGCCGCGATAATGGATCGCGCGCGCAACGAGCTCCTTCCCGGTGCCACTCTCGCCGTAGATCAGCACCGGCGTGCGCGTGTCTTTCAGGCGCGAGACCATGCGCAAAACGTCCTGAATTTTCGCTGACGATCCGACGATTCCATGTACGGCAGTCTCCGAATCCATGCGCTGGCGCAGGAACTCGTTCTCCTCGACCAGGCGGACCTTTTCCGCCATGCGCCGCAGGAAGAGGCGCAGCTCTTCGAGCGGCGAAAACGGCTTGGTGATGTAGTCGTAAGCGCCCAGCTTCATGGCCTGCACAGCGGTTTCAATGGAGCCGTGTCCGGTCATGACCGCCACTTCGATGCGAGGCAAAACTTTCTTTACTCGTTCGAGGAATTCGAGTCCGGACATGTGGGGCATCACCATGTCGGTGAGCACCATGTGCGCCGGCTGCTCCTCTAAGAGGGCCAGCGCGGAGTCGCCGCTGTCGGCCTCGAGACAGACAAAACCGAGGGCCTCGCCGACGGTGACGCACAGCTTGCGGATACTCTGCTCGTCGTCAACCACCAGGAGACGGATACGCAGGTCTTCTTTACTGGCGGCGTGGGACATCGGTGTGGAAATAAGTCCGGTCACTGCGCTTTCCCCATAGCTTTCGATACGACCTCAATGAATTGCTGCACGCGAAACGGTTTCTCGACGCAGGGAGCACCGGTCGCCCGCAGCGTGGCCACGGTCTCCTCGTTGGCAATATCTCCCGTGATGAAAACCACGCGGGACGCCAGGTCCGGACGATGCTGGGTGATCCAGGCATGCACCTGGCCTCCGTCGACGCCACCGGGCGTGCGCATGTCCGAGACGATGCCAAGAAACTCGCCGTTGACGAGAAGGCCAAGCGCCTCAGCGCCCGATTCGCAGCACACCACCGGATAGCCGCTGCGTTCGAGCGCGGCCCGGACGTAGGCCATGACCGCCGGCTCATCTTCGATGAGCAGCACCGGCAAGACGGATGGTTTCATAGCAGGCAGGCTCATTTTTGTATCACTCCTGCGGCCACACTCAACGAAGCCGTGTGGGACGCACTTGGCAGGCGCACGATGAACGTGGCGCCCTGCCCCCCAGAATTGTTGTGGCAAAGAATCTCTCCACCGTGTTCCTTCACGATGCCGTAGCAGATGCTCAACCCCAGGCCGGTTCCCTTCCCGACTTCCTTCGTGGTGAAGAACGGGTCGAAGATCTTGTCGGGATGCGAGATTCCGTTGCCGTTGTCGCAGAAGGAAACTTCGACGCTGTCTCCCGCTTTGGTGGACATGATTTCGATGCGTGCGGGGCGGCCGACTTCGTGAACCGCGTCGTACGCGTTGTTCAGAATGTTGAGGAAGACCTGCTGCAACTGGTGGGCATCGCCCATGACCTCGGGCAAGCCTTCGTCGAGGTGCTCGATGACCTCAATGCCGTGGCTATGAAAATCGTACGAGCGCAACTGCACGGTCCGGCGCAGGATGGAATTCAGCTGCACGGCGGAGCGCTGCGGCGGCATCTGGCGGGCAAAGCTGAGCAGGTTTTGCACGATCTGCTTGGTACGTTGCGCCTCCTGCAGAATTACGCGCAGGTCTTTGCGCGCGTTCTCCGGCAGCTCGGGATTCTCCATCAGCAGGTCGGCGAAGCCGAGGATGGCGGTCAGCGGATTGTTCACCTCATGCGCGACGCCGGAAACCAATTGGCCGACAGCCGCCATTTTTTCGGCATGGACCAGCTTGTCGCGCAGCACCGCCGAGTCGGTAATGTCGGTGAGCACGACTACGATGCTGTTGACGTTTCCCTGCTCATCACGCATCGGACTCAAGTTCGCGGAGAACTTGCCCGCCGGTCCCGTGCCGCGCACGAGTTCCAGTTCCAAATTGTCGACTTGCTGCGCGTTCAGCGTGCTGTGCAGGGCCTCGGAGAGTGGCCGCACAAAACCGGGCGCGGCCAGATCGAGCAGTGGACGCCCCAGCAATTCCTTCTGCTCAAAACCGGCGTCCGCCCAGCGGCGATTGGCGTAGCTGATCAGCCCGGCCGTGTCGGCGACGAGAATCAGGCTCTGCGTGTTGCCGAGAATTTTAGCGGAGAAGTCCCGCTCGCGCTGAAGTTCGGATTGCGAGGCGCGCAAGCCGGTCACATCGAGCATCAGGCCGCGAATCTGTAGAAGAGCGCCCTGATGGTCATACATGCCGAAGGCGTTGATCAGCACATGAATCGGGGATCCGTCCCTGCGGCGCAGCGTGGCTTCGAAGTTGCGCAGGCTTCCATGTTCGTCCATCACCTGCCTGTGATGCTCGCGCTGCTGCGGCGAAAAATAAAGTTCGGTGGGAATGTCGACCTGCAACAGTTCCTCGCGGCTGGAGTAGCCGAGCATGCGTACCATGGCATCGTTAACCTCCACAAAACGGCCGCCGGGGGTGCTGAAGAACAGACCCTCCTGAATATTGTCGAAAAGTTCCCGGTAGCGGCGCTCGGCTTCGCGCCGGTCCGAGATGTCCTTCAACACGTGAATGGTCTGCAGACCTTCGTCGGAAGCCCCGTGCACGCGCGAAGTGGAAACCAGATACGAACGCTCGAACACAGGATGCACGAATTCATCGGCATCGTCGGCCATGGCGCGGCAGAAGGGACAGGAGTACGACGCCACGTCGCTGGTCAGGGCCAGCAGGGCCCGCATGTCCACGCCGATCAACTCGGCCGGCGGCACGCCGATCATGGCGGCCAGCGAACGGTTCACCCGAAGCACCTTCCCCGCCTGATCGTGGACCACGATGAAGTCTGTGATGGCATCGAAGATCTCCATCCAATGCCGGTTCGACTGCTCGATCCGCGTGAACAGACGGGCACTTTCGAGCGCCATGGCTGCGTGGCCCGCCATGGTCTCAAGGAAAACGCGGTCTCCGGAATCGAACGGCGTGGCTCGTCCCGACAAGGCCAGCAATCCAGCCAACTCTCCACTCGCGCCCGGAAGACGCACAAGCGTGCAGTCGTCCCAGCCCAGACTGGAAGCGGCATCAGGGCCCAGCAGATCCGTGGCTGTGCCGGAAACAACGATTTCGGTGCGCCGCGCGGCAATTTCGCTCAAGGCTGCGGTAAGAGACGATGATGCCGCAGTCTCTTGCGGCGGATGGACCGCAACGATTTGCCACGGCCCTTCTTGCTTGATGGCGAGCAGTCCCGCGCGCGAAACGGTCAATTCCACGGCGCGAGCCACGAAGCGGCGGGAGAAGTCGGCGAGGCGCAAAGTCCCGTCAATCTCACGTGCCAGTTCAATCAGGGCCTCGGCGCGCCGGCGGTGCTTTTCAGAAAGATGCAGATTGCTGGCGACTTCGAGCATCACGGCAGCCTGGTTCGAGAGCGCCCGGGCGCGGCGGATATCTTCCTGGGAAATGCCTGCTTCATCCAGACGGTCCAGCACGCTGAACATTCCAAGCACCTGGCCGCTCGTTCCAAGCAAAGGCACGCACAGAATCTGGCGCAGGTTGTATTTGGTAACGGCTTCGAGATTCACTCCGGGGATGCGGCTGACGTCATCGCTCCAGAAAACTTCCTTCTCGCGCAGAGCCTTGGTAGCGACGCCTTCGGGAACGGGCATTTCCACGCGCCGACCCTGGCCTTTGTCCACTCCGTAACGAACACGGAACTGTCCGTCCTCATTCAACGCGACGAAGCAGCGGCCGAAGCTTAGAAAATCCGCGGCCCGCACGACGAAAGCTTCCAGGAAATGTTCGAGATCGCCGCTGGAGCCGAGTTCAGAAGAAATCTCCAGCAATTGATGCAGTTCGTTGGCCTGGGCGTGCGCCGTCGCGTACAGCTCGGCGTGCGCGACGGCAACGGCGCCAAAACCGGCAATTGCCGCCACGAGGGCTTTCTCTTCCGCGGTAAAAATGCCTTCCTCCCGCGGATAAATCAGAATTGCTCCCTGCGTGCGTGTGGTGCGCAGAGGAGCGGCAATCAACATCCCGGGAGAAACCAGATTGCCGAGCGAGTGCGCATCCCCGGCAATCGAGAGTGTGATCGGCTCTCCTGCCGAAACGGCGCGCTGCGCCAGATCAGCAGCAAAGCGGATGGTCTGCCGGTCGTGACGGGAACGCGCCGCGTTGGCCAGCTGCGGAGTCTCCGCCGAAACCGCGCGCAGCTCGAAAGGCCCCTCGCGCCGGAGCAGGACGCAAACCAGCCGGACGCGCAAGAGAAGCCGTAGCCGGTCGGCCAATGCTTCTATGATCGCGGCCACATCCGGTTTGCCGTGCAGTACCTGGGCAACATCGGCCAGGATTTCGGCGCGCCGATGCTCCTCGCGGGAGGCTTCGCTCAGCCGCGTCGCTTCGAGCAAACTTCCGAGCTGGCCGGCCAGGATGGTCGCTTTGGCGGCAAGGTCGTCGTTAAAGAAATTGGCGTCGGAATCGTGCAGGAAAGTAGTTGCGCCAATCACTTCGTTGAAGACAACCAGCGGAGCGGCCAGCAGCGAGCGCGCCTCAAATTCCGCCGCCAGCGGAAAGTTCCTTGACTCCACCTGCTGATTGGCGAAAATCGTCCGCCGCTGCCGCACCGCCTCAGCGGTTACCGTGCTTTCGTGCGGACGCAGTCGCAGGCCGACAAAACGCTCCGCCATCTTCCCGTCGGCCTGTTCTCCCACCAGCTCGTCCGCCGACTGGCAGCGCCAGAAATACGCGCCCGATGCTTGGAAGAATTCGCGGGTGGCCGTGCAGAACAATTGAATCAGCGACTTGGGGTCGGAACGCTCACCTGCTTTCGCGATCCGCAGCAGAAGCCTTTGAAAAGCCTCATCCGAGCCGGCCTTGAGATTCCCCTTGTGGAGAAGACCAGGAATGCTGCCCGAAATGTCGTGTCCCGACGAGGGGACCTGTTCGCGATTCACAAGTGATTGAATCTAATGGGAAACTACCTGCCATCTCAAATTGAGTCAAGGGAAATGGCGTCGGAGGTGCCTTGCTGTGAAACGAGACAGAAAATGAGACTTCGTCTCACAGTGAGAAGTATAGCCCGCCGAATTGGGGATGAGATAGCACTAATAACACTTCGTACGGCGAGGAGCCTTTCATCCCTACAATAACTCCTTTTTTTTCTTAGATATCAACACATTACTTTGGTTTTCGTCGTAACGCCTGGGTGGCCCGGCCGTTGCACGCCGGGGGTGGAGGCTTTTTTCGCCTAGGAGGAATTGTGTCTCGTCGAACCGCGTCAGCAGTGCTGGGCGTTTTGAGTTTAATCCTGGTGGTAAAGGCGGTTCCGGTTTCAGCCCAGCAGAATCAGAACGAGGAAATCGTCCGTCGCGCGAAGGTCAAAGTGCAGCCTTCCTATCCCGATCTGGCTCGACGGATGAACCTTACCGGTTCGGTCAAGATCCAGGTGGTGGTTGCGCCCAATGGGAGCGTAAAAGACGCCAAAGTGGTCGGTGGGCATCCGGTGCTGGCCAACTCCGCGCTGGAAGCGGCCCGCAAGTGGCGCTTTGAACCGGGACCGGAAGAAAGTTCAGGGGTCATCGACTTTAAGTTCGAGCCGCAGTAGCGCGCCTGGCAGTTGAGGAGAAGGGCATGACTATCGGGAAGAAGCTGTACTTCAATTTCGGAATCATCCTCACCATGGTGGTGGTGCTGTTCCTGGTGAACTGGATGGCGGTGCAACGCGAGCACGCCGCCAAAGCCGCGGCCGGCGCCTCGCTGGAACTAGCCGACACTACCAACGCAGTCCGCTTCCAGATGATGCAGGACCGGCTCTACCTGAGCAATTACCTGTTGAGCGGCGACACGCGGGAAGTGGACCGCATGAACGAAGGCCTGCGCACCCTGAACGAGAAGCTGGAACAGGGCAAGGCGCTGGCCAATTCCGAGCAGGTCAAGAACGCGCTGGCTAAAGTCGAACAACTGGAGCAGGCGTGGGGCAAGGAATTCGCCCAGCCTCTGATTGAGAAGCGTAAGGACGTGGATTCGGGCAACGCCACCGTCGCCGAACTGCAAATTTACTACTTGCAAAAGGACGCCTCCTCCTGGGTGAAGAATTCGACCGACACGCTCGACGTGGCCGACGTGGAAAACCGCAAACTGGTGGATTCGCGCCGCAAGTCCGATGAAACCGCTGCTACCTGGACTATTACCGTATCGCTGCTCAGCACCATGCTGGCGCTCGGACTCGGAGCCGTCATTGCTTACCGAACGGCCAAGGGCATCACCGAACCCCTGGGCAATCTGATGAGCGTAGCTCGCGGAATCGGCAATACGGGCGACCTGGAACACAACATTGACGTCAGCCGCGACGACGAGATCGGCGAACTGGCGCGGACATTCTCCAAGATGGTGACGTACCTGAAGGAAATGGCGGGAGTCTCCGAGTCAATCGCCGGCGGCGACCTGACCGTGGAAGTCAAGCCACGTTCTTCGCACGACACCCTGGGCAACGCGTTCGCCAAAATGGTGGATGGACTGGCCGGCCTGGTGCGCAGCGTTCGTGACGCCTCGGCCCAGGTAGCCTCGGCCTCAGGCCAAGTGGCCAATGCATCGGAAGATTCGGCGAAGGTGGGACTGCAGGCTTCCTCCGCCATTGATGAAGTCACCAGCACCATGCACGAGATGAGCGTCAACGTGCAGAACATGGTGAAAAGCACGCAGGTGC
>CAYOUY010000441.1:0-3089 GCA_964407245.1 uncultured Acidobacteriaceae bacterium
TTTCAAGAACTCAATCTGCCTCCGGTCCACTTCCTTGCGCAGCGCATTGATCACCGGCGCTTCAGCATCCGCCGGCTCGAGCGACGGCATCACCTCGCGCACCGTCTGCGACAAATTCACCGCCACCGGCGCATGCAGCCCGTCCGACCCAGCGAGCCGAATGTCGCCATGCAGCACCCAGAAGTCCGCTCCCGATGTCGCCTGCCGAAACGGCCACTCCAGCCGAAACGTCAGCGGCAACCCGGTCAGCGTCACCCAAATCTTCCTGCTGACCGCCTCCTGAGCTTCGTCCAATATTCCGCCGCTCCCCTGTGTCATGCGCGTTTCCTTCATGGAAATGAACCGAAGATAGAGGGTAATTCTACCGGAGAACGAAGCTGGAGGACCCTCTTGTGTGGCCCCGTGCCCTCTGTGGTTAGATGATTATCGGAAATGACGCGCAACCTCGGAGGCATATCTGCGGCCCACGGTCTGTTCATGCTCCGCGAGCCACTGGGTCAGTCGCGTCTCGCCCGCAGCCGGACCTTCTGGCGCCAGAAGATTTCCCATCAGCCCCTTGTATTCCTCCCACGTCAGTACGACATCTCCGATCAGCCATCCCGTCACCAGCGTCGACACATAGGCAACGGATGCAGGCACGTGGACTACACGAATCGATCGTCCCACGCACCGAGCAATCAACCGAACGAGTTCTTCAAAGCTGAATGTTTCGGGTCCGACCGCATCGAGCACGGTGTTCCCGTCATGCTCAGCGGAATCGGCAAGCAATCGCGCCATATCCTCCACATAGATCGGACGAATCCCGTACCGTCCGTCGCCTGGAATTCCGAACACCGAAAAGTTCCGCACGAACCATGCGATGTTGTTGACGAGAATGTCTTCCGCCCCGAAGACGACCGTCGGCCGCAGAATGGCATACGAAAGCCCGGACTCGCGCACCGCCTGTTCCACCTGAGCTTTGCCGCGATAGTAGCCAAGCCGCGAATCCAGCGAGGGGTTGGCAATGCTGACGTGCACAATGCGCTGGATTCCGGCATCGCGCGCGGCCTCGATCAGAATCCGGCTGTTCCTAACTGCACTCTCGAAGTGGGAGCCGCCATGCGGAAATCGCACCCAGTATGTATTGATCAGCGTCGATGCACCAGAGAACGTGCGGCGTAGCTCCTTGGGTTCTTTAAAGTTGTAAGGGAATGCCGCGACTTGCCCGGCGAATGGATCATGGCGCGAGTGCCGCAACTCCGGCGGTTGCCCCACCCTTGTCGCGCTTTTTGCGACAGGGTGGGGATTTTCTCGAGAAGCGAAGTCCGGAGGATGATTGGTCAGCGTGCAGACGCGATATCCGCGCTCCAGTAGAAGCCGCGTCGTATACCTGCCGGTATAGCTGAACGCCCCGGTGATGACGACCGTCTCGCTCATGCGATTCGCTCCTCAAGCACCCTTTCAGCCTCTGCCTCTGCCTTTACCTGCTTGAGAATCGCCTTGCGTATCACCCCGGAAAACCGCCCGGCCAGTGCCCAGTAGAGACGAAACTTCCACCAGGCCGCAAGGTCGCAACATTGGATTCTCGTTTCCGTGGAAAGCACATTGCAGTCTGGCGTTTCAGGCCTGATTCTGAAGTTCATCGCAACCTTCGCCTGTCCGGGCCGTGAAAATCCAACAAAATCGCCCGCGCTCAGATCGAGAACGCGCCCGCCATCCGGGCGCCAGAACTTTCCCGCCACGTCGATGACCACCTCTTCGCCCGGCGTTTCGCCCAGGATAAGAAAGCCCGAGCCCTGAAATCGCTGCCGTAAGTCGTCCGTCGACTGATCGCGCAGGATTCGCTCTCCGGTTCTTAAGTACATCAGCAGGCGCACGATCCAGGAAGCGGAGAAATCGGAGATAAGGACCCGCTTGTAAACCATCGCAGCTGGGGCGTTGATGCTGATTTCGTAGGCTGCGCGGAAATCGCAGTCCGGCAGAAACTCGTCGATGAGAGCACGCTCTGCAGGCATTGCCCGAGTCACAGGAAGTCCTGTTATGTCAGATCGTTCTGTATGTCCAGAAGTGATGCAGCCAAAAATTTTACCCTGCCTTCTTTCGCATTTTCGTTTGCATGCGCAGCATCTTCCGCACCGTCCCGGTCGGCAGCCGCTTCATCTGGTCGTACAATTCCGTCACCGCTTCAAAGAATCCGGCCATCGCCTCCAGCCGCTCGCGTGTGTATACCGCCCCAGGCTCCTTCGGGTCCACTTCGGCCAAACATTGCCGCAGCACTTCGCGTGTGGGATCGATCTCGCGTCGTTTTCTCTGCTCAATGACCAGCCGGAACATCTCCCACACGTCCTTCATCGACTCGTAATGCTCGCGCCGGTCGCCCAGCACATGCACCGCCCGCACGATGCCCCAGGTCTCGAGTTCGCGGATCGAGGTGCTCACGTTCGACCGCGCCACGCTCAGGGTCGCGGCAATTTCTTCGGCTGGCAGCGCCCGCGGTGACAGGTACAGCAGCGCATGGATCTGCGCTACGGTGCGGTTGATCCCCCACTTCGTCCCCATCTCACCCCAGTGCAAAATGTATTGCTTCTGCAAACCGGTCAGTTCTGCCATGTCGGTCCTTTCAGGATGGACAGAAAATACAGAAGTCCGCAGCGATTGTCAAGCAGCGGCTCGCCGCCGATCTCCTTGCGGTGCCCCCCTAGATGCCAAAATCGCCAGCTTTCTCATTGGGGCAAGCAAACAGATCCTGCAGGGGTTTCACCCCGGCCGTTGTGATCCGGCGGTTGCCTGCATCGGAGAGTTCAAACACCGAGTAGCCAACCTGGCTGAAAATCGCGAGAGTCTGGAGAATGTCCGTCCGCGCCAGGTATTCGAACATGACAAGTTTCGGGCGGCGCTCGCGCAGGAATTCCTTCATCCCTCGCAGAACGGCATTCTCATGCCCTTCCACGTCAATCTTCACCGCGTCTATGGGCGGGAGCGGCGTCGCCCGCTCGCGCAGGAAACGGTCGAAAGTCGTTCGTGGAACCGAGATGGTTGGGATCGAGGTCGTGAATCCTTCCACGGTTCGATTGCACGAACTCGCCCCAGAATCCTCGTTGGAGTTAGGT
>CAYOUY010000442.1:0-26286 GCA_964407245.1 uncultured Acidobacteriaceae bacterium
GGTGTTGTGCAGCGTCACCATGGAGGCCGCGGCGGGATCGTCAGGGATGAACACCGCAGCAAAGTACTGATCTGTGGGCCCGGCCCAGTGAAAGGGACCGGGCAAGGTGGCTCCGCCGATCACCTGCACGCACTTGGAGAAGAGAGAGAATCCGCAACGGGCGGGCACGCGTTGAATGTCTTTATTGAACTGGTAGCCGATGAGTGCGCTCGCGTAGAAGGCGGGAGTGGTCTGATCGCCGAAGCCGGAGGGCCAGGCGGGAAGCGCCGCAACGGCACTGCCTTTGTAGGTTACTGAGGCTTCGACATTCACAACGTAGGTGTCAGCGAAATGGAAGGTCTTGCGGACGGAAAGGTCCTGGTCGGAGTATTCGAAAGTGATGGTGGCCGGGGCCTGCTGCGTGCCTTCGGCGGAGGCGACGTAAAGCGCGGAGCTCAGCCGGTTCCGCAATGTTTCGTCGTAAGTCCAGAGCGAAAGCGGGTAGCCGTATTGAGCGGCCGCGGCGGAGTTGACCAGATCGAGCGGTGCGTTCTGGTCGTTGTCGTATTTCTTGAGGATCCAGGACTTGACCTGGGCGCCTTTATTGGTAAAGGTGATGCGGTAGAGGTCGTTCTCGATGACGGTCTCGGCCTCACCGGCAGCTTGCTTGGTTACGGAGGGCGCAGGAGCAACAACGGGCGTGGCAGGTGCTTGCCGGGCCGCAGGCGCGGGCTGCGGCTGAGTGGTCTGGGTCTGCGGCTGTTGGGCGGGCGGTTGAGGAAAGTACCTTTTCAGGAGCGGCTGAAACAAGAGCATGAGTACAAACGTTGCGAGAAAAACGAGGAGCAGGCGGCGCTCGCTGCCTGGTTCTTGTTGCGGATTCTGATATTCGGCCAAAGTTTTATAGGTCCCGTTTAATGTATTGAAAAGGACGACCACCGCGGCTAAAGCCCGATGGAAGTGTGCTCACTTCACGCGGCGCTGAAGAGCCGCTCTTACACACGCACACCGCGCTTGCCTTCACCACAGGATCGTAGCCACCGTGCGCAAAGGGGTGACAACGAAGCAGCCTGGCGAAAGCCATGAAGCCTCCGCGCAAAACGCCGTAACGTTCCACCGCTTCCATCGCGTACTCCGAGCAGGTAGGGACATAGCGGCATGCCGGCAGGAAGAGCGGCGAAATCGCCCACTTGTAGCCTCGCAGGAGTTGCAGCACAACGAGTTTGGGGACGTGACGCATTTCCAGTTCAGCCTCAGGCTCTCGGCATTTGGCTTCCGCTCTCTCCCGTTGAATCCGCTCCCTGGCCCGCAAGCTTCTGTTCTATAACTACGAAAGCTCGGCGGACTTCGTTCAGCACGTCGGCGAAGTCTGCGGTCAGCAACGACTTCTTTGGATTCATGACGACATCGGCAGCGATTCCAAATGGCGGACGGGAGAGCCGCACAGCCTCGCGCATGCGGCGCTTGATGCGGTTCCGCTCAACGGCGCCGCCCAAGGCTCGACCAACGGTAAATCCAACCCGCAAACCCTGAGGCGTGCGCGTCTCAGTGCTGCCCGCAGTTGCCTCCCGCCGCTCCAGATAGAAGGCCGTCAGGGAAGCGGAAAAATGACGCCGGCCCGATTTGTATACTCGCTCAAAATCAGCGTGGCGCAACAACCTCGCGCCGCGCGGGAAAGCATTTCCCGCAGTTCCCGCTTTGACAGTCCGATTCGATGTTCTGGGCACAGTCACCGTGCCTCTACTTCCAGATCGCTTGTGCAACACGCGGATACGCAGGCGAGGACGCCTGCGCCACATGGGACTATTCGCGGAAACCTGGTTTCACCGAGACTCGTTTGCGCCCCTTGGCGCGGCGGCGGGACAAAACCTTCTGGCCGCCCTGGGTCTTCATGCGCGTGCGAAATCCGTGTTTCTTGGATCGCTTGCGCCGGTTGGGCTGGAACGTACGCTTGGGCATGAAAAGTGGCTGCTCCTGATCGGCTCGGCAGACTTAGAACAAATTGGAAGTATAAATCAGGGGGCACGCTCGCGCCAACCGCAGGGCAGCGGCTGAGCGCAATCTCCATGAAAAAACTAATGCGCGCGCCGCGTTGGGGAAAAAACAATGCACCTTCTCTGCGGCAGTTACCAGCGCGGCACTTGACAGAAAGGCGCAAACGGGCGCTGAATATGGCGTTCGCGAAAAAGATTCCAGTCCGAAGATTTCCACACGACGAAAAAATCTGTGCTACGATGCCTATTCGGCCTGCTTTCGAAACCTCGGCGCACGCAACAGCGTGGACGGACAGAGAGACGGACCGAAAGAGCCTTAATCCGCACTAAAGCGGCGAGAGTTTTCACTTCGTAGGATCAACTTTATAAGAAAAACGCGCCCTCAAACCAGCCGCCGGGGCGCTACGGCGAGCACTTCATAATATGTCAGTTCCAAGCACACCGCTCTCCCCTAATCCGTGGGCGCGCATTCTGGATGCGCTGGAAAAAAAGATCAACCGGCACTCCTATGACACCTGGTTGAAACCCACGCGCTACAGCCACTCCAGCGGAGGCATTCTCTTCGTGCGCGTGCCCACCGTCGAGTTCCGCCACGCCGGCGACAAGTACGCCGACCTCATCCAGGAAGCTATCGATAACCTCGGCCTCGAGTTCAGCGACGTAAAGTTCGTCACCCCCGAGGACGATCCCGCTGCCACCACCGTGCGCCACAATGGCGGGCTCTCCGCCCCTCCGGTTTCGGCCGGCCCGTCGCAGGCGCGTTTCGACTGGGATGGTGCGGCGCAACTGAATCCGCGGTACACGTTCGACGCGTTTGTGATTGGCTCCGGGAACCAGTTTGCGCATGCGGCATGCCAGGCTGTGGCGGAGCGTCCTTCGAAAGCCTATAACCCTTTGTTTCTGTACGGCGGCGTGGGCATGGGAAAGACGCACTTGATGCAGGCCATCGGCCACGAGGTGAAGCGGCGCCAGCCGCAGGCGGCCATTTGCTACGTATCGAGCGAGAAGTTCACCAACGATATGATCAACTCGCTGCGTTACGACAAGATGACCAGCTTCCGCGACCGCTTCCGTGGCGTGGACGTGCTACTGATCGACGACATTCAGTTCCTAACGGGCAAGGAGCGAACGCAGGAAGAATTCTTCCACACTTTCAACGCGCTGCACGACACGATGAAGCAGATCGTGATTGCCAGCGACCGCTCACCTAAAGAACTGGCGGAGATTGAAGACCTGTTGCGCAGCCGCTTCGAGTGGGGACTGATTGCCGACATTCAGCCGCCCGATCTCGAAACCAAAGTCGCGATTCTGCAGAAAAAAGCCGAGCAGGAAAAAGTCACGCTGCCCACCGACGTCGCGCTCTACGTCGCCTCCAACATCCGTTCCAACGTGCGCGAACTCGAAGGCGCACTGATTCGCCTCGTCGCCCACTCTTCGCTGATCGGCGCGGAAATCACGCTGCCTTACGCCCAGCAGGTGCTGAAGAACTTCATCGACTCGCAGGCCCGCAAAGTCACCATCGAGTCGATCCAGAAAATGGTCGCCGAGCAGTTCGGGCTACGCCTGGTCGAGATTAAGGCCAAGAATAATTCCCGCGCCATCGTTTATCCGCGCCAGGTCGCCATGTATCTGGCCAAGCGCCTGACCGAGGCGTCACTGCCGGAAATCGGCCGCCAGTTTGGCGGCAAACATCACACGACCGTGCTGCACTCGGTAGAAAAAATCGAAGAGTTGCGCAAGAACGACAAGGATTTGAACAGGCTCATCAACAAATTGACCGAACAATTAGGTGGATGATTCGTGCGCGTTGGTGCGTTTTCCACTCTCCAGTCCAGTCTTCCTTCTGGTTGGGTGTGAATGCGATGTGGAAGCTGTGTAGCGGCAGATGGAATTCGAAATCAGGGTCGACGGATTGACACGATTCCGAACCATTCGGTCCTGATTTTCAACATAAGGTCTGGGCGCAGAACTGGGTAATGCGATTCAAGTTGCAAGAGTTTTCCACTTCTGCGCAAGCCCTACTGTTACTGCTGGTTTTAGAGGTTTTGTATTTGATATAAGGAAGTAACAGAAGTCGCGGACGCTCGGGGGAGATGGCCATATGCCGGTGGAGGCCGCTGTTGCCGTGGAAACCATGGAGATCACGGTCAGCAAGTTTGAATTGCTGCGGGAATTGACCGCCACGCAAGGGGTGGTCGAGCGCAAGACCACGATTCCCATCCTGTCGAATTATCTTTTCGAAGCCTCTGGCGACCGCCTTTCTCTGACCGCCACCGACCTCGATCTCAGCCTGTGCACATCCTGCACCGTGAAAGTGAAGAAGGAAGGCTCCTGTACTATCCCTGCGCGCAAACTTCACGACTACGTCAAACTGCTTCCCGACGCTGACATCACCATCAAACTGCTCGAAAATCACTGGGTCTCGATTCGCTGCGGCCGGTCCAATACAAAGATGGTCGGCATGGCCAAGTCGAATTTCCCCAGCCTCCCAGTATTTCCCTCCGCCGGCGTCGTCACCATTCCAGCCCAGGTTTTGCGCGGCCTGATCGCCCGCACCGGATTCGCCATCTCCAACGAAGAGTCGCGCTATACGCTGAACGGCGCGCTCATGCTGCTCAAGCCCGAGTCGATCACCATGGTTGCGACCGACGGGCACCGTCTCGCCCACTGCGAGCGCAACGGCGAAAAATTCGAAGGCGTCTCCGGCGAGATGAAGACTCTCGTCCCCAAGAAAGCCATGGACGAACTGAAGTCCCTGCTTGACTCCACCGACGCCGACACCATCGAGTTCGCCAAAGACGAATCGACTCTGTTCTTCCGCATCGGCTCGCGCCTGCTCACTTCGCGCCAGCTCACCGGACAGTTCCCCAATTTCGAAGCCGTCCTGCCTAAGGACAACAACAAGATCGTTCCGCTCAACGCCGACGAACTCAATGCCGCCATCCTGCGCGTCGCCCAGTTTGCCGACGAGCGTTCGCGTGCCGTCCGCCTGCGCCTGGAAAAGGGCGAAGTCAAGCTCTCCGCGTCGTCCTCGGAAGCTGGTGAATCAGAAGATTCCCTCGAAGCCGCCTACAACGGCGAAGCACTCACCATCGGCTTCAACGCGCAATATCTCGTCGATTTCCTGAAAGCTTCCGGCACCGCAGAAGTCCGCCTGGAGCTGAAAGATCCGCAATCCGCCGGCCAGCTCCGCCCCGCCGAAGGCGACGACTACAAATACCGCTACATCGTCATGCCCATGCGGATCTGACCAGTTCGTGTAGGGGCGGATGGAGGCATTCCTCTGCCCTCCGTCCGTGTGGGTCCGGGTCTCCGACCCGGACGGGCCGAGCGAAGCTCGGCAGGCCCCTGAGTCCCCCTCCACCCTTGACCTCCCAGCCCCTCTGTCATACATTGGCCAGCACCTT
Organism: uncultured Acidobacteriaceae bacterium; assembly: GCA_964407245.1. Taxonomy (GTDB): domain Bacteria; phylum Acidobacteriota; class Terriglobia; order Terriglobales; family Acidobacteriaceae; genus Sulfotelmatobacter. The sequence continues at coordinate 5,381 of CAYOUY010000442.1, forward strand.
AAATTACTGGGAGGGGCGTTATGTTAGACGGTTTCAAGAAATTCATCCTGCGCGGCAACGTGGTCGACATGGCCGTCGGCGTCGTGATTGGCGCGGCTTTCGGCGGTGTCGTCGCTGCTCTCACCAAGGATCTGCTCACTCCGCTCATCGCCGCCATCGTCGGCAAGCCCGATTTCTCCGCCGTCAGCTTCACCATCAACGGCACCGTGTTCCCGGTCGGCGACTTCATCAACGCCTGCGTCTCGTTCCTGCTGATCGCCGCCGCCATCTACTTCTTCGTCGTCACTCCGGTCAACGCCCTGGTCGCGCGGATGCGCAAAGACCCCGCCCCGGCCGATCCGACTACGAAGAAGTGCACCGAGTGCCTGAGCGAGATTCCCATCGACGCTCGCCGCTGCGCGCACTGCGCCCAACCCCAGGCCGCCCGCGCCGCATAGCTGCGTTGTCCCAACCTAAAACGGGTGCCCCACTTCTGGCCGGTGTTGCCAGAAGTGGGGATTTTGCTGCCGCCATCACGTAATATTTCAGCATGGGTTCCGGCCGACTCCTCCTCCTGTTGCTGACGCTCAATCTTGCCGTCGCCGCGCAAACTCCGCCGCCATCCACCAAACCGAAGACGCACGCTCCTGCCCTCGACCCCGGCAGCGTCTCCAGTAACGTCTACCGCAACAAGACTCTCGGCCTCGTCTGCAGGATTCCCGATGCCTGGGTCCTGCGCACCGACGAAATGAATGCTCCCGACGGAGAAGCTCCGGCACCGGCAGCTCCCGGATCGCTCCCTCCCGCTTCCAGCGCCGGCAGCAAAGTCCTGCTCGCCGCCTTCTCGCGTCCACCGGCCGCCCCCGGTGAAGACATCAACTCCTCCATTGTTATCGCCGCGGAGCCGATGGCCGCTTATCCCGGCCTCAAGGAAGCCGCTGAATATTTTTATCCCATCGAGGAAGTCGCCAAGGCGCAGGGCCTCGCGCTCGACGAAGATCCCTACGCCATCGCCATGGGCACCACAACGCTTGTCCGCGGCGACTTCCACAAAGACGTTGGCACGCGTGTCCTGCGCCAGTCCACGCTCGTGCTGCTTTCACACGGCTATGCCGTCTCGATCACAATGATCGCCGGCACGACCGATGAAGTGGAAGACCTGATTGACGGCCTGAGTTTTATCGCAGGAAAGAAATAAATCGTTTGTCTATTACGGCGTCGTAGAGACGTTGCTTGCAACGTCTCGGGGAATTGCGGGGAGTTAACCTGGGAGGGGCTCTAGCCCCCGAGGTTTACTCCAGCGGTTCCGAATACAAACTCAAATCTTGCTCTCCACGCGCCTTTTTTTCGGCATATTTCTTCATCCATGCTTCCCAGCTCTTGCCGGCCGCGGTGTCACGGCCGGTGAAGGCGAGCGCCGCAATGTCCGCGTAGGAGATCGAAATCTTCTCCTTCGAATTCTTCGGAAAAATCCGCACCATCGAATCCCTCAGCGTCGGTGCCGTCCGCCGGTCAAACAGATAGCCCTCTATCTTGGTCCCATCCTTGCGCGTGATGGTCACATCGCCGCGGTAGTCAAACGCTTTCTCGAGCGCCACGCGCAGTTCTTCCTCGCTCGCCAGCACCGGAATCCACCCCTCCAGCTGCTCATGCGCCGTTCCCGGCGCAACCTCCAGCGCATCCGGGTTCTGCGCTTGGCTCGCAGCGCCCGCATGCGGCGCCGTCGCCCCCGCCGCATGATCAAGATGTCCCGCTTCTTTGCCTGTCATAAAGATGGGAAGGGCACGACTTCAGTCGTGCCGTCAACTCAGATCGCCTATCCCGTGGAGGAGCAGCCCTTTAGGGCCGCGTAAAGGCAATAAAATTGTCGCGGGCTTTAGCCCCCGGGCAGTTGACGCCTTCCTACGCCCTCGTCCCCTGCGCCATCTCGCTCGTCGCCGCAATCTGCACCAGCGGATGCACCGGCTCCACTCTTTCCTCCAGCATCCGCTCCGCCTCTTCATCTCGATACCGCGTAAACAGCGTCGCCTTCACCGTCGCCAGAAATCCTTCCAAAGACGAAAACGTCGCATTCACAGCGCTCGCCTCGTACCCGCTGTGCACCATGCAATTCGCGCACGCCGGATTCCCCGACTCCGTCCCATACTTTTCCCACGCGGTCGTCTTGATCAGCTCGTCAAACGTTTCCGCATACCCATCCTGCAGGAGATAGCACGGCTTCTGCCAGCCGAATACGTTATACGTCGGCATGCCCCACGGCGTGCACGGATACGTCCGCTTCCCCATCAGAAATTCCAGAAACAGCGGCGACAGATTGAACTGCCAGTTCTTTTTCCGGTTCGACAAGATCGCGCGAAACATCCGCCGCGTCCGCGCCCGTCCCAGAAAATGTTTTTGATCCGGCGCCTTGTCATACGAGTATCCGGGCGAGAGCATCATGCCCTCGATGCCCAGCTCCATCATCTCGTCAAAAAACGCCCGCACCGATTTCGGATTCGCCCCATCAAACAGCGTCGTATTCGTCGTCACCCGAAATCCGCGCCGCAGCGCCTCTTTCACACCGTCCAGCGCCAGGTCGTATCCGCCTTCGCGGCACACCGCCAGATCGTGCTCCTCCCGCTGCCCATCCAGATGCACGCTGAACGTCAAGTACTTGCTCGGCTGGAACTCGTCGATCTTCTCCTTCAGCAGTAGCGCATTCGTGCACAAATAGATGTATTTCTTCCGCGCCACCAGCCCCTCGACGATCTCCGCGATCTGCGGATGCATCAGCGGCTCGCCGCCCGGAATCGACACCATCGGCGCTCCGCACTCATCCACTGCCCGGAAGCACTCCTCGGGCGACAAATCCTTCTTCAGAATGTGCGCAGGATACTGAATCTTGCCGCACCCCGCGCACGCCAGGTTGCAGCGGAACAGCGGCTCCAGCATCAGCACCAACGGATACTGCTTCCGCCCGGCAAGCTTCTGCCGCAAAACATAGCTCGCCACCGTCCACATTTGTGACACAGGAACCGGCATGAATGTCTGGGTAACCCCTTAATCTTGAATTCTATCAGGCTTGATGCTCATGAAGAGACGCCCGTCGCGGTTGCTTGTGTGGGTCCGGGTCTCAGACCCGGACGGGCCGAGCGCAGCTCGGCGGATGACCCTGCAAAAACAACGGTAACGCGGGTGCCCCACTTCTGGCCGACTTTGCCAGAAGTGGGGTTTTCCGCCCGGTTCTCTGCAACCCTCACCCCACCTTCGACCTCTAAAGGACATGCTCCGCCGTTCCCGCCCACGACCCAAAGAACTCTTGTCCCCACCCCGGAAACCCTATACCCTATGCTCCTGGGATTTGTATGTTTAACCCTCATCCCAACCTGGCCGACGAAGTCAACCGCAGCATCATCCAGTCGGAGATCGAAGGCGGTGTGTTTCTCGGCGATCTCCCACCCTCGACGGTCCTCGAAATCCAGACCATGCATCACCGCTACACTGCTGTGCTGCTCGGCGGCAGCGACGCCCTGATCTCCGGCCACCCCGAGTTCTGCCCTGAGCCGGTGCAAGTGGCCATTGCCGGTTCCACCTGGGGAGGCTCCATGCTCAAGCTGCAATACGTCGGCCGGGGCATGCACCTCGAATTCCGTCATCCTCACTACCCCACGCCCATCATCACCTCGCGCATCCAGGAAATCCGCGACCGCGCTCCACTCCCGGCGCTCGAACTCGACGCCCGCGTCCACGGCGCCCACTCGTAGATGTAAGACCTGCTACCCGAGAGTTGTCATTCCGAGCCGCTTGCAGCCGCGCGGAACGCGGCGAAAGCTCAGCGAGGAACCTGCTTTTGCGGGTTTCGCGGTCATCCTTCGCAAAGCGAAAGACTCATATCAGGGATAGGGGAACTCCGGATTAGGGCAAGCGACGCGGACATCCTCGCGGAATCCTGGAACTTAGTGCCGGAAGAAGAAGTACATCAAGGCGCCCAGAACAAATGCGGCCAAAAGAGCTCCCAGGATCTTCCAGCCCCCGCTGGCCTCGGGCGCGATCGGAGCGTTCGAAACAGGGCTTCCCGTTCCATTCAACTTCGCGGGCTGCCCATCCAGGACGGTCGTCTGGTTCGAATTGAGAGCCGTTTCTGCTTTTCCTGCTCGCGCCGCCAGCGCTTGCGAAAGCTGGGGAAAGTTCTTCCCCACAAGGTTGGCGAATTGATCGATCTCTTCCTGACTAGGGGTATGCGTCTCGCCGCTTTTCGTAGTGATGACGGCACTGGGGCCCACACTTTCAACGCGGTTCAAGAGGACCGAGAGTCCGTTCATTCCCGGTAGCTTTAAGCCCGCGAGCGCTGGTCCAAAAGCTGCCGCCCGAATCTTCTGACTGAGCTCCTCTTGCGTCGCCGCCTCAATCGGCGTCACGGCAGGATCGGCACTGCGGGCGATGAAGCCGCCTTCCGGCCTGCGCTCGATCCGGTAGCTGACGCTGGTTACCTGACGCTTGATGTCCATGTGGAGGCAATTCTACCGATCCTTCCGGGGACAGTCCTGATTACGTCGGTGTGTGCCTGGACGGGGTCCTTGGGAAGATCCTCGCAGTTTCCTCGCCTTCCGCCATTGACTTACCTTTGCCTACCCACTACCATCCCTTCGTTCAGGCCAAGCGACGACCGGCCAAGCTAAAGACAGCCATGCCCCTGACCATAATCCCGCGCGAAGTTTCCCACGTCACTATCCTCGACGTTACCGGCCGCATTGTGCTCGGCGACGAAATCCACGACCTGCGCGACTCCATCCGCGGTCTGATCGACCAGGGCAAGAAAAAAATCATCCTCAATCTCGCGGGCGTCGACTACATCGACTCGTCCGGCGTGGGTGAACTCGTCGGCTGCTACACCACCGTGCGCAACTCCGGCGGCGAACTCAAACTCCTTAATCTCACGCAGAAGGTCAAGGACGTCCTCCACGTCACCAAGCTCTACACCGTGTTCGATATCAAGGACGACGAGTTCCACGCCGTCAAATCCTTCGACTACTTTTTCGCCAAGTGACGCCGTTTAGCAGGCGTGAGCGAAGCGGGAGCCTGCTGGCGTCAGCCCGAGCGGTTGTTTGCGAGGGATCTCGGGCGTCTGAGCCCCGCTGCGGTCATCCTGAGCGTTTTTCGCGAAGGATCTACGATATAGGGACAGCCGCCCTCGGCTGTCCAAGCTTCGTGTGGGTCCGGGTCTCAGACCCGGACGGGTCGAGCGTAGCTCGACAAGCCGCACCGTGCAAGAGTAGCGCTTCAGCGCCGCGTAAAGACGCGCGAGATAAGATGGGGCTTTAGCCCCTGTGTTGGAAGCGAACCGCCCTTGCCACGCCCCAATCCGCCCATCTCGCAGTAAAATGCAAACGACCCCATGGGCCCTGCAACCTGTAGCAGAGTGCCGTCCATGAATCCGCCACCCAAAAGCAATCGCGAACTCATCTGGACCGTCGACCGCAACTTCCAGGGATGGAGCTGCTCGCAGTGCGAGTGGAATTCGCCTCTGCCCACGCTGTTGAACGACCCCGAAGCCAAGACCGCGTTTGACCGTCTGGCGGCGGCCAAATTCCGCGACCACAAATGCGCCGACCACCTCTCGCGCCTAGCCCCCGCCGCGGCCGCCGACAGCTTCACCGCTCGCATCAAGAAAATGGTCGCCCACGGCTTTAAGCCCAAAGACGCAGTCGAACTTTTCCTGCAGGAAGCCGCGCTCGAATTCCGCAACCAGCCCCAGCTGCTCGCGCAAGCCAAATCCGAAGCCGACGATTTCCTTCGCCGCCTTCGCGCCGGCCTGATCTGAAGTGTGGTAGATAGAAGTTGGTCTTGCACACCGTGCTCCCGGCCGGGGAGAGCTACCGCCAGGCCAACCCTTCGGTGGGATTCTGAGCCCTATGGCCTGTTCTCAGTGACCGATTGTGTGACCCTCGTCATATCGGGCCGGGCAAATCGCAGCTATCATTTGAAATCACATGAAAGCCGCCATCTACAGCAAAGGCAGACTGAGAAAGGTTCTCGAGATAACGGACCTCGAACAGCCCGTTCCTAAGGACAACGAAGTCCTCTTACGGGTTCGTGCCGCTTCCGTCAATCCGTTGGACTGGCGCATGAAGAGCCCTCGGCCCGGCGTGGATGTCGCGGGCCAGGTAGTAGCCATGGGACGAGCGGTGACTCAGTTTAAGCCAGGCGATGCTGTGTTCGGCGCCGGCAGAGGGACCTTTGCCGAATACGCGTGTGCTGCTGAAACCAAGTTAGCTACGAAACCGGAAAATGTGACCTTCGAGCAAGCGGCGGCTGTGCCGATTGCTGGGCTTACTGCCTTACAGGGGCTTCGCGACAAAGGAGGCCTTCAGGCGGGGCAGAAGGTCTTGATTAACGGCGCGGCGGGAGGGATCGGCACCTTTGCCGTGCAGATCGCGAAGTCATTTGGGGCTGACGTTACCGGTGTTTGCAGCACAAAGAATGTTGAACTAGTACGTTCCCTCGGTGCCGACCGGGTCGTGGACTATACGCGCGAGGATTTCACTCAGGGCAGCCAGCGTTACGACCTGCTTCTCGATAACGTGGGAAACCGCACGTTGTCAGCCATGAGGCGCGTTCTGAGGCCCAACGGCAAGTGCATCATGGCCGGGGCGCCTAAGAAACTCTGGGCGGTATTTGCGCGAATTTTCAGAGCAGTTGCCCGGTCCCTGTTCTTGAGGCAGAAGATCACATTCTTCATTGCGAAAATCAAGAGAGACGATTTGACGACCCTCTGTGAACTTATGAAGGCCGGGAAATTAACCCCAGTGATCGACAGACAGTATCCGCTGGCGGAAAGCTCCGCCGCCATTGCTTACGTCGAAGAAGGGCACGCCCGGGCGAAAGTCATCATCACACCCTGAGAATAGAAGCTCCGCTGGGCCCTCCCTCCGTATGCAACGCGGTCTGTCAGTTCAATTGGCGATAATGTATGGTCCGCCGCCGGACTGCAAGAGGGTTGAAGTTGACGAAGGGACAGTCCGCGTAAATGTATCCGGCCTCTAAGTGGAGAATGCTCTCCGGGCACTCGATGATGATACGCACGCGCCGGTCCTTACAAATCCCTCGGTCACCAGGGACGCATTAACGCCACCAGGTTTTCCGGCACGCCATTGGGCTGTTCTTCTCGTCTTCTTCTCTCCTCAGCAGACCTTGGTGGAAATCTGTTTAACATCGGTCGTCGTGGCGGTGGGAAAGTGGAAAGTGTTTTGTGCTTTCCAAGCGCAGCGTCTTTTCCACCGCCATCACGCAGTCGTCATCTGCTGCGGCAGTGGCTGATGCCGATAATCCCGCCCGCTGGACAGCACGGCCCACGCGATCCGCGCCAGTTTGTTGGCGATAGCGACTACGACCTTGTTGCGGGGCGCACGCTGTGCCAGCCGACGCACCCACTGCCCGAATCCTCCGGTGTCGTACTTGACGCGGAATAGCACAGAGCGGGCACCGTGGATCAGCATGCGCCGCAGATAGACGTTACCGCGCTTGCTGATGCCGTACAGTCTCTGCTTCCCCCCGGTGGAGTGTTGTCGAGGCACCACCCCAACCCAAGCCGCAAAGTCGCGTCCGCGACGAAAGGCAGAACCATTGCCAATGGCGGCCACCGTGGCGGTTGAGACCATCGGGCCGAAGCCCGGGATCTGGCGAAGTTGCCGGCAGCGGGCGTCGTCTTTACTTATGCGTTCTATCTCCTCGCTGATGGTCTCGACTTCGGTCTCGATCTGTTTCCACTCTTGCCACATGCGAGTAAGCAGCCAACGCAGACGCGGGCTCAGGTTCTGCTCCGCATCTTCGATGACTGCAGGAAGATTCTTGCGCAAGTGGATAGGCTGGGTCGCAAAGGTGATGCCGCGTTCCAGCAGGAATCCACGAATCTCGTTGATCAGCGCGGTGCGACGCTGCACCAGCCGGTCGCGCACCCGGTGCAGGGCCTGCCAGTCAAGTTGCTCCTGCGTCTTGAGCTGGGCAAAGCGCATGTTCTGCTTGGTCACAGCCTCGGCGATCGCTTCGGCATCGAGAAAGTCGTTCTTGTTGGACTTCCGATAGGGTTTCACAAACTGCGCCGGAATCAGTCGCACCTGGTGCCCTTGTTCGCGCAGTGCCGTGCCCAGGAAGTGTGCTCCGGCACACGCTTCCAGACCGATGAGCGAAGCTGGCAGGTTCGCCGTGTAGGCCAGCAGCTGCGTGCGTGAAAACTTCTTGCGGACGAGAACTTTGCTACGCTCTCCCAATGCAACCAGGTGAAAGGTGGTCTTGCCCAAATCGATGCCGATGGATGCGATGTGCATGGCGATGATCCTCCTTGATATGAACTGCCGAGTTGTAATCTACTCGGCGGCGGACCATCTCATTAATCCTCATAGCGCTCATTGACCCTTCGGGCGATCAGGCCTTGCTGGTCGGCCTACCCCGGGCATAGGGGACCTGGACAACTCCAAGCCGGCCTGCATTTGCGCAGCTAGTAGTACATCCCCCGAGTTTTCCTGTTGACAGGCGCGGTCCGGTTTCATAACATCGGCGACCAACGACTGTCGCACGTGTGTGGCTTTGCTCGTGCAGCGGTCCCCCTGCCACCCGAACGCAAATCACTTCATTAAAATGGAGAAATCGATGACGCCCAGGAAAACTCGCTATTCGCGCTATGTACTCCAGATCGCAGCCGCAGCCCTTATCAGCGCCTGCTCGCTTCAGCCCGTTTCCGCACAGCCCACAGACGCCGCGGCCGACGCCGACGCTGCAGCGCGCGACAATTGGCGCGCCGTAATCTCGCAAAATGCCGATCTGCGCGAGGGCTGCTTTCAGGCTTCTTATCCCAGCATCGTCTGGGAGCAGGTGGAGTGCAAGGAATTGCATCCACGTGTCCATCCCGTCGTCCGCAAGCCCGGCGAGGCGGAGGTCACGGGCAACGGTCACGACTACGTCGCTGAAAGTTCGGGGCTGACCAGCGGGGCACTTGGAAGCTTCCCGACAGTTACGGGCGTGAAATCGGAAAAAAGTGTCGGCGTCGCTGAGTACGGAGACGGAGGCATCCTCGGGCCCAATGAATACTCGCTTCAGCTCAACACGAACTTCACCGGCACCACAGCCGCTTGTAAGGGTCATTCCGGCTGTGTCGTCTGGCAACAATTCATTTATGCGACCGACTACGAGGTCGCGGGCGAGGGGGCCGTTTTCATGCAGTATTGGCTGATCGGCTGGGGCAGCTCGGCTTGTCCAAGCGGTTTCGGCAGTGACGGCGCGGGCGATTGCTACGGCAACAGCAATGCCGTAACGGCGCCCGATGTGAAGCCGACCTCCCTTGCCAGCCTGTCGCTCTCGGGCGCCGCGGCATCCGGTGGCAACGATACCGTGGTATTCACTGATGGCAGCACTGCCTACCGCGTTAGCGGGAAGGACACTGTGCTCGATATTTCGCAGGTCTGGCAGCAGTCCGAATTCAACGTCGTCGGTGATGCCGGCGGCTCGCGAGCGGATTTCAATAAGCCTGTCTCAATCACCGTGAAGGTAGCGCTGACGGATGGCACTACCTCAGCCCCAACCTGTGTTGCGAATGCCGGCACAACCGGAGAGAGCAACAACTTGAATTTGGGCAGCTGCAGCACCGCGGGCGGATCGTCACCCTCGATTCAGTTCACCGAATCGAACTGAGAAGTTCGCTTCGCCAGTCTCGCCTGGCCGTATGTGAACAGCGGGCGCCCCACTTCTGGCCGACGTTGCCAGAAGTGGGGTTTGACTTTAAATCTGCAATCAAGAATCAACAATTATCAATTTCGTAATTCCCATCTCCCCCAAAGATCCAGGCATAATCGAACGCCGCCCTATGCAGCCGATCGTGGCGCCCCACACTCGCAACGGACGCTCCGCCGTCTCCCGCCCGAACCGATTGGGACTGTCGGGTCCGTAACGGATCTAGTGGACTGTCGCAAAGACCGCGTTAGCGCGAGCAGTGTAGGGGCGGACGCATTCGTCCGCCCCGCCGAGCGTTGCGAGGCGTGACCGCCCGGGTCGTTTGGTAACAATTTCACCGCGACAGGCCACTAGTGGTTGATTGTGACTTGAACCTGAGTCGTGGCTGAGGTCGCTCCTGTAGCCGAGGCGGTGACAGTTACCTGGGCCGTCTGCGAGCTTGAGCCGCATCCGGCCAAAGCGAGCGCCAGCACCAGCAGGAAGCCGACACACATCACCGGTCTGCGCTGCGCCAGCCTGCTCCGAGACTTCACCAGCACATTCAACGGCAGCACGAGGAATCCGGCCAGCATCATGGCCACCATGGCGTGAGGTCCCGTGCTGCCGTGCATACTCGCGAAGCTCGTTGTGCTGATGGTGAGGGTTACGTTCGTCGGCGTCGTGGTTGCATTTACGGTAGACGGTGCAAACGAGCACTGCGCTCCGCTCGGCAATCCGGAACAAGAGAAGCTGACGTTCGGCGCATTGGCCGTGGCCATGAGTTTGAATTGACCGGTTCCCGGACTCCCGTTGCTGACGGTGATGGGAGGCGGGCTTTCTGCGAACTCGAGTACGGGAGTGATCGTGTAAAGTCCTGTCGCAATCAGGCTGGGTGCGGTGCTTGTCGAAACTGCCATGCCCTGGAGCGTGGTTGTGCTGGTCACGGCGATGGGTGCAGCGTAGACCGCTGAGGCAGTGGTGGGAGTGGAGCCGTCGGTCGTGTAATAAATGGTCGCTCCGGTTGTAGAGTCAGATACAGTCACCACTTGCGAGCTGTTGAAAGTTTGCGGAGACGGCGTAAAGGTCGGAGTGGCCGCGCCCGTCACTCCGTAAACCGTACTCGCACATTGCATGTCGCCATAAATCGAGCAGGCATTGTTGTAGCCGGCACACCAAACCTGATAGCCGCCGCCCACAGGTTGGGTGTCGCAAGCATCCGTTTCGTTCACACTGTCGACATCGAGCGACCAGGTTTGCCCGCCATCCGAACTGAAGTAGATTCCGCCCACGCTGGTGTAGATGTTGCCGCCCGCCGCCCAGCCCATGGTCGGTGAAAGAAACAGGATCTCCCGTATGGGCAAAGGACCATCCAGGACCCGGCCACTCCAGCTTTGCCCGCCGTCGGTCGTGCGGTGAATCCAGCCTTCAACCGTCGGCGAAATCGATCCCCCTCCCACCCATCCATTGTTGTCGTCCACGAACAACGTCGGACCGTCGAAAACGCTGTCGACCGAAGGTCCGCAGGTCCAGGTCTGTCCTCCATCGGAACTGGAGCAGTAGTTAATGCCGGAGGCCGCGGCCTTCAGGTCGGAGAGAAGACTGAACTCGTCGCCAAACCATCCGCCGCTGGGATCAACGGTGACCTGGGTCCAGTCCGCCGCCGTCGCACCGCCGTCGGTCGTGTAGTGCGCCGTAGGTCCGGTGATGCTGTCGAGAATCAGGCCCTGGGTCGAGGTCGCAAACCGGGGGCGCACGCTCCAATTGCTGCCCAGAATCAGGTCGCCAGTCCAGGTCGAGCCGCCATCCTGGCTCCAGCGGGCAACGCCCATCCCGCTCTGATCGTTGAAACCGCTGATGATCACGTTACTCGTATCAAGTGCGTGCACGCCATACCAGTAGTAAGGGGCGCCGAGATTCATGACTTCGGTCCAGGTTGAACCCCCATCGGCTGTCTTCCACACCTGTCCCAACTCGGCCGCTGCAAAACCAACCGTCGGCGTAGGAAATGAGAGGTCATGCACAACGGCTCCCGGCAGCGTCGCCAAAGTCTGCCACGGATTTAGCGAGAGCGTATGGAGCGTAGTTTTCTTGCTTAGGCGCTCGCTTTGAGCCTCGACGTTGGCGGGATGATTGGCTCTTAATTCAATCGTGGGCCGTTGAACTGGCCGGCGCGCAGAAATCGGACGATCCGAAATCAGGCGGTCAGGGGATGCATTGTCCTGAGCAGACGCAGGAAAATGAGGAACGCAACAGATACAAATGAAGACAAACCAACCCCCGGAGGCGGTACGCATGGAGCCGACCTCTCAATCGATTCCTGAGAGTAGCACGGTCATACAGAGGACGACCGATGGCCAGTTTGGTTCACGATTGGCGATCACAGCCTTGCCAACGCGGTCCGCAAGTCGAGTTCGAGAGTCTAATTCCTAATCCCCATCTCCCCCAGAATCCAGGCGTAATCAAACGCCGCCTCGTGCAGCCGGTCGTACCGCCCCGAAGATCCGCCGTGTCCTGCCGGCTGCAGGTTCGTCTTCAGGATCAGCGTATTATGATCCGTCCGCGTCGCCCGCATCTTCGCCACATATTTCGCCGGCTCCCAGTACATCACCTGCGAGTCGTTGAACGACGTCTTCACCAGCATGTCCGGATAATTCTTCGCCGTAATGTTGTCGTACGGCGAATAGGTAATCATGTAATCGAACGCCGCCTTCTCCTTCGGATTCCCCCATTCCTCGAACTCCGTGACCGTCAGCGGCAACGTTTCATCCAGCATCGTGTTCATCACGTCCACAAACGGCACGCCCACCAGCGCCGCATGAAACAGATCCGGACGCAAGTTCAGCACCGCGCCCATCAGCAGCCCGCCCGCGCTCCGGCCTTCGATCACCAGCCGGTCCTTCGATCCATATCCTGCCTTCGTCAGGAATTCCGCACACGAAATGAAATCGGTGAACGTGGTCTTCTTATTCATCATGCGCCCGGCGTCGTGCCATGCCTTGCCCATCTCGCCGCCGCCGCGAATGTGCGCATAGGCCACCACCACGCCCCGATCCACCATGCTGAAGATATTCGAATTGAAAAACATGTCCATCGAAACGCCGTACGACCCGTAGCCGTACAAATACAGCGGCCCCTTGCCATCCAGCTTCGTTCCCTTCAAATACAGCACGGAAATCGGAATCTTCACTCCGTCCGCCGCCGTGGCATAAACCTGCTCCACGTGATATTTCGTCCGGTCATATCCTCCTGGCACTTCCTTCTGCTTCAGCAATGTCGACGTCCCCTTCTCCATGTCGTACGCAAATACAGAGTCCGGCGTAATCGGCGACTGATACCGATACCGAAACTCCGTCGTGTCGTATACCCGGTTCACATGGGGAAAAGCCGCATAGGCCGGCTCCGGAAAGGCAATGTCCTTTGATTTCCCGTCCCGCAAATCGGTCACACGAATCTGCGGCAGCCCGTTCGACCGCTCATACAGCACCAGGAAGTTGCGGAAGAAATCCATGTCATCGAGCATGATGTCCGGATTGTGCGCCAGCACTTCCTGCCAGTTGGCGCTGCCCGGGTCCGTTACCGACGTCCGCACCAGGCGGAAATTTCTCCCCGTATCATTCACCCGGATATAAAACGAATCCCCATTGTGATCCGGATAATATTCCACGCCCTGCTTGCGCGGCTCCATCACCTTCCACTCCGCCATCGGATCGGCCGCTGGGATATACCGCACCTCCGTCGTCGTGTGGCTCCCCGAGATCAGAAAAATGTATTTCTGGCTGCGCGTCTTGTCCGCGCCCACATCGAACCGCTCATCCTTCTCTTCATAGATCAAATCGTCCGGCCCCGCCGTTCCCGCCGTGTGCCGATACATCCGGTACTGCCGCTTCGATACCTCATCTTCCTGCGTATAGAAAATCGTCTTGTTGTCGTTCGCCCACACCACCGATCCCACGCGCTCCGCGTGATCCCCCAATGTCCGTCCCGTCCGCAGATCCTTCACCGCCAGCTGAAACTGCCGGAATCCCGTGTTGTCGAACGAATACGCCAGCAGATTTCCATCCGGCGACACCGCATACGCCGCCACGCTCATGAACGTCTGGCCCTTCGCCAGTTCGTTGATGTCGAGCACCACCTCTTCCTGACCTTCCGTCGGGTGCCCCATTTCTGCCGCGCCCTTTCCGGCAGAAGTGGGGTCTTTCGCGGACCCGGCGCCGGCACTGTCCCCACCCACCCTCTGTCGGCACCGTATCTGATACTGCTTCCCCGCCTCTGTCCGCGTGTAATAAAAATAGTCACCCTCGCGATAGGGAACTTCGACATCCGTCTCCTTGACCCGGCTCAGCATCTCGTCGTACAACTTCTTCTGGAATAGCTCCGTCGGCTTCATCACCGCATCCGTGTAGACGTTCTCCGCTTCCAGATACGCCTTTACCTCCGGATTCGACTTCTCCCGCAGCCAGAAATAGTTATCCACCATCTCGTGCCCGTTGACCTGCGTGACGTGCGGCACCCTCTTTGCCACCGGCGGCGCGGGCAGCGACCCGGTATCCGCCGCAACCAAAACAAAAATGGCAGCCACGAGCAGTACGGCCAACTCCAACCGCCGCCAGAAAGCCTGATTCATAAAATTCCTCCTGGAATCCGCAGATGTTGTATCAGACATAAGGAGTGACGTGGAAGAGCGGCGCTTTAGCGCCGTGTTCAGCGTGAAAAAAATCACGGGGCTTTAACCCCTGTGGTCGAGCTCAGCTCGACAAACCGCCGGGTGCCCCACTTCTGGCCGATTTTGCCAGAAGTGGGAATTTTCATCTCGCCCCTCGCAACAGCGGGCCAAAACGTAGGCTGCCCCAGCCGTGTCTCCGCGTATTTTCCGGAGGCAGGGTAGGAAACTCACGCGCAATTCTAACCTAAACGGCAAACGCCGTTTGTCATTCGGACTTCGTGTCGGTCAAGGTCTAGCCTGTCCTGAGCGAAGTCGAAGGAACCCCGCGTTCCTCAAACACCGCCACGAACGTTGCAGGGAGTTCTCTCTTCTTACCGCACCGAAGGCACTGCGGCCCTAGCCCCGCCCCGCTGGAGCCTAGCCGCAGGAACCATTACCGTTAACAACCGCCTGTCTCCCACTCGGCCCTTCCATTACCCATCCGACATCGTCCCGGATTCACAGGTCGTCGTCCCGAATCGACTCTTCATCCCACCTCGTAACTATCCCGATTCCTCTCGCGACTCACGACTCAGGACTCGCGACTATCCATACTCTGTTACTTTCCCATCCACCGCCACGGCCACATATTTCCCCGATCCGATCTCGCGGAACTGTACGACGCTGTGACCTTCCCGCGCCAGTTTTCCCCACTGGCTCGGCTTCTCCGCATTCTGCTCGATCGCCTGGTATCCCTTCCCGCCTATCTCAAACCGGATCGTCCGCAGCCGCCGCGTCCCGGTCCGCATCACCGGCCAACTCTTTCCCTCGACGTCGACTTCCTTCGGGTGCCCCACTTCTCTCCGGTCTTGGGAGAAAGCCTGCCCTGAGCCTGTCGAAGGGTGGGGAAGTTCCGTCTCCCCCATCATCTGCTCCGCCACCGATGTCAACACCGCATGATCCAGCATCTCCCACCGTCCGGCAAACTTTCGTAAGGATTCCTCGCCTGCTGGCCGCAACTAGAATACGCGTAGTATCACCATGTCGAAGGGCAAAAAACTGTCTCTGATCGTCGCCAGCGTGCTTCTCCTCGGATGGCTGTGGACGTTCTCTGGCTGCCTGTGCGCCTACTACGAGCAGCACAAGGTCAGGACCGGAATGACCGTCCCCGTGGTCTTCACCAAGGTCGACCACTGGAACCTGTGCATCACGACCACCCGTTTCGACGGGCGCACCCACGAGTTCGCAGTCTTCAGCACTCTCAAGGAACCTGGCGATGAGCTCTACCGCGTGGCCAAGTACGACAAGACCCTGACCTCGAAGCCGGAATTTGTCCAGTTCGTATCGCAGGAGATGAATAACGGGAAGGCCTGGAGCAGCCAGTTCACCTACTACGGCCCCGTCCGCAACACCTTCCGCGTCGACTTCGACGCTGCTGGCAAAGTCATCAGCGTCTCCGACATGGCCGTCAGGCCCTAACGCGCACGTCCCGCGAGGCAGGAAAAAAGGCGGCCTTCCGGCCGCCCGCTCGAAACTCGAAACTAACTTCTTCCCCTTAACATCCCAACCACCCTCTCATAATCTTCCACGCTGCCGTACTCAATCACGATCTTCCCCTTCCCCTTGCGGTCGCGAATCTTCACCCGCACGCCCAGCAGCCGCTCCAGTTCCATCTGCGCCGCCCGCACGTTCGGATCCACCCATCGCGCCCCGCTCTTCTTTTTCTCCGTCCCCGGCATCCCCGGAATCGGATCGAGCCAGCCCCCCATCCGCATGACGAGCTGTTCAATCTGCTCGACGTTCATGCCTTTTTTCACCGCGAACAGAGCCGCTTTCTCGATCTGGTCGTTGTCGTCGAGCTTGAGCAGTTCCTTCGCCTCCGCGAATTTGATCTTCTTCTCCGCCAGGAGCTGCATCACCTGGAGCGGCAGCCGCAACAAGCGCATGTAGTTCGCTACCGATTCCCGCGACAACCCCACGCGCTCACCGATCTGCGCTTGCGTGAGTTTGAATTCCTCGCTCAGCACCTTGAACGCCTGCGCCTGCTCCAGCGGGCTCAGGTCCTCGCGCTGCAGGTTTTCGATGATCGTCATCTCCGCGGCCTGCTGCACCGAGACCCGCCGCACAATCGCCGGAATCGTCTCCTTCCCCGCCAGCTTCGAGGCGTGCAGACGCCGCTGACCCAGAATGAGGATGTAGCGCCCCTCATCTTCGGCGGGACGCACCACGATCGGCTGCAGCACTCCATTCGCCTTGATGGAATCGGTCAGCTCCACCAGCGCGTCATTGCTGTGCACATACCGCGTCTGGTACGGATTCTTGTCGATGTCGGCAATCGCCAGGTTCACCACCAGATTCCCCGGCATCCTCGTCTCGGCCTGGGCGAGAATCGTGATGCTCTCTTCCTGTGTGGGGCCGGATCTCTGATCCGGCCGAGCCGAGCGCAGCTCGGCAGGTTCGGCAGCCGCCTCCGCTTCAGCCCGTATGAACGGTACTGTCCCCGGCTGCGCAGTGCCAGCCGCCGCATTCGCTTCTTCGGGGTGGTCATTCCGACCCGGGACGGAGTGAAGGGGAGGAATCTGCTGTGTGCCTGCGGCTCTGCTGTCCTTTGTCGGGGCAGCGGCCGCAGCATCCGCAGGCCGCACCACCCGCGGCCCCGGCAACAACGAGTCGAGCCCCCGTCCCAGAGCCCGCCGCTTCTCCACCTTCTCTTTTTCTGTTACGCCGGAATGCCCCGCCACATTTGCCGCCGTTGTTGTCGTCATGCCGTCGTCTCCAAACTAAACGCTGTGTCATTCCGAGCCGGCTTTAGCCGGCGAGGAACCTGCTTTTGCCGTCCCTGGAAGCTCCCGCTCAATTGTCATCCTGAGCGCGTTCTTTGCCGCGAAGGACCTCATGCCCGATGATACCCGCGGCCCCGCCAGGAATTCTCTTCTCACGGGCGCCGTCCCGAAGCTTGCCCTTTCGCCATCGGGGACAAGGGCAGCCGTTACATCGATCATCATCAATCTAACACATCGATATCCATCGATATACTACGCGCTCTTGTCCATCTCGCCCTTCGCTGGAATCTCCTCGATCTTCGCCTCTGTGTTCTCTGTGCCCTCTGTGGTTAAGACTTCCTCACTCGCCGTCACAATGCCGGCAGTCTGGTCACTGGCCCCTCGCCCCTGACCATTAGCCGCCTGCCTCTCAATAATTTCTTTCGCCAGCTTGATGTAACTCTCCGCTCCCTTCGACCGCGGATCGTAGACCAGCGCCGGTTTGCCATGGCTCGGCGCCTCGGCCAGACGAATGTTCCGCGGGACGGTCGTAGCGCACAGCTTCTCGCCAAAAAAGTTCTTCAGTTCAATCTTCACTTGCTGCGCCAGGTTCGTGCGCTCATCGAACATCGCCAGCACCACGCCCTCAACCTCCAATTGAGGATTCAGCGCCCCGCGAATCCGCTCGATTGTGTCCAGCAGTTCGCTGATGCCCTCAAGCGCAAAGTACTCCCCCTGCATCGGAATCAACACAGCGTCAGCAGCGACGAGCGCGTTCACGGTGAGCAGGTCGAGCGCCGGCGGGCAATCCAGCACGATGTAGTGGAAGCGGTCGCGCAGTGGCGCAAGCGCCTCGCGCATGCGGAACTCGCGCCCCTCAGCGTCCACCAGCTCAAGGTTGGCCCCGATCAAATTCTTGTGCGAGGGAATGAGCCAGAGCTGCTCCAGTTCAGTCGTTTGCAGCGCCTCTTCCGCGGTGGCGGCGCCCATCAGCATGTGGTAGGAGCTGATGCGCTCCGGATCTTTGGCAAAGCCCAGGCCGCTGGTGGCATTCGACTGCGGATCGCAATCGACGAGCAGGGTGTTGACTTCAGCGGCTGCAAACGACGCAGCCAGATTGATGGCAGTCGTGGTCTTACCCACGCCGCCCTTCTGATTGGCAACGGCGATAACGCGTCCCATTGAGTTGTAGGAGGAGCCAGAGCTACTTCGCAGCATAATGCGCATCGCATTTCAAATGCAATGACGAATTGCTGTGCGAATCGGACAATCTGTGTGCAAAACTGGCTGGCAAATCAAAGAAATGTTCCTGTAGGAACACTTCTCAACGAAGATAAGCCCCCTTTCAGGGGGACACGGCGTTTCTCCTGACCGCTGGCAGTACCAGGGTAGCCCCAGCCTGAAGACTCTCGACGAGGACTTAGCTATGTGCACCTCCGGGGAGATCTTGGACAGCATAGCGCCACCAAGTGTTCCTACAGGAACACTTCGCTTCATTCGGCATGCGCGCCTAGCATTAAAGGGGGGTGTCCTTCCCCGCGGTCTTGACGATAGGACAGAGTGAGCAAAAGTGGGGAAGTGTTCCTTCAGGAACACTGTGGAAAACCGCCAGTACTGCGGGGTAAACACGGACGAAGATCCAAGGCATCGATAGCAAATTTTGCCAAACTTTCCACTTTTGCCGATCAGATTGCCAGCTATCCCGATTGCGGGTTTGATATGACGGTTAAACTTGGCTATTGCCCTCCACTTGTTAACGGTTGTGGTTCCGCGATTAACCAGACAGCCAACACACAAGAGGCAAAGGAACAGCTAGTGGTTAGCGAGACTGCTGGCAACGTGATCCGACAATCAGCACGCGATCTCGTGACAGAGGTAGCGGCTCTGGTGGAGACCAAGAGAGGCTGGGCAGGGAGGAGCGGGCCTGATCAAGCTGAGCTGAGCTGATGAGGAGAGCCAGTCGGCCGCCGGGGGCCACCAGGCGGGCGGCGATGGACAGGATGGTTTCGAAGCGTTCGACGGCGCGCAGGGTGACGACATCGAATGTGAGTTCGCTCAGGGATTCGGCGCGGGCAGCAACTATATTGACGTCTGTCAATGTAAGGGCGCGGGTGACTTCGCGTAGGAAGGCGACCTTCTTGTGGTTGGATTCGATCAGCGTGATACGAATCTGCGGCGCCCAGAGCTTGATAGGGATGCCGGGGAATCCGGCGCCGGAACCGAGGTCGGCGAGGTTGCAAGGGCCGCCGGATTTGGGGAACAAGTGGCGGGCAGCGAAGAAGCTCTCACCGAAGTGGCGAGTGACGATCTGTTCCGGATCGCGGACGGCGGTGAGATTCACGCGGGCGTTCCAGCGGAGAAGTAGATCGATGTATGTCGATATACTGTGCAGTTGCATGGAAGACAAAACAACAGGTTCCTCACTGGCCGTTGCCGGTTCGAAATGACAAGGGCGTGTAGAGGCGACTGTCGACCCGAGGAAAGGCGCGAGCAGTTCGGCGATGCGAGCCGTGTTCATGAGCCCTTGTCCGTAGATGGTACCAGCAGGAGGAATAGCGCCGTTGCGCCTTCGCCGTGCATCGTTCGTCGCATAGTTCCTCACGCTGCACCGCTCCGGCGCTCCCCGCCCGCTTGCCCCACGAACCATCCAGCTTCGTCGCTATCGCTCCTCGCAGAATGGTTCGCCCTCCTATGAAAGGCCGGGTAACGAGCTGCTCCTACGGTTGGATCCATGCCAAGCTTGACAATCGCCGATGATGTTATGATTATTGTCTGTAATTTCTGTTTGTACTGAATGAAGGAAACGACATGGCCGAACTGACCGGACTGCAGAAGCAGTACATTTTGCATTGGGGTGAGATGGGGACGAAGTGGGGGATCAACCGCACCGTAGCGCAGATTCATGCGCTGCTGTACTTGTCGCCGCGGGCGCTGCCGGCCGAGGAGATTGCCCAAACGCTGAGCGTGGCGCGCTCGAACGTGAGCACGTCAATCCGTGAGCTCGAGACTTGGGGCATTGTCCGGGCTGTGCACGTGCTGGGCGACCGGCGCGAGCATTACGAGTCGATGAAGGACGTGTGGGAGATGTTCCGCCTAGTGATTGAGCAGAGAAAGCGACGCGAGATCGATCCGACACGCGAGGTGCTGCGGCAATGTCTGGCGGAAGTGGATCCGAAGGAACCGGGAGCGGATTACACGCGCGAGCGGCTGGAAGCGATGGCCGGATTTTTTGAAGCGGTGACGGAATTGTACGACCAGATGAAGCGGCTGCCGACCGGGACGGTGCGGAAGATGCTGCGCATGCAAACGAAGATGAGGAAGAAGGCAGGATAGGGCCCTCCCTTAGCCTTGCCTTTTCCTTGTTCTTGATTTTCTCGGGGCAGGGATGCTTCGACTCCGCAGTGAGAACCGCTTCCTGGTCCTGGGTCCGCTCAGCATGACAGGGCTATCGGTGCGCGACTGGAGTAGCGCCCTTCCCGTATCATTCTCAAGACCAATTTCATCCGAGGGATGCTGATATGACCCAGGCACAGGGGAGCGGCGGAATATTGGACGAAGCTCAGGAGGCGGTCAGCAGGAAGATTTGGGTGACGCTGACCGGGTTGCCGCTGACGTTTCGGCTGGAGTGGCCGTTTCGGCAGGCGACATCGGGGGCGGACTTCTGGGTGCTGCATGGCGACATTCGGCTCGCTGGGTCGGATGGGCTGCATGCGCCGGTGGCGGTGAATTTGTCGCAGACGGTGCGCGAGGTGATGCCGTCGCTCGAGCCGGCGGATGCTGAAGCGCCGGTGATCAATGCGCTGCGCAAGGAAGTGGACCGGAGGCAGATTGAGTTCTTGAAA
>CAYOUY010000443.1:0-7017 GCA_964407245.1 uncultured Acidobacteriaceae bacterium
GCCATCGCCAATCTTTTCCTGCCGCCGCGCGAGTGGCTTGGCCATCACGACTTCAAGGTCGGTATTGACCTGGACCGCATTTCCTACGACGCCGAGTTCAACCGCCAGCCAATCTCGTTCCTGATCGGCAGCGCCCAGCTCACTTCAGCAACCGAATGCCTTACCGCTCCTCAGAACGCGAGCTTTCCCTGCACGCGCTACTCCAGTTTTTCCGCCACTCCGCTGCATTTCCAATACAACACCGAAGTCAGCGCTTACGCAGAGGATCGCTGGAGCGTAACCAACCGCCTCCTGCTCAATCCCGGAGTTCGTCTCGACTGGGATGAAATCGTCCGACAGGCCGTCGTCGCGCCTCGTCTCGCCGGAACCTATGTGCTGGACAATTCCGGCAACACGAAGCTTTCAGCAGGTATCGGCCTCGTCTATGACGCCACACCTATTTTTCTGATCGCCCGCCCCTTCGCCGGAACGCGCCAGGACACGTTCTACTCCGTCAACCCCAACTGCGTGACTCCGACTGGATGCGTCACCACCACCGGCCCGATCACCACAACTTTTTCCGTCAACACTTCCACGCTCCAGATTCCTCAGCTCCAGGTCCCGCGCTCATTGAACTGGAGCCTTGGCTTCGAAAAGAAGCTTCCAGCGGCCATCTACGTGAAAGCCGAATTCCTAGAAAAGCGCGGCACCCGCGGATTCGTTTACAACACGCCCAACAACGCCGCCGGAGGCGACTACGCCCTCCAGAACACGCGCGACGATCGTTACGACGCCTTGCAGTTCACCCTCCGCCGCAACTTCAGCGAGAGTTACGCCATCATGGGCTCCTACACGCGCTCGCACGCCCACTCCAACCAGGTCCTCGACTTCAACGTCGACAGCAACCTGCTCAGCCCGCAGCAGCCCGGCCCGTATCCCTGGGACACTCCCAATCGCTTCCTTTCCTGGGGATACCTGCCCTTTTTCAGGCTGCCCATCATTCATCAACTCGAAGTCGCTTACTCTGCCGAAGCCCGCACCGGCTTCCCCTTCAGCCTTCTTAACGATCAGCAGCAGCTCATCAGCCCGCCCGGCGCCGAGCGCTTCCCTTACTATTTCTCCCTCAACGTGCAACTCGAAAAGCGCTTCCATCTCTTCGGATACTATCTCGCCCTCCGCGGCGGCTTCGACAACATCACCGGCCGCTGCAATCCGTTCGTCGTCGACGGCGTTATCGTGAACAGCGCCAACCCCAATCTCAACCACCCTGCACCGACTTTCAGCGCCTGCGAAGGCCGCGCGTTTACGTCACGCATCCGCCTGCTGGGGAGAAAGTGACTCGCACGACGAAGGATGACTCAAACAGGAATTTGCACAGCCGGCTTGTGACGTTTGTTACAGAAAGTCTTTGCAGAAATCTCTACAAGCCTCGCCATTACAAGAAGTTCTTGTCATTCCGAGTTCTTATACTCTTTGTCATTCCGAGTGCAGCCGGAGCGAATGCGACGGCAAGCGAGGAACCTGCTTTTTCTTAAGCCGCCCCGTCCCGCGCTATAATCATCCCCGCCGCTGCATCGAAATCACATCTGCCGTCATCTCACTTTCTGGAGGACATCATGGCTCACGAAGTACCACCGCTACCCTATGCCTACGACGCGCTGGAACCGATCATCGACAAGCAGACGATGACTCTGCATCACGACATGCACCACGGCGCCTACGTGAAAAACCTGAACGCCGCTCTCGAGAAGCATCCCAATCTCGCCGGCAAGACTGCCGAAGATCTCATCCGCGACCTCAACGCCATTCCAGAAGACATCCGCACTGCCGTCCGCAACAATGGCGGAGGCCACGTCAACCACACCATGTTCTGGAAGATCATGAAGCCAAAGGGCGGCGGCGATCCGACCGGCCCCATCGCCGAAGTCATCAACAAAACCTTCGGCAACTTCAAGGACTTTCAGGCGAAGTTCAACGATGCCGGCGCCAAGCAGTTCGGCTCAGGATGGGTCTGGCTGGCGGGTAAGCCGAACGGCGAAGTCCAGATCATGAGCACGCCGAATCAGGACAGCCCGCTATCGCAGGGCCTTTACCCCATCTTCGGCAACGATGTCTGGGAGCACGCCTACTATTTGAAATACCAGAACCGCCGCCCGGAGTATCTGGCCGCCTGGTGGAACGTGGTCAACTGGGACGAGATCAACAAGCGTTACGCCGCTTTCAAGTCGGGCAAGGAAGCCCACGAGCCCGCCATGGCCCACCGCTAGACCAAGATCGAATCGAGATTGGGTGCCCCACTTCTGGCCGCTGTTGCCAGAAGTGGGGATTTTGATTTTGGGTTGCCCCACCCTTGTCGCGTTCTGCGCGACAGGGTGGGGATTTTGATTTCTCTCGTCCCTCCCTTGTCGCGTTCTGTACCAGAGGGTGGGCCTGAGATAAGGAGTCGGGTGCCCCACTTCTGGCCGCGTTTGAACAGAAGTGGGGCTTTTGACTTTGGCTCTCCGCCTCGCAGGCACTGAACCGCTGGAACCTCTCGCCCAATAGACCCGTAATATCTAGCTGACATGCGTACCACTCGCTGGCTCCGCCGTCTGCTCCTAGTATTCCTGCTTTACCTGGGCGTGTGCGTGATCGGAGGTATCTTCGTTGCCGACGGTGCCCTCCATCCGGCCCGCCGCCTGCTCACTGATACCGACGTCACCGCCATGCGCGGCTCCGCCCACACGCTCGACGCCGAACTGAGCGATGCTTCGCTCACCACCCACGATGGCGTCATCCTTCGCGCTTGGATGATTCAGCCCCACCACGCCAACGGCGATGCAGTTCTTCTCCTTCATGGTCTCAGCGACAATCGCCTCGGCATGACCGGCTACGCCCAACTTCTCCTCGCTCGCGGATTCACCGTGCTCATGCCCGACGCGCGCGCTCACGGCGTAAGCGGAGGCATGCTCGCCACCTACGGCCTTCTCGAACGCAACGACATTCAACAGTGGGTCGACTTTCTCAGCGCGCAAAACCACCCTCGTTGCATTTTCGGCTTCGGAGAATCAATGGGCGCCGCGCAACTCCTGCAGTCTCTCGACGCACCGTCACGCTTCTGCGCCGTTGTCGCCGAGTCTTCTTTCGCCAGTTTTCGTGAGATCGCCTATGACCGCATGGGACAGCCCTTCCACCTCGGTCCCTGGGTAGGCCGCACAATCTTTCGTCCGCTAGTGGAAGTCGCATTCCTCAGGGCGCGCTGGAAATACGGCCGTGATATGGAAAGCATCTCCCCGGAAGACTCCATCGCCGCCACGACGACTCCCGTTCTTCTCATTCACGGGCAGATCGATAGCAACATTCCCGTCCGCCATTCAAGGCTCATTCACGCCCACAATCTCCACACGCAACTCTGGGAAGTCTGGGGAGCAGACCATTGCGGAGCCATCAGTACCGCCCCAGCGGAATTTCAGCAGCGCGTCCTGAGCTTCATAGGCGGCAATTCAAAGGCACCGGCCGAGAAGCAACGTTTCGCAAGCACGAAGAAAGAGATGCCGTAATCGACTTTTCGCCACACAATGCCTCTCCACAGAGATCGCAACCGGAAAGCGTCATCTGGATTTGCATTTCCTGTGCGGTCGCTGTGGATATTCCGGCTGCCCACTCTAGCAGATTTCACCAGCCCAGTCCGCTGATACCTAAACCTCCGTCATATCGCGCCGAATGCGGCGACATTCAGTCAAAGCTTCATCGCTCTTCATCGCCACCGTCGCAAGCCATCGTTTTCCTCACATGCACCAAAAATGTTGGATTGACCTGAGCCGAATTCGCTCGTACATTCTCCTTCGCTCACAACAAAAAAATTGCCAGTTTCGATCCGGCGGCACCAGCCAGCCCGGTTCAGCCAACGGAAGACCATCACGAAAGCTGGCAAAGCGAATTTGCACTCGGGTCAGCGCCATGAAATCGTCCGCCGAATGGATCACCTACCGTACCCGCTTCTTAGTGAAGGCCAAACAACTCAGCGCGAGTCTCAGCTTCGTCGACTCTCTCGGCCGGCAACACAGTGGCCGCAAGGGCGACTATCTCGTCGAATCTTGCGACGGCGTCGTCAGCATTACGCCACGCCAGATCTTCGAGGACGTCTACGTTCCCATGCTCACCGACAGTGGAGTTTCTCTTGTGCGGGCCAGCGAGACCGCCCGCCGCAAACTTCCGCAACCTTCACAACCCTGGCGCGATCGCCGCCCCTCTCCGCCGCGCGCGTGGGCGTGATGTAAAGGTCCATCATCCTGACGTGAGCGTGGAAGAGCGGCACTTTAGCGGCGCGTCATGCATGCTCGAGAAAAACGGGGCTTCAGCCCCACGGTTCGTATCAGGGCACGGCTTCAGCCGTGCCGCTGAGCAGCAAACTTGGAACTGCGGCTTTAGCCGCTGAGGCGAACTTCAACCAACGCCCTTTGGTCGTGTGGAAAACCCGACCACTAGCCGAACTTAACCCCGCATCAGGGCCGTCATTGCTAGGGATACAACCTATTGTGTTTCCCTCTTGACAGGCACAATTGGCAGGAGTAAGTTTGCATTCCCAGTATCCGAATTTCACCCCACGGGAATGGGATGGAATTCCGGTAGGAGTGAAGAAAAACGGGGGTGCGGCGCCAGGCCGGAGGTGACCTGGCGCCCTCCGCGAGCGGTAAGTAGCAAGGCTTTAGGCGTTTCGCCGACCCCGCAGCGAACACCCGAAGCCAGGTAGGTGCGGTGGCCGTTCCCCGACCCTCCCCCGGGGCACGACGAAACTGAAAGTGCAGCAAGGCAAGCACTGCTGCCTCGGCAGCGGGTGAGTAGGTTTTGTCATCACGAGCCGGTTGAGGCGGTTGCGCGGCGTCTGAGCCGCGCGCCGAAATCCTGAGCGAAGCGAAGGACCTCATCAAGAAGGAACCGCAACACGCATCAAAGGAGCCCGCAGTGGAAGCTTTAACCCGTCTGGTTTCGGAGTCTTTGGCGCGGTACGGTTTTGATCGCCCCGTCGATTACCGCCGCCTTCGCTGGTCACGGTGGTTCCGCTGCGAATCCGTGCACAGCCTGCTGTTCGTCCCCAGCCAGCCCGGCGTCTTCGCGCTGGCAGAAGAGATCGTGAGGTTGACACCGGCTCCCGGAGCCGAGGGCCGCCGCATGCTCGCCGTCACCCACTTCTTCGAAGACGACGACATGGCCTTCGTCCTCGACCGCATGCTGTCGCGCCAGAATCCGTTGCGTGACCGCCTGCTCTCTGGCCGCTACTTTATCCGCTACGTCGTTATCGAAGACACGACGCAGCGTCGCTCGATCGGGAACGCCCTGAATCAGTGGATTGCCAATTCCGCAGAGAAAGCCAGCGGCATCGGCGCCCACTTTGCGTCATCGCTGGAGATCACCGAGACTCGTGTAGGGGCGGAGGCAGAACCCTGCCCTGAGCGAGCCCGAGCATCGCGAGGGGGAGTCGAACGGGTCCGCCCTGCGAGCGAAGCGAGCATGAAAGAGGATGGCGCCGAATCCAGCGTCCCGCGTCCGTCGCCCTTTCCGTCCGGCTTTTGACCGGAGACCCGATCCGCCGCCCACCCCGCGTCGAATCGGACGCAAGACGCATAGAATCTAATTAGGAGAGCCCCTGATGTCTGAGATAAAGACGGCCGAGATAAAGATGCCCGAAGCTAAGACCGTGAACACTACCGAATCCGCCGCCCCGTCAAACTTGGCGGTCATGCCGGCCAAAAAGAAAGATAAGGCGCCCGGCCTGCAGTTCCGCCGCCTTTTCACCAAGCCGGGCGTCTCTCCTTATTCCGAGGTCGAATGGGAGCTCCGCACCGCTCAGATCACCGACGCCCAGGGCAACGTGATCTTCGAGCAAAAAGACGTCGAAGTCCCCAAGGACTGGTCCATGACCGCGACCAACATCGTCGCGTCGAAATACCTGCACGGCAAGCTCGGCACCGCTGAGCGCGAAACCGGAGTCCGCCAGCTCGTGGCCCGCGTCGCCGAAACCATCCGCGACTGGGGACTCGCCCAGGGCTACTTCCGCACGCCCGAAGACGGCGCCGCCTTCCACGACGAACTCGTTCACATCCTCGTCCGCCAGTACGCGGCGTTCAATTCGCCCGTCTGGTTCAATGTTGGCTGCGACCGCATCGAGCCTAACTCCGACGGTCAGAACTGGCATTGGAACCCTCTGACCCAGCAGGTTGAATTCGGCGTCACCGGCTACAGGAAGCCGCAGTGCTCCGCTTGTTTTATAAACTCAGTAAAAGACTCGCTCGACTCGATCCTTACTCTCGCCAAGACTGAAGGCATGCTCTTCAAGTGGGGCAGCGGCACAGGCACAAATCTTTCGCCCCTGCGCGGATCCACCGAAACCCTTTCCGGCGGCGGCACTGCCTCGGGGCCGCTCAGCTTCATGAAAGGATTCGACGCCTTTGCCGGCGTCATCAAGAGTGGCGGCAAGACTCGCCGCGCCGCCAAGATGGTCATCCTTAACGTCGACCATCCCGACATCATCGACTTCATCGAGTGCAAGCAGAAAGAGGAAGCCAAGGCGCATGCCCTCGTCGCCATGGGCTACGACGGCTCGCATCCTGACTCCGACGCCTACTCCTCCATCTTCTTCCAGAACGCCAACAACTCGGTGCGCGTGACCGATGAATTCATGCTCGCGGTCGAGCGCGACGGCGACTTCTCCACTCGTGCCATTCTCGGTGGCCGCGGGGTCAACACCTACAAGGCGCACAACCTGCTTGAGAAGATCGCCAAGGCGACTTGGCAGTGCGGCGATCCCGGCATGCAGTTTGATACCACGGTCAACCGCTGGCACACGTCGAAGAACACGGCGCGCATCAACGCCTCGAACCCCTGCTCCGAGTACATGTTCCTCGACGACTCCGCCTGCAACCTCGCGTCGCTCAACCTGATGAAGTTCGCGCCCAACGGCGTCTTCGATATCGACGCCTATCGCTACGCGGTCGACGTCCTGATCACCGCGCAGGAAATCCTGGTCGATAACGCCGGCTATCCGACCGAAGCCATCAC